>NZ_CP025613.1:0-334617 GCF_002868735.1 Niveispirillum cyanobacteriorum | reverse complement strand
GGCAGTGCAGCGCCCCCTTGTGTGGATGATTCACGATGAACATGTCGCCGGGATTGATGCCCGGGTTCTCCGCGCAATCCTCGATCACATGCTTAACCATCAAGGACAGCGATGCGGCATGGAAAGTAACGGTGCGACCCATGGTCACCACTTCGCCAAAGGCGCGGTAGAGGCCGGTATTGAAGTCCGTCGCCTCGTTCACCAGGGTGGAGCCGGAAACGGCGGCCAGGGTAGCTGCCTGCTCGTCGGTGATGGACAGGAGCCGGTGGCGGATCACCTCGAAGGTGATCGGGTCGACATCCTGGGTTTCGTAATTGAAAACAACGTCCATGGGTTTGGTCCCCAATAATTGGATGTCAGACGGTCTGCGACGTGCGGATAATGATGTTGCCGTAGGGCTCCATCTCCGCTGTCTGGGCGGGGCCGACGACGATGGTGGTGTCCGGGCGCTCAATGATGCAGGGGCCGGCAACAGGCTGGCCGGGGCCGATATCCTCGCTGCGGTAGATGGCGGCGGTCAGGAATCCCTTGCCGTAGAAATATACCTCCCGGGCATCGATGGGCTTGTTGGTGCGGTTGCTGCCATCGACCTTACGCGGCACCGGCTTGATCACCGGCGACGTGCCTTCGACCCGGACCACCGAGAATTCCACGCCGGAAATGCGCAGGGCCGTGTTCTTGCCATAGACCCGCTCATACTGTTCCTCGAACCGGTCGACCAGGGCGTCGATGCCGGCGGCATCCAGGGCACCATCGGGCACGGCCACGCTGATCTCGTGTACCTGTTGGCGGAAGCGCATGCCGATGAAGCGCTTGATCGTCACACCATCGCCCAGCGCCTCGACACAGCGGGCGGCCAGACCGTTCAGGCTGTCATTGATCTTGGCGATATCGACATGGTCGGACGCACGGCGAAACCGGGCCGGGGCATGCTGGCCGATGGCGAGCGAGAAGGACCGATGGCGGTCGCCGGTGACGGTGCCATAGGCGGAATGGGCCGGGCCGGTATTGGGGACGATGATGGTGGCGATGCCGGCGGCTTCGGCGAACTGGTGGGCATGGGTGGCACCCGCCCCGCCATAGGCCATCAGCACGAAATCGCGCGGATCATAACCGGCGCGCAGGGTGACGCGGCGCAGCAGATCGGCCATCTGGTTGTTGGCCACCTCGCGAATACCGGAGGCGGCTTCGGCCACACCCATGCCCAGCGGTTCGGCCACATGCTCGCGCACCGCCTTGTGCGCCGCCTCGACATCCAGCCGCATCTTGCCGCCCAGGAAGTACTTGGGATCGATGATGCCCAGCACCACGTCGGCGTCGGTGATGGTCGGCTCAACGCCGCCACGACCGTAGCAGGCGGGACCTGGGGTGGAGCCCGCACTCTCCGGACCGACCGTCATGTGACCGTCGCAGACACGGGCGATGGACCCGCCACCGGCACCGATGGCCGTGACCTTGATCGATGGCAGGGCGACATGGAACCGCCCTTCCTCACGCACCGTCTCCAGCAGCGGCTGGCCGTTGACGATCAGGCCCACGTCGAAGCTGGTACCGCCCATGTCCGCCGTCAGCACATTGGGGAAGCCCAGCAGTTCTCCCAGCTTCTGCGACGCCAGCACGCCGCCGGCGGGACCCGAGGTCAGCAGGTTCGCCGCCTGGAAGGCCGCCTCCGATGCCGGCAGGACGCCGCCGCCGGATTCCATGATTGAGATGGGCCCCTCGAACCCGTGTCCGCGGATCGCACGCTCCAAGCCATTGATATAGCGATGAATGACGGGACCCAGATAGGCGTTGATAGCAGTCGTCGATGCCCGTTCATACTCACCGATGATAGGCACCAGCGAGGATGAGGTGGTGACGAAGACGCCGGGCGCTTCCTCCGCCACCAGTTCCGCCAAGCGGCGTTCGTGCGCCATGTTGCGGAAGGACCAGAGCAGGCTGATGGCGATGGATTCCACGCCATCAGCCACCAGTTTGCGGATGCTGGCGCGGGCCGCATCTTCATCCAGCGGGACGATGATCTCGCCCTTGTAATCCACGCGCTCCACGATCCCTTCGGTCAGGGCGCGGGGGACTATGGGATCGGGTAAACGGCGGACGGAGAAATGCGAGATTTCATGCGCCGCCATGCCGACCCAGCCACCCATCGCACGCTGGATGCGCAGCGTATCCTCGAACCCGCGGGTGGTCAGTAAACCGGTCCGTGCGCCCTTGCGCTCGATGAAGGCATTGGTGGCAGCCGTGGTGCCGTGGGAGAAATATTGCAGCCGGGCGACCAGTTCCGCCGGCGCGATCCCCAGCGCCTCCGCTGCCAGATTCATGGCGTTCAACACGCCTTTGGTCCGATCCTCCGGCGTCGTCAACGCCTTGAAGATGCGGATGTCGCCATCGTCCGACAACAGGACCAGGTCCGTGAAAGTGCCGCCGATATCCGTACCGATGTAGGACAAAGAAACCCCCTATTCGCTGTCCGGCCAAGCCTCTGTCGCGGGCTGAACCCGCCGGGCGGCCATGGATGGGCATGCCGCGACGGGGGACCGCCGCTGGCACGCGATAACGAGAACCAGAAATCCGTATGGAGACGGCCGGGGACCTGATGTCCCGAAACCCGCTCCTCCCCTGTCGCCTTGCTTGTTGAGCTGACTTTATTTTGTCCGCTGCGCGGACGTTTGTCCGATATGCGAATGATTGATCACACCAGACCTGTTGTCAAACGAAAAGTTCAGCTAAGACTGGATCGGCAGCAGCGGCAGTTGACGCCACCGACGGCGTCCGACACTTTCGGGCACGGCGGCGTTGGCAGCCGTACGACAAGGAGAAGACAGGGATGGCACGTCGCCAGGCTGGGGCCACGCCGGGGAACACCCCGGAGGAACTGCAAGAGACCTATGAGGATGATCCGAATTTCGTTGTGTCGCTGGCCCGTGGGCTGAACGTGCTGCTGGCCTTCGCCGGCTCCCGCAAGCATCTCAGCATTTCCGACATCAGCCGTATTACCGGCCTTTCACGCGGATCGGTCGCGCGGCTGGTGAACACGCTGGAGAAGCTGGGCTATGTGCGGTCAGAGGGGCGGTCATTCCAACTGCTGCCCAAGACGCTGGCCCTTGGCCAGGCCTACCTGTCGTCCAACTCGCTGGCCACGATGGCACAGGAGACGCTGGACCGGATCGGCAATCAGGTAAATGAGAGCTGTTCCATAGCCGTCCTGGACGAAGGGTATGTGACATTCGTCGCCCGCTCTGCCAGCCGGCGCATGGTTTCTGCGTCCCTGTCGGTGGGAAGCCGGATTCCGGCCTATTGCACCTCGCTGGGGCGGTGCATTCTTGCGCACCTGCCGGCAGACGAACTGGAACGTCATCTAGCGGGTGCCGATCTGGTTGCCCATACCAGCCGCACGGTCACCGACCGCGCAGCATTGGACGATGTGCTGGAGCAGGTGCGCACCACCGGCTATTCGATCTCCGATAGCGAGTTCGAAGAAGGCCTGACCTCCATCGCCGTGCCTATCTTTGGTCCCGGTAACAAGGTGGAGGCCGCCCTGGGTGTGGCGGCCATCCGATATCCGCACGAAGCCTTAGTCGGAACAATCCTGCCGGTCCTGCGTGGCACGGCCCGCGATCTCGGGGCCTTCCTGCGCTTCTGACCAAGGGTCGTGGCACTTGCGTCTGAACGGGCGCAAGACATGGAACGCTGTCAGCCTGCTGAACGGTCGGCGACTTTGGGCGGCCTATCGTTGCCGTTCCACCAGAGGCTGGCTCCTGCCTGCTGCCAGACGCTATCCAGCAACAGTTGTGCTGTCTGGGTAAGGTGCAGGCACCTTACCCTGGCATCATGCGCCCAAGTACTTTGCTCAATGAGATACAACCCGGCCTTCCCGTCCAGGCCAGCCCCCAAACGGCAAATGATGCGTGATACCGTGGATGGCGTGTCCCGCATTATCCAGCGAAGTTCGCTCAGGCTGATACCGTCATTCTCGGCGACATAGAGCAGGGCCAGCGCTTCCTTGAGGGAAACATCCCGATCCAGGTCCCGAAGCCTCTCCAACAGTTCGAGCGGCAGACTGCGGCGAGCCCCCTTATCATTGCGATTAGCTGGCATATCGCTTCACCCTGCCTGTCGACACACGTGGCGGAGAACCTGAAATCTCGTTCAGGCGTTCGGCCCGGGGGCGGCGCTCACGGATACTGAACTCCACCTCATCAAATCGCGTCGCCAACGAGTCCCGAACCTCGCGCAGAAACACCTCATGGCTCCCTGCCTCTACGAAGTCGGCTACGTCGAACGTGACCTCGAACGTCGCACGCATCCTCATCTTGAAAACTCTCCGAACATGGGACGGGTTCAGCAACCCGTTATCAGGATCACTTTTAACTGCGGGATCATCCCGCGGTCGCACACAGGGCGACGATTGTCAGCACGAAAGGACTGGCTTTTTGGAGGGCCGCAGCAACAAAAAAGGGGGTGCCGCGATGAAGCGGCACCCCAGATGACAGTTCAGACAGAGGCAGATCGCTTTTAGAACTTCACGCTGGCACCGACGAAGAAACGTCGACCGATCACGTGATAGGTTGACGGGTCGGTGTTGCTGTCAACACTGTCGGTGTAGAGCCGGGGCTTTTTGTCGAACAGGTTGTTAACACCACCACGGATCGACAGTTCCTCGGTAACCTGCCAGCTGGCGGAGGCATCGAAGTACCAAGTGGCAGGTACGCCCCCGTCGGTGGAGGTTGGATCGACAACGACATTCTCGTTGCGCATGGCTCCGATATAGCGCGCCCGCATCTGAGCCATGGCCGGACCATAGACATAGGTCCCGGTAATGGCCGCCTTCCATTCAGGCAGGGCATCACCGGGATCATCGCCGATGGAACCGATATATTCCAGGAACGGCTGGCCCTTCAGTTCCTGAATGCGATAGCTGTCAACCCAGGTGACGATGGTGTTGAGGCTGACATCGCCCAGCCCGTTCGGCAACTCGGTTCCCCAATCCAGCTGCGTGTCGATACCGCTGGTTTTAATGGAACCGAGATTCTCAGCAATCTGTAGAAGCCCGACAATGTCGCCAACACCCGAACGACCGAACCGGCGGCAACTGGCACTGTTGACATCATAGGTCGGGTTTGTCCCGTCGGCATTGAAGCAGGCGCCCAGTATCGTATCCGGGGACAGGCTGTCGATCGCCCCCTTGATGCTGATATTGTAATAATCCACCGACATGGTGAACCGTTCGAACAGGCTATTGTCGAACGGCGACGTAATAACGGCACCGATGGTGTAGGTGTCCGCTTTCTCTTCGTGCAGATTCGGATTGCCACCGGCCAGCGCATCAATCTGGGCATTGAACTGGGTATAGCTGTCAATGACCGCAGCGGGAATACCTTGCTGGATGCAAAGCTGGCGGACCTGCGCCGCGTTGGGCCCACGGCGCAGCGCGCTGTTGACACTGCAAGGATCATCGACCTCGGGATTGTCCTCATCCTGAGGGGAGAACAGTTCAAATATGTTCGGTGCCCGTACCGCACGCTGATAACTGCCGCGCATGCGCAGTTGATCAATCATCTGCCAGTCCATCTCACCCTTGTAAGATGGGAAGGTTCCAGCCGAACTGTGATCGGAGTAGCGGAAGCCCCCGGTGAAGTTGACAGACTGCGCCAATGGCAGATCCTTCACCAAGGGGATCAGCAGCTCAGCGTAAACGTCGGTATTGTCGATCGCACCATGCAGCGGGTTCTGGGCGCTGAAGCCCGCCACGTCACCGGAGGAGAGCAGGCTGTCCGGCTCAAAGTCAAAGCGGTTCGAATAATAGAGGGCACCGATGGCAAAGCCGACATTGCCAGCAGGCAGTTCGAAGAGATCGCCGGAGAGGCTGCCTTCCACGACCTCCTGCTCATAGGTTTCCAGGTTCTTGGCCGTTCGACCGACATACTGCTGGCATTCGACCGACAGATCGTTGCTGCCGAACATATTGAAGCCGCCCTGGCACAAGGAAGCACCACCGTCCTGCGCATCCAGTAGCCGTTCAACTGCGGAAACTGAGACATTGCCACGCTGAATTTCGGTCATGCTGGTCTTGCCGCTGGCCCCGTACACGTCCCAGCGCCAGCCATTGGGAAGCCGGCCCTTGAAGCCGCCCAGCACCTGATACACATCGAACCGGCTCTCGGCAACACGCGGCCCCAAGACATTGAAGCGTTTGCGGGCCCGGAAATCCTCCGAAGCGCCAACACCGGCAAGCGTCGGATCATCACCGGTGCGCGAGGCAAGAATCTGCCGAAGATCCGCCGGAATAAAGGGATTGCTGACAGGAACAGAGAAGAAGACACCCGCTCCAGCATCCACCGAGTTTGTACCGGTCGGCGCAGGGCTGGAGGCCAGCGACGATGTCGCGCTGTAATTGGCATACAGGAACTGTCCATATGCCTCCACCCAATCATTGACCTCGTAATTGGCAAAACCTGACGCGCTCGTCCTTTCCAGGGGCAGGATAAGCTTGTTCTGAGGTTCGAAATTGTAGCTGAAGAAGTTCGGATAGAATGCCTGCGCGATATCGCTGTCGGGACCCTTGTAGTTCTGAACGTCATAGGCCGCAGACGAACTACCAACCGCAAACAGCGAACGATCCGGATTAAACGACAGGGTGCCATTGCGGGCAACCTTCCCCGCCCCCACATTGTAACGCGCAAAGACGCTGTCGATTGCTGCCTGGCTGGGCAGATTCAATCCCGAAGCAACATAGCTGCCGCTTGGATAGTAGCTGGTTGTGCTCCCGGCCTGGTCAGAGAAATCGCGCTCGCCCTTGCCGATCTCGTCACGTTCCGCCCATCCGATATTGAGGACGGCATTGCCGCGGCCATTCCCGAAATTGCCGCCCAGAACCGCATAGGCGCTCTTCTCCTTGCCGTCGCCCTTCTCGGAAATCGTGTACTGCATATCGGCCAGAGCGCCTTCGAAATCGTCCTTCAGAATGAAGTTGACGACACCGGCTACCGCGTCGGCCCCGTAAACGGCGGACGCGCCCCCCGAAATAACCTCGACACGGTCGATAAGGGCGGTCGGAATGATATTGACGTCGACCGCGCCGGTATTGTCGCCCGGAATGACGCGACGGCCATTCAGCAGAACCAGATTACGGTTGGCCCCAAGGCCGCGCAGATTGAGATTCGCACGACCGTTATTGTCGGGATTATTGGAGCCGGAGGACACATCCGGGCTGACCTGTGGCAATGTGTTCAGGAAGTTCTCCGGCGTCAGCGCACCCGTCTGGCGAAACGCCTCCGCATTCACCGTTGTCACAGGGCTGGTGGAGACATAGTCCTGCCGGGCGATGCGCGAACCGGTGACAACAATTTCCTCCAGCTGCAGCGGTTCACCGGCGGCCTGTTCCTGCGCGCCGGCAGTGGTCACGCAAGCAGCACACACACCTGCCAACATAAGGTTTCGAAATGCTGTGTTTCGATCACTGAGCCCAATCACTGTTCTTCTCCGTATCTGTTTCTGCACCGCTTTTGCATCGGACGCATCGCATTTGAAGCGGCGCTCATCGGTACAGTCAAATATAGATATATTTTTCACTGAATATTTTGTGGATTAGTGTTCTTTATAACTCATCATACTTGGTTATATTATTTGCAACGATCTCTTGTTTTATCAGGCAATTCGATCTTGGAGCAATTTTATACAGAAGGATGACGTCTCTCCAGCCAGTCAATGCCATACCGGACCAGATCTGGCGCGGAAAGCAGGTAGCTGTCCGCATTGCCAATCCGACCGGTACGGTGCCGTTTCTCCCCCAGATAGTCGCGGGCGATCCGTTCAACAGCATCGGACTGACCCGGAACCGCATAACAATCCAGAATGCCGTTGGAATCGAAATCATCGACCGGCACCCAAACCTTACGGCCGCCAGCATCGAGAATTGGCATCTCGTAGCGGACGCGCCGCTTGCCGGGAATTCGGGCCACCGCCTCGGCATAGTGAAGGACGGTTACGGCATCCAGCGGCGCCCCAAGCAGCAGGACGCATCCTGCCGCAGCGACGAATCTTTCAAGTGGTGATCCGGGACCATAGGCCTGACCCAACTCATGTTCCGTGACAAGCATAGGGGCCAATCGACCGATTGATGCCATTGAGGCATCGGGATGGGCGCTGCGATAGGCGTTTGGGTGGCTGGCAATGAAGGCATTGAGCATCCCGAAACCCGGATAGGTTCCGGCACGCGTTGGATCAAAGGCCGGCCAATCCTCCCGCTCCCGGGGTGACAAGGTCCGACCGTTCAATGTCTCCTCATAGGGCGAACGGTCCCAGGAGACAAAGGCCAGAAGCGTACCGGCCGGACCGATGGCTTCCAGCAATGCCTCAACAACCTGCGCCGGCCCACCTATGACAGGCCCTACAGCCTTGAGCGACGCATGAACCATGACCAGATCACCCTGGACGATACCAAGGTTGGTCAAGTCGCGGACCAGGGCGGCCCGATCAATCGGCGTAATCTTGCTATCCATCGCTCCTCCGATGCGCGCGGACGACAGCGCCGTCAGTCAGCGGATCAGATGGATAGTGCATGCGCGGAGCATGCTCGCGCACATTCGGTCAAAATTTTTCCGAATACGCACAAATATGAGGTCAGGCTACACCCAAGCCTGGAATGGCTTGATCCCACCCATCGTCATGTCCGGTTCCACAAGAAGACGCGAACAAGCATTCAGACGGGCCGCCAACTGGCTGAAGCCGCTGGCGGCACTGACGCCGACGATGTCAGCCTGTGTCAGAACGTGAAAATCCTGCAGGAACTCCAACCCCGGCCATGCGGGTCCTGCATCATTGAGCGTGACAGGTCGAAACTCACGGAAGGCTGCGCGGACGGCGGGAATATCATCGCTGGCCAGATACAGGACCGGCTTTTCCAATGTCGGCCACAGGCCGCGTAACCAGTCGACATAGGTCTGTGTCTCGGTGATCGGATAGCCATACTGAAGGAAGTCACCCCGCCTTATATGAATGGCGACCACCGTGCGGCCAACGGCGCGCAGGGCATCGACCGGCGGGTCGATCCAGGGTCTCCATTGCGGGCGAGGCTGGAGCCAGGACCGTATCCGGTCACGAAAAGCGGCTGGATACTCAAAGAGGAACAGGGGAGACAGGGCATCACGGTCCAGCACGGGCTCCCCACCCCACGTACCCATGACCGATCCGTTCAGGACACGCCGTGCAAAGGGCCAGGGCGGCAGCGGGCCGCTGGGCACCGGATCGTCCAGATCGAAATAGGCGCCCCCCACCCAGTTCGGCGTCTCCAGCACGCAGCCATGCTTTTCCGCGTAAAGCCGCAGCAGCACATACTCCAGAACATTATGGGCAAAGCGCCCCCGGTTGCCCAAGGTCGTGGAGCATAGGCGCGGACGGGCAGGATCAGGGTTGTGCGGCCGCTGCCAGCGCCAGCCCTGCTGCCGTCGTGTACGCTCCAGTGCCGCCAGGGAGCGGACGGTGAACATCCAGCAATTGTCGGACCGCACGGGCTCCAGCCGTGCGGCGGCAGCATTAGGATCGCCTTCCAGCAAATCCAGGGCAGACAGCGCCGTCCGGCATTCCACCGGATAGACGCGGCCCGCTAAGGGCACCGTTTCCAGCCGCGTGAACAGGAACCGCGCCTGGGCCGCCCGGCCACCACGGATCAGAATGGCATAGAGATATTCCAGAATGGAGGAGACATCCGTGCCCTCCAGCGGCAAATATTCGGCCAAGGCCGCCTCTGCCGCCGCATCCTCCGCCTGATCGAACAGGGTGGCCACCACACGGGACCGCGCTGCCGCCAGCCCCAGCTGTGCCGAACGCCGGTAGCAGCGCAGGGCACCCACCAGATCGGCGGACCGGTAGTGCAGGTTACCCAGGTTAAACCAGATTTCCGGTGTCGCGGGAGACAGGCTGGCTGCCCGTTCCAGGGCCTGCGCCGCCGCCGCGACCTCCCCCATCTCCAACAGGGCATTGCCCAGGCTCATCCAGGCCGACAGGAAGCCGGGTTCCAGGGCCAATGCCTGACGCTGACAGGCGATGGCTTCCTCGATGCGGTCATCCTGGCGCAGCAGGATACCCAGGTCATGATGGATCTCGGCCTTGTCGGGAAGCAGCCGGGCCGCGCGGCGCAGGCAACGGATGGCGCCTTCACGCCCCGCCCCGCCATGCCCCGCCCCCGATGCGCCCAAGGAATGCCACACCACCCCATGCGCCGGGTCCAGCGCCAGACTGGCATGCCACTGTGTCCGCGCACCCGCCGCATCGCCCTGCGTCACCAAGGCGTTGGCCAGATTGAGCCGCGCTTCCACCATCTGTGGCGCGCGTTTTAGGGCCTGACGGAACAGGTCAATGGCCGGTGTCAGACGTCCCCCCTGCCGCTCAGTAATGCCCAGCAGATGCAATAAATCGGGATTGCCAGGATCATCGGCCAGCAGTCGGCGATAGACCGTGGCTGCTCGCTCGGGATAGCCGGCACGGTGGTCTGCCAACGCGCCGGCCAATACCTGATCAGATGTTGTTTTCATTCGACAGATCGACCGCGCCATGCCGGAAGGGCACCCAGTCCTTCTGGGCGGGACGATACTGCAGTCCATAAGGGGACTTCAGGAAGATGCGGTCACGCTGCGGGCTTTCGCGCAGCGTCCGCTCCGCATCGACCAGCGGCGACTGAGAGAAAACCTTGTCCCAGAACTCCGCCGGCTCCACGGCACGACCGGCCTTCTGCGCATATTCCTGGGCGGCGTCGCTCAGCTGCCAGCTGCTCTCAACCATGTCGTAGTAGCCCATGACAAAACTCCCTTCACCCGACCCACGGGCTGACAGATACCGCACCCTTTTCAGGTACCGCAAGGTTTGGCGGTCAGGCGCCTGGAATAGGCAAGATCCCGCAACGCGTCCATGGCTTCGGCAAAGACCGGACCCCAATCCTGGTCATCCTTTTGCCGGAACAGACGCATGGACGGGTACCAAGGCGTGCGCCCACCACGGTCGCCATAAACCCAATACGGCATGAACTGTACCAGATTCCAGACCGGCGTGCCCAGGGAGCCGGCCAGATGCGCCGTGGAACTGTCGGTCATGATCAGCAGATCCAGCTGTTCCAACAGGGCCGCCGTATCGGCAAAATCATCGATATGCGGGCCCAGCGGGGTTACCAGCATGCGGCTGCCCATCTCTTCCAGCTGATCCTCTGGCGGTCCTTTCTGCAGGGAATAAAGCCGCACGCCAGATACAGTGCCGAACTGCAGAAAGTTCTTCAGATTGCTGGCCCGACGGGCATTGTCGGCAAAGGTCACGCGGCCCGACCAGATGATCCCGACGCGCAGGATGCCTGGTTCTGCCGGACCCAGAATCCGTGTCGCCTTGGCCCGCGCATCGGGTGGAATATGCAGCTTCACCGGCGGCGGCACGCTGTCGAAACGCGTACCGCAGAGATAGGGCAGGCTCATCTGCGAGGCCTGGACATCGAAATCAGGAAAGGCATGTCCCGCCGGCACAAACTCGTCGACCGGCAAACCACCCAGCACACGGCGAAGCTCCGGATGGCATTCGAACAGGATACGTCCGCCGCGCGCCTTGACCAGGGGTACATAGCGGGCCGCCATCAGCGTGTCGCCAAACCCCTGTTCAGTGGACAGGAAGATACGCTTGCCCTTCAGGTCACTGCCGTCCCATGGGGTGCCCGGCGTTGGGCGGGTGCGGTATGTGGCGATGCCACGACGATATTCGTAATCCTTGAAGCCCTGCTCATATTCACCGACCTGCAACAGGGTCAGCGCCCGCTCCCACCGCAACTGTGCCGAATGCGGCTCTGCTGCCAGCGCCTTCTCCATCAGCGTCAGAGCCTCGTGGAAGGCGGTGGCCTTGCGCTTGCTGATCAACGCGTTGAACAGCAACTGTCCATTGTCGTCCATCAGGCGCAGGGCCCTGGCATGGGCATCGTCCGCCTCGGCGTGGCGGCCCAGTTCGGTCAACAGATTGCCAAGGTTGGACCAGTTGCCCGCATTGTTAGGGTCATGCTCCACACCGCGGTGATAACAAACCACCGCCTCTTCCAGACGGCCCATGCGCCGCAGAACGACGCCCATGGTGCTCCACGCCGCACCGTCACGCGGATTGGCACGCACAATATCCTCTGCGGTACGCAGCAGTTGCTCGTCATTGCCGGCAGGCAACGTCTTCACATTCGCCTTGGGCGGCGCCTGGTGTGGCGGTGAAGCCGGGACCGGTGCCGGCTTTGTGGGGGCGGCGGCTTTACGCTTCTTCGCGGTCACGTCGGTCCTGCTTCTTACGGTCTTGCCCTGTTACCAGGCAAAACGCACCTGGGCTGTCATGGCATGCTGTGTACGGTTATCGCTCAGCGCCGCATCATAGCGCGCAGACAGCCGCATGTTGTCAGCAATTTCCATGGACAGACCACCACCCAGCACCGCCGTGTCGCGGCCAGGGGCCGCCGCCTGGACGATGAAGGCCTGGCCCAGCAGCGACTGGCTGATGCTGTTACCGGGCGTGGACAGGTCATGTTCCCAGCGGGCCGACAGTTCAGGCACCAGGGTGCCGCCATTATCCAGCGCCACCGGAGCCGCAAGCCGCAGGCCGATACCGGCACGCAGGTCCGCCTGGGAGTCATCGGCAACGGTCAGACCGAACGCATCGGCACCCCGTTCCGCGAATCCATCAACATCGCTGCCGTCATAGCGCAGGAAGGCACTGGGCGTAAGCTGGATGCCATCCAGATCAAGACGATAACCAGCCTCCAGGCCGGCACCGATGCTGCGGCCATCGGTATCGCTGCCGGCATTGCGCACCTGGGTGCCGGTGGTGATGGTGCGGGCCGTCTCATAATTGCTGAAGGTGACGCCGGCCTGCGCATCTACGAAAAGCGCCTGCTGACTCCAGCCCATATAGCCGCCGACATGATAGCTGTCGATGGAGGCACGGCCACTGTCCTGACGGCCTGTCACGCGGCTGTCGGCATAGCCGACGGCGATGCCGGCACGGGTACCATTATCAACACCGATATCGGCACCGGCAATGCCGCCCGCCATGCGGTGGCGGAAGCCGGGATTGTTGCCGTCGCTGCTGGTCCGCGCCTTGTTGCCAAAGGCCCGGCCCCAGACCTGCCACCCCTGCCCAGCCTCGTGCAGGCCACCCTGGCGCGTTGAGATCATATCGGCAAAGCCACGACTGACATCGGTCGCCGCCAGGGAAAGATTGGCGTTGAATTCACCCGACAGGCCGCCCACCGCCGATGGCAGCGCCGAAATACCCAGCGGGATCAGCGCGTTCAGGATCGGCTGCGCCGCCGGATTGCGCGACGCTTCCAACGCGTCCACGGCGGCACCCGCTGCACGCTGGTTGCCGGTCAGGCCGGCCAGACCGGCATAGGATGCGGCTCCCACATAAAGATCGACGCTGTTGGCACTGTAAAGCGCCACGATGCGCCCACCGGTGGGCAGACCCGCCACTGGCTGCGTGATCGTGGCGAAGGTGCCGGTGACGCCGCCTTCGGCCTGGATCACGCCCGTCAGACGCTGCCCCAGGGTCAGGTTGTAGCTGTTGGTACCAGCCGTTTCCCCGGCGGCATAGGTCAGGCCGCGCAGAACCGGCGTCAGGGTCACGCCACTGCTGATCGTGTAGGCATTGCCGGCCCCCGTAACAATGACACGGGAATAGTTGCCAGCACCGTTGCCCGTGCCCGCCCCATCGATCTCCAGCACCAGCGAGCTGCCTGTCTGCTGCGTCACAGGGCCGGTGAAGGTCAGGGTGCCGGGAGAATTGCCGGGGCGCAACGTGCCGGCGACGGTTGTCGTACCCGCAATCCGACCGGTGCCGCGCAACGTACCCTGGGCACCGACCGTAACCGGGGCCGTCACCACGCTGTTGACGGAAAGGTGGCCACTCTCCACGACCACGGCACCGCCGGTCAGGCCGCCGGTCAGGCTCGCCTGTCCACCATTGCGCAGCACGAAGCTGCCACCGGCATTATCGATGGCGCTGGAAAACAGGGTACGGCCACTGGTGGCAACCACCAGCGTGCCCAGATTGGTGATCTGGCTGGAAATCGTGCCCTGCCCGGCACCGGTCAGGGTAAAGGGCGATGCAGATGAGGCCGTATTGATGATACGTCCAGTCAGGGCGATGTTCTGCCCGGCATTGTCCAGGGTGCCGCCGGCGGACCCGACATTCAGCATCAGCGTGACAGGCTGCCCCTGGCTGCCCAGAGCGCCGGGCGTGCCGGGGCGCAGGGTGCCGCCGTCGAAGGTCAGCGTACGCGTACCCGACAGATTGCTGCCAGCACCCGCCGCGTCCTCGGTCGTATAGAACGCCTTGGTACGGTCGATCACGGCACCAAGATTGCCAACAGCGGTCGGCGTACAGGTCGGGCACAGCGTGACCGTAACATTATCGATATTCTGTGCGGCGCCCAGGCTGTCGGCCACGAAGCGCAGAATCGTCTGGCTACCGAAGGCCTGGACATTGAAGCTGTAGGTGATCCAGCCGGTGGGCGGGGCGCTGTCACCAACATAATCGAAGATGCGGGCGTCGCCGAAATAGGCACTCAGGCCCTGACCACCCTCACTCTTATACTGGAATGTGATCTGATAACGGTCGCCCAGACCCGTAGTCAGGGACTGAGACAGCGTGTTGCTGGAGAAAAGAAACTCCGCACTGTTTCCTTTGCCGTCGGCACCGACGCCGGCGCGCAGACCTGACGGATCAGTGCTGCTCCAACTGCCAAACGACACGGCATCCGTGCCACCGACAGTGCTCACGATCTCAAAGTCGCCATTGCACAGAATGGTCCCCGTGCACGTCGCGGCGTGTGCCGCCGGGAATGAAAGGACGGGAATTGCCACAGTCATCAGCAGTGCAGCTTTAATCGGGGCTGCAAGAGCCGACTGATGGAGATATCCCTTCATGCTTCCTCTCCCAACATCATTAACCGAATTTAAACAACAACTCGAACCACCCAAAGGCACTTCATACCCTGGCGCCACAATAACCGAAATTCCAGCTATAGTGCACATTCAACAAAAAATCTTATGATTTTATGAATTCTGCCTGTGATCAAATCGTATCTTTTGGGTAGAAACATCAACTATCGCTTGGGCTATGTGGTTCATCACGGCCACCCATCCACCCTGCGGATCGGCCCGGAACATACGTACGCAGTCGTACCACACTGTCCGCACCGGATCATTCATCCAACGCCAGTCACCAATGAACGGCAGCGCCAGAAAGGTTGGCTTGCCCATAGCACCTGCCACATGGAGCATGGCACTGTCGCAACTGACAACCAGATCAAGATTGGCAATGATAGCGGCACTGTCAACGAAGCTTCCATAGGTTCGTTGCCGTTCCGAATCCTCAAAACATGTTATCGGCACGTGACCAGTCCATGCGGATAACTGCTCAAGACCTACATCCTTCTGCAGGCTGAACAAGCGTACACCAGGCACGCTGGCCAATGGCGTGAAGGCCGACAGCGGGATGGAGCGATCAGCACCGGCGGCTTGCCAATTGATGCCGACACGTATCCCATCGTTTCCGATTCGAGACGCCCAGGCGGCCACCCGATCACGGGGCAGATGCAGATAGGGCATCGATGCACCGGGAACAGTCCCAGGGGTGGAGCAGCAGAGGCCGGGCAGGCTCATCAGCGGGACGTGAACATCGGCGTCCGGCAACGGATCACCATGACAGATCAGTTCATCAATACCCGCCACCCCGCGTAAAATGTCACGCAGGGTGGGCTGACATTCAAAGAGTGTCCATGCCCCCATCTCCTTCAGCACCGCCATATAGCGGATGAACTGCAGGGTATCGCCAAGGCCTTGTTCGAAATGCACCAGAATGCGCTTGCCGATCAGCGAACTACCGTCCCACCGCGGTACACCCGGCACGTCACGCCGCCAGCGCCACATGGCCTGATGGCAGCGCCGGTCATAATGAGGCCAGCCCTCCTGCCATTGCCCCTGCTGGATCAGGCAGACACCCAGATTCTTATGGTATTCCGGCGTGCCAGGTTCACATCTCACTGCGCGGCGATACCATGTGGTAGCATCGCTGACACGTCCTTGCCGGCGTAAAGAACCTGCCAGATTGTTGGCGATACCGCCCTGCTCTGGTTCCAGCGTCAGGGCGATGCGATAGGCTTGTTCTGCCGCTGCCGGGCGGTTCAGTGCCATCAGTAAGTTGCCGCAGCGAAAAGCGGCGTCGGGAAAATCCGGCTTGGTGGCCAGCAAGTGCGTCAGTACCGGGAATGCCCTATCCAACTGCCCTAATTTCATCAACAGGCTACCAAGGCGGAACAGACCCGGCGGATGATCAGGCCGCAGCCGGCGTGCCTCCTCCTGCACTGACAGAGCCGCCCCGGTCTGTCCCGCATCCTCCAGCGTAATGCCCAGGTTGAAGAGGGCCACGGGATGGGCCGGGGACAGGCGGACAGCCTCAACAAAATGCGTGATCGCCCGGTGCAGATCGCCGGCGGCATGGGCCGCCTGTCCTGCTGACATTTCCTGGCGAAAGCCATCCTCGTTCATCGGCCCACGCTCCCCGCCTGTCTGCGGCATCATGGAATAGGGATGGACAAGCGACTTGGCAATACCGGCAGGTCCCGCCATGCTGGCCCTACCGCGTGTTTGCCAGGATCGAAGTGACCTTGCCCGTCCCCTCACCCACCGACTTCCTGCGGGCTGCGATGCATGCCTACCGGCGGGGCAGCTTATCAGAGGCGGAGTCTCTGTGCCGCGATATCCTGCGCGGCCAGCCCTACCATGTGGGCGGGCTTTTCCTGCTAGCGGTCGTGCGCACCGCGGTGGGGGATGATGAGGCCGCGGCAGGGCTGTTCCAAGCCACTCTGACGCTGGACCCGGCCCTTGCCGATGCCAATGGTAATCTGGCCATGATCCGGCAGCGTCAGGGCCATCGGGCAGAGGCGACCCGTCTGTTCCAACGTGCCACCCGCCTGGCCCCGGACAACCTCGACTGGCGCATCAGCCATGCCATGCTATGCCTGGAGCAACCGGGGACCGCAGCCCGACATTTCCGTTCGGCATTGGCGCTGGCACCCACATCGGCTGCGGCCTGGCGAGGGCTGGGCTTAGCTTTACGCGGCAATGATCCGGCACAGGCTGCGATTGCCTTCGACCGGGCATTTCGCCTTGATCCATCGTTGCAACAGACACAGAGCGAGGCATTCGCCTGCCGCCTGCGGGCCGCTGAGTGGCAGCACTACGACCGTGACCGCCAGTCTATGGAAGTCTGCATCGACCAGGGTGGCATCGTCCTGCCCCTGCTGACGCAGATTGCCGGGATCGACCCCGCCCGGCAACGCCGGGCCGCCGAGACGGTCTGGCAGTGGCAGGTGGCCGGGGACCCACCCCCCAGCTTGTCGCGCAAGCGCCATGATGACCGCCTTACCGTGGCGTATCTATCGGCTGATTTTCATGAACACGCCACCGCCTATCTGATCACTGGCCTGCTGGAACAGCATGACCGCAGTCGGTTCCGTATCCTAGCCGGCTGTTACGGAACGGAAGATGACAGTGCGGCACGCCAGCGCATCCGCCGTTCGGTTGATGGTTTTCACATCCTGCGCGATCTCGATGTCGGGCAGGTTGCCGAATGGGCCGCTGAACAAGGGATCGATATCCTTGTCGATCTGAAGGGCTATACGGCAGGGGCGCGGCTGGACTTGCTGTCACGGCGGTTGGCGACGGTGCAGGTGGCCTATCTGGGCTATCCCGGCACGCTGGGCGGTGGCCCGGTCGACTATCTGGTCGGTGATTCTGTGGTGACGCCCCCCGCTGACCAGCCCTACTATCATGAGCGTCTGGTCATTCTGCCCGGCTGTTATCAGGTCAATGACCGTAACCGCCCCCGGCCCGATACCATGATTGACCGGGGCAGCCTGGGCCTGCCGCCGGACGGTTTCGTCTTCGGCGCCCTTAACGCACCGCAGAAGATAACGCCCGATCTTTTCGGCTGCTGGATGCGAGTGCTGAAAGCCACACCTGATGCCCACCTGATGCTCTATGATCCCAACGGTACGGCGGCGGCCAATCTGCGCGCGGCAGCGACCAGGCTGGGCGTTGATCCGGGCCGGCTGACCTTTGTCGGCGCCGCCCCACTAGCCCAGCATCTGGCCCGCTACCGCGCCATTGATCTCTGCCTGGACAGCTTTCCTTACACGGGCCACACCACCACCTCCGACGCGTTGTGGATGGGGGTGCCCGTGGTCACGCGGCAAGGGGATGGTTTCGCAGCACGGGTCGCGGCCAGCCTGCTGCACGCGGTCGGCCTACCCGAACTGATCACCCATGACCTTGCCGGCTATGAAGCACTGGCCCTATCACTAGAGCGTGACCGGGCACGACTTGATGAGCTGAAGGCACATCTGGAGCGGGTGCGCGATACCGCGCCGCTTTTCGACACGCCCGCCTTCGCGCGGCACCTGGAACGGGCCTATCGCCTGATGTGGGAACGGCATTGTGCCAGCCTGCCGCCACAGACCCTCATCGTGCCGCCGCAAGATTGATAAGGGCGTCGCGGACACACGTCACGACCGATGCCCAATCCCCCGCCCGCTCCTGCCGAAACAGGCGCATGCGCGGATACCATAGCGTCGCAGCCCCCTGATCCCGCCAGCGCCAATCGGCATTGAGCGGCAGCAATGTCCAGACAGGCCGGCCCAATGCACCCGCCAGATGCGGCGGCGCCGTACAGGAACTGATGACCAGATCAAGGTTGGTCATGATGCCAGCCGTATCGGCAAAATCCGTGATCTCCGGCCCCAGGTCGGTGAAGTTCGGCCGCAGACCCGCGCCCAGCGTCTCCAGATCCGCCCGACCTCCCCCCTTCTGCAAGGCGAAGAAGGAAACACCCGGCACCTCCAGAAGGGGCAGCAAGGCCGATAGACCGGGGGAGCGGCGGCGGTCATCCTTGAAATCCGGATTGCCGGCCCAGACCAGCCCGACCTTCACTCCCTTAAAGTCCGATAGTCGGCGTGACCAGTCCGCCATTAGTGCCGGTTCTGCGGTGAGATAGGGCACGGCATCCGGCATCTCCTCCAGGCCCAGCAGATGCGGCAGGCTGAGCAGGGGGACATGCGCATCGTGGGGCGGTAAAGGGGCGCCATGGGCGATGATGGTGGTGCCACCCCCCAAGGTCGTGAATATCCGGACCAGGGCCGGCGCACATTCCACGATCACTCGCGCGCCCCGCCGGGACAGCAGCGGCACATATCGGGCGAACTGTATCCCATCACCCAGGCCCTGTTCATCATGGACCAGCAGCGTCAGGCCGGCGGGATCGCCCCCTGTCCAGACGGGCGACATATAATCCCGCCGTAGCGCCGGAAAATCGCGCAGGCGCACCCGCCATTCATAGGCGGCAAAACCGTCGCGCATCCGCCCCTTCAGCAGAAGGCATGTGGCCAGTAGCGTATGAGCCTCCGCATGGTCGGGATCGGCGGCCAGCGCCCCCTGGCAGAACTTCATCGCCTGTTCGATCCGGTTCTGGTTGCGCAGCACCAGACCCAGGTTCAGCCAGGCATCGGCGAAATGGGGCTTCACCCGGATGGCCCGATGCAGCCACCGCGTGGCTTCTTCGTCCCGGTCACCCAGTTGCGACAGCGACAGGCCCATATTGCTCATCACCGCCGCTTCATCGGGCATCAGCACCAGCGCCCGGCGATAGGCCTCAATGGCTTCCGCGTAACGGCGCAGGTTCTTCAGCACGACACCCAGATTGGCGTGGGCCCTTCCATCCTCCGGCGTCAGGCGCAGCAATTCCCGCCAGATACTCTCCGCTTCGGCATGCCGGTCCAACGCCATCAGGGAAGTGGCCAGCAGGAAACGCTGCAGGCTGGCATCAGGGACCAGGGCGATGTAGCAGCGCAACGGTTCCAACGCGCCTTCATGGTCACCACGGTCCAGCAGGACACTGGCCAGATTATGCTGGGCCATATCCAGACCGGGATCGATCAGCACCGCTTCCCGGCCCGCCACCTCGGCCTGTTCCAGCCGGCCCAGCGCCCGCAAGGCCGCGCACAGGTTGGAGAAGCCGGCGGCATTGTGATGGCGTTGCCGCAGGGAACGGGCCAGCAACGGCACCGCCCCAGCCGCATCCTCACGCAGCAGCGACAGCACACCCAGCGCCATCAGCACGTCTGGGTCCTCCGGACACTGTTCCAGCACCCGTCGGAACAGGGCGTCGGCCTGCACCAGCTGCCCCGCATTCTGAAGGGCGACCGCTTGGGCCATCAGGTCATTGGCGCTGGCCGTCACGCGCCGCTCTCCGGTGCAATCCAGCCCATTTCCGCAAACTGCGCATGGCGGGCGCGAAGGGTGGCCGGGAAGCTGTCATCGATGGAGACCCGCTGCAAAGCGGTCCACATGCCGGGGATGGCCCCTTCCTCAAACCGGCCCGTGGCGAAGAATTTCTCCAGCCGCGCGCGGTTGACATCCCCGTCATTGCCGAAACTGTCGATCATTTCGCGGTGGGCAAAGGCATCCAGTTTGGCCAGGAACCGTTCAATCCCGCCCATCCAGGTGAAATGCCAGCCCGCCGCCGGGATGGTCTGCCCGATACCCTGCTTGGCCAGATAGCGCATATTGTTGGCCCCGACCTGACGGACCAGGTCGAAGGGTGCTGCCGCCACCGAAATCCAGGGTTCCTGTGACCGCAGATTCAGGAAATAGAGATGGATATCCAGATGTGGTGCGAACAGGGACGGGCCTTCCGCAGCCACCGACCGCAGTTGAGACGCTATCTCGGGCCGCAGAATCTCGTCGGCGTCGCTGATGATCACCATGTCGGCGGGCCCAGCCTGGGTCAGGCCGCGCAGGATCGCCTGACGCTGATGAGCCTCCCGAACCCAGGCGAAACCGCCCGGATCATCCTCCACCACGACATGGATGATTTTGTCGGCATAGCGGGCGAACCTTTCTCGGTTCTCTGCGTAATAAAGCGGTTTTGGCGTACCCGCATGGGTATAGGCGGCCTCCACCAGCACGAAATGATCGACGACAGGCGACAGTTCGGCCAGCCGGATCTCCAGCAGGTCCAGTTCATTGTAGAACTGGAAACAGTCATAAAGCTTTCGTCCGCCCGGCGGCGGGGCAGGCAATGGCGGCATTCCGGGTCCCGCAACCTTGAACCAGGACAAGAAAGCATCATAGCCGCGCAGCGTGGCCCACATCGCCGATCGCTCGCTCTCATCATTACCGTCCAGATAAAGCAGCCCTTCGATCTGGCCAATCAGCGCAGCTGCCTGTTCCTGCCAGCCGGTTTCAAGCCGGTCATTGGCGCCATCAGTCAGTATCGCGCCCAGATTTTCCAGCAGCAGCCGCTGTGACAACGCCATTCGCGCCGTCCCCAGCCGGTGCCCGGCCCCTGGATCATGACCAAAACTGGCCGCCTGACGCAGCAATTCCACCTGATCCGCACGCCGCCCCGCCAGACGATGCCGCGCGGCAACCATGCGCAGTAGCAGGGCTCGGCGGGCCTGGGGTTCGTGTGCCAGGGCGGCCTGCCGGGCGAGGCTGGCATCCCCGCCCAGGGCGCCGGTGACCACGGCCATAGCAGTGAAAAGCCGCGCAGCGACATTTGCGTCCAGCGCATCCAGGCCGGTCAGCAAGGCACGTTCCGCCGCGTCCAGCCAACCGTGCAACACCCCCCGCGTCTGGCGAGAGGACAGAACGGCCGCACTGTCGATCCGTAGAGCCTGCACCGCCAGTTCCAGGGTCAACGCATGATCGCCCAAGGCCTGTGCGGCCATTGCGGCCGCCAACCGGATGCCCGTGTCATCGGGCGCCATCTCCGCCACCAGCAGGCAGGCTGAAAGCGTTACCACCGCATCATTCGCCGCCCTGGCCTGGGACGCCAGCTGCCGGGCAGCGATGGTCAGTTGACCGGCCCAGAACACTTCGCCCGACAACAGGGGCCGCACCGCGCGCAACGCCGCGATACGCAGCGATAGGGGTGTCCCATCTGTACCCGATGCCACACCCGCCAGCATGGTGGGCATCCAGCCCTGCCATTCCGCGGGATCAGGCGCTTCCAGTCGGCCAGCACGGCCCAGCGACAGCAGCGCGTCGGCATGACGCGCCTGCGCGGCCTGAATCTGCATCAGCACGCGCCAGATACCGGCACGGGCGGGGTCCAGCGACAGGATGCGGGCACACAGATCGGCCATCGCGTCATGATCATTCACCGCCGCCGGTCGTTTCAGCTGACCCAGAATGCCGGCGATCTCCTGGATTGGCGGTTGCCAACTGGCATTATCAGACAAAAAGGACAGCCAGCGTGCGGCCTGCCGGTTCCAGCCCTGTTCCGCATCGGCGTGCTGCACCTGCGCGCGCAGGTACCGCTCAGACCCGTCGGACTGTGCATGGTGACGGTTCAATTCAGCCACAATGGCGTCTGCGAATTGGGCCGCGTGCAGGACCGGATCAGGCGGCACGGATAGCAGCCGGGCATAGCCGGCGCCGGTTTCCGGAAGGGCCCCAAGCCGGCTGGATACGACCAGGCAACCCGCTGCCATCGCCTCCATCACGCTGATGCAGGACGTTTCGGCATACCGGTTGGGGTAGGCCAGCGCAGCCACCTCTCGCAATGTCGCCGCCAGGACCGGCTGTGAAACGCCGCCCAGATACTCAACCCCTTCCGTTATCCGGCAGCGATCGTAAAGGGCGGTATAAGGATCACGTTCCAACGGGACCTGATAAGCTTCCAACGAAGAAAGTACTTTCAGGCCTGTCCCGGGTATTGCAGCACGGACGAGGGGCATTGCGGCCAGCAGCACTTCCAGCCCGCGAAACGGTGTGCTCGTATAGGCAAGGATGGGGGGCCACGGCTTCGCGGCGATAATTCGCTCTTCAGGCGCGAACAGCCCGGCAAAGCAAGGGGCCGGCGCGTTGCGCATGATATGGCAGCGATGGCGGGGAAGCCGGAAACGGCCGATATAATCCTCGCGCTGCCACCGGCTGACAAAAATAAACGCATCCCACCGGTTGACAGTATCGGGATCGGCAAGGTTGGCAACCGCCGGCTGGTCGCTAGCATGCTGTGTCCACAGCACCAGTCGGCACCTGCTATCACTGGCTACATGCAGATTGCGTATGCTGTCGCCGTCACAGCCCCCCATAACCACCAGCGCATCGAATCGCGCCAGCACGGAAACAGGCATGGTACCATGGTGCCGGCACATGACACCGTCGACCATGCCCGGCGCCGACGTACCATTCACCAGCGTAACATCCACGCCCATACGGGCGAGGGCGAGCGCCAGGTAACAAGCCGCAGACTGCGTACCGCCCAACGGGGCCGCCTGCATGGTCTGCGGCGTGTAATCGCCGAATGTTGTGTCGAGGAAGGCTAATCTCATGACCTTTTGAACCGCAACGGCATTCAGCTTTTCGTTCCTGTTATCATAGTTTGGTTGCTATGGAATGCGTGACGAGATCGTTATGGGCATGGCTATGCGAATGGACCCGGTGAAATGCCGTTGCCTTCTGGCGGACAACCCCGCCGATGTGACGGCACTTCAGCACATCGCTGGGCATTTATGTGATGCAGGCGACGGGTTGGGCGCGATGCGGCTGATCAGGCGGGCCTATCGCCTGCATGGAAACCAGGATACCTTCATGCGGCAGGCCGAGGCCATGCTGCATGTGGCGCTGAACCAGATCTCTGCGCTGCTGGACCCCGGCCGTTTCGACGAGGCGGCGACCCATCTGGAATGGCTGGCGCAGTTCATCCCGCCCTCCGGCCATCTGGCCCGGCTGCTGGCCACCGTCTGGCTGATCCTGGGACGGGATGGTGACGCCATCGCCATGCTGCCCAAGGCTGGCGTCACCGCCCCCGCTGACAGCGGCATTGCCGTAGCGCTCACGGCGCTGGATACCCACCGCCGCCACTATGGCGTCATCGGAACTGTCGTCATTCCCGCTTTCAAGGCCGCCAGCACCATCGCGGAAAGCCTGGACAGCATCCTTGCAGCACTGGACCATCACCGCCGCGCGTCAGGCCGCGAGGATGCGCAGGTCCATATTGTGGTGGTGGACGATTGCTCCCCCGACGACACGGTGGATGTCGTCCGTGCCTGGGGCCGGGCGCATCCCGACCAAAGCCTGACCCTGGTAGCCAACAACCAGAACCGGGGCGCCGGCCGCGCGCGCAATGCGGGCGTTGCAGCGGCCCTGGGCCCCTATCTCTGGTTTCTGGACGCTGACGACATGTTTCTGGAGCGGCATCTCCATGTCACAGCCGGTGCGCTGGATGCCAATCCGCAGTTGGATTATGTGCGCACCGATATGCTGTTCGACCGGATTGACAGCCAGGTATCCGCCGCCTGGCGCGACGCGTCGATCCGCACATATCCCTGCAATCTCTGCATCCGCCGCGAGGCGCATGCTCGCACCGGCGGCTTTCCGGAGGAAACGCCGTTCTGGCCCGCGACCGCCGATGATGTCGCCTATTCTCGCGCCATCACACAGCAGTTGCAGGGCGTGAAGATCGGTATCAAGACGGTCTTCTACCGGATGAGCCCCGGCAATGTCCTGGACCGGATGCAGGACGAAATGGTCAGCGGTCGCGCACCCGGAGAAGGGGCGCAGGTCGATGGCCGTTTCATGGCCATCGAAATCCTGGTCCGCCGCCGGTTGCAGGCGCTGTCGGCAGGACACGACACCCACGAGCGCAACCGAACCGGGACTGCGACGACCCTTATCAATCTAGCCGGCGAACGGACTGCCGCGGGCGACCATGCGGGTGCCCACGCCTTGCTACGTCAGGCGACGGATATCGATCCACACCAGCACACGGGATGGTTCGAGCTGGGCATGGCATCGCATCGCCTGGCACGCCGGGCGGAGGCGCGATCAGCATTCGCCCGTGCTGTTGGGCTTCGGCCGCTCCTGGCTCCGGCCCGCGTCAATCTGGGACTGATCCTGCTGGAGGATGGCGATGCCCAGGCCGCCCTGCCCCATCTGCGCCGCGCCGTGGAACTGGCCCCCGGCAGTGCGAATGCCCGTTTTCTGCTGGCACGAACCCTGCGCCGGCTAGGGCAAAAGGACGAGGCGGAGGAACATCTGCGTCAGGCAATCGCCAGCGCGCCCACCCAGGTCGAGTATCAGACAGAATGGGCCGGACTGCTGCTGGACAAGGGTGACGGTCTGGCCGCACTGAGTGTCGCCGATGGCGCCATCGGCCTGTCTTCCGGCCACTATGACGCGCATGCCGCGCGGGCCGCAGCGCTGGAAGCGCTTGACCGTAAGCCCGAGGCGCTGGACGCCTGGGAGCGTGCCATCGCCTGCCATGCCGGTTTTGGGGAGGCCTTTACCCGCCGTGCCCTGCTGCTGCTGGAACGGCAATGGGGTCCGCCACCGATAGCCCGTACCGCCGCAGCCAGCCCGGCGCAGCGACTGGCCCTGACAAGGCTGGGGAGCAACGGTCGCTTCGGCAATCAGATCCTGCAATATGGCGTGGCCCGCCTCTATGCCGAACGTCATGGTTTGACTCTGGAAACGCCTCCCTGGGTCGGCAGGCATCTGTTCGATCTGGATGACCCGCTTCCCGGTTCGCCATTACCACGCCTGTCGGAGGAGGAGGCTGGCTTGGCCGCCGGCCTGTCTGCCGATGCAAGGCCGGAGGCGGCCGGACATGATATTGACGGCTATTTCTGTGGCCATACTGGCCCCCTGGCACGACATGCCGCCACCTTCCGTCGCATTTTCACACAAGGGCAGCGGTGGCGCGACAGTTTCCAGGCAGCGCAGGCCCGGCTGCGGGAAACAGGGGAAACTGTGATATCGGTGCATCTGCGCCGTGGCGATTTCGGTTGGGGACCTTTCTGGGTCGCACCGGAAGCCTGGTATCTGGAATGGTTGGAAGCGCTTTGGCCAACCTTGAGCAACCCCGTACTTTATATTGCGACAGACAACCCCGAGCTGATTGCCGCTTTCGCCCGGTACAAGCCCTTACATGCTGCCCTTCTTGGCCTTCCACCCGTACAAGGCGCAGGCTTCCTTGAGGACTTCCATGCTCTTTGCGCCGCGGATATACTTGCGATCTCAAACAGCACCTTCTCCTTTACGGCAAGCTTGCTGAATGACCATGCACGAAGCTTCGTGCGACCCGACCGCACGCTACGCGCTCTGGTCCCCTATGCCCCCTGGGCATCGCCTGTCCTTTTGGGGTAAGCTGTTAGCGTTGGGTAATTTTCTAAGTTAACAAGTACACATTAACGAATTCATATTAAGAAGAAGAAGTCGAGGATTTTGGTTAAAATTTATCTTTTGCTCCCGCCCCTGTGTAGGTGAATAGTTTGCGGGCGGCAGGGCATCTGCCCGATATCTCTTCGTACGCTGTGACATGTATCCCGAAGATATACCTGTAGTCTGCTCCAGTGCTGGTTTTTATGTTTCCGGAGCGGCCGCAATAGGGTAATACCTCAGTATGAATTATCATCCGGTCGAGCTCTGTCGACCGGACCTGTGCCTACACCTTTCAGATAGGGTAGGCACAGCTTTACGGGGCGAGGGACGATTATGGCTGCTGGCGGTACACTGACCCTTTCGGGCGGCGCGGACGTAACCCTTTCGACGGGCACTGTCTATTCCTTCGTAAAAGGCGTCGGTGGCTCCCAAGGCCTTGTGCTCAGCAGCGCCGGTCAGACGATGACCGTCACCAACATCGACCATATTTACGGCGTCAAAAGCGTCACCCCCAAGGAAGTGATCACGCTGGGCAGCACCGGCGGCAATACACTGGGCGTGCAGTACCTCGAAACCATCATCGGCAGCGTGGGGCAAGACGCCCTGAAGATGTCGTCCTTCGGTAACACGATGCTCGTCGGCAACGTGGAAACCCTAATCGGCGCCAGCACGGGCACGGAAATCATCACCCTGTCCGGCACCTCCGGCAACACCGTTTCGATCAGCTTCATCGAATCGCTGATTGGCGACAGTGGCCATGACGTCTCGGTCTCCACTAATAGCAACGGCACCACCACCGTCATCGGCCTGTTTGAAACGATCATCGGCAACGGCGCGCTCGACCTGCTGGCCAGTGTCGGCACGTTGAACGGCAATACGGCCCTGATCATTGGGTACGAGATCGTCCTGGGCCACGGCTCCAAGAACGATGTCTACACGCTGGGTTCCGGCGGCAACACGATGGGCATTTCGTTCGTCGATACGCTGATCGGCGGCAGCGGCTACGACATTGTCACCAATGCCTACAAGTCCGGGACGATCGAGGTCCGCACCGGCGGTATGTCGATGAACGTGTCCGGTATTGAGTATGTGGCCGGCGGCTCCTCGGGCCGCGACATGCTGGTGCTGGCCGATGCCAGCACGACCATCACCATCGCCGATATCGACACGCTTGTCGGGTCCAGCGGCGGCGCCGACGTCGTCACCATTGAGGAACGGCGGACGACGCCGATCTACGGCTCCACGGCCCTGGTCACCGCGACCAGCATGGGCACGATGTTCATCTCCCTGGTCGAAACCCTGATCGGTTCGGCCGGAGCCGAGGTTATCTGGATGACCGCTCCCGGTGCAAGTGCCGGGACCACAATGGCGATCAGCCAGATCGACACGCTGGTTGGCTCATCGGTCAGCGTGAACGATTATGTTATCATCCAGCAGACCGGTGGCAGTACGACAAGCGTCGCGTTGGTGGAAACCCTGCAGGGCACTACGGGCACCGATATCGTCACGATGTCCAAGATCGGCAGTTTCACCAACGAAATGGTGATCCGGGATATCGAAACACTGATCGGCGGCACGGGCACCGACGTCATCTCCTTTACCACCGCCAGCACTCTGACCGTTGCCGCCATCGAAACGCTGACCGGCAGCAGCGGCATCGACAAGGTGCAGTTTGCAGCCACCGACCTCACACAGGCCCTGGTCTTCGATATCGAGACCCTGACTGGTGGCGATCTGAACAATGTCATCACCCTGGGCGGTGCCTCCAAGATCAGCGTTGATATGCTGGGCACGCTCGTTGGCTCGGCCCAGACGGATGTCGTTACCCTCTCCTCCGGGGCGACCGGTCTTGATGTCCGCAGTGTCGAAACGCTGATCGGCAGCAGTTTCTCTGACAGCGTCTATTTTGGTGCAGATGGCACGCTGGGTGGCACTGTTTCCGTGTCCTCGGTGGAAACCCTTATCGGCAACGGCGTCAGCACAGTGGCACTTGCCGGCACCAGCGGCCAGACTGTCACCGCAGCTCGTTTGCAGACCTTGCTGGGTACCAGCGGTAAGGACGTCGTTACGCTGGGTTCCGCCGGCAGCACGACCCAGGTGTCAAACGTCGAGACACTGATCGGGAGTGGCGGCACCAACGTCATCACATTCGATGAAACCGCCGCCACTATTTTCGTTTCTGGCGTAGACACAGTCATTACGTCATCGCAGACTCTGGCCCTGGCCGGTGCCACCCAGACCGTCATTATCGGTGGCGTCACTAACATTCTGAATATGCCGGCCACCGGCGGCAGCAGCAATGTCGTCTTGCCCTTTGAAACCGTGATCGGTAACGCCGGTACTGACATTGTCACGCTGACGCAGACGCAAGGCACGACGCTGGCCGTGCAGTTGCTTGAAACGCTGATCGGCAGCAGCGCCAACGAGGTCGTGACGGTCACCGGCACCCATGGCATCACGATGCAGGTGAGCCAGGTTGAAAGCCTGACTGGCAGCACCGGCGCCGACACGGTGATTTACGGTACGGCAACAACCAGCATGGCCGTATCGGGCGTGGAGACGCTGGTTGGCAGCAGCGGCACCGACATCGTCACCCATCTGGGAACTTCCGGCTTCACCATCGCGGTGTCACAGTTGGAAAGCATTGTCGGCAATGCCGGCACAAACGTCATCACCGATACTGGCAGCCTTGGCGCCACCGTCAGCGTATCCCTTCTGGAAAGCCTCACGGGCGGCAGCGGTGCCGACACCATCCTGCTGGATGCCGCTGGCAACACGATCCTGTTGGCACAGGTTGAAGCCGTCCTCGGCGGCACCGGAGCAGACGTGGTCTCCCTGGCCAGCGGCGGGAGCACGCTGTCCATCTCCAGCGTGGAGACACTGACTGGCGTCAGCGTCGGCAGTGACGTCGTCACCCTTTCCGACACCGGAACGACCATTGTATCCACTGGCGTTGAGACGCTGCTGGGCGGCACTGGTACCGATCTTGTCACCCTTGGCGGCAGCGGCCAGACGGTGACCGTCAGCAATCTGGAATCGCTGGTCGGCAGCGCCGGCAACGACAGCGCCATCCTGGCTTCTGGCGGCAACACACTCACTGTCGCGCTTGTCGAAAGCGTGACGGGCGGCAGTGGAAACGACACCGTTACCCTAACGGGTACCAATGCCAGCACTCTGTCGGTCAACCTGGTTGAAACACTGATCGGCAGCAGCGGCGTTAATACCCTGGCCATCTCCAATACAAATGGCAACACGCTGTCAGTGCGACTGGTCGAAAGCCTGATCGGCAGCGCCGGAATTGACATTGTCTCCGACACCGGCACCAGTGGTTCCACCATCACCATCACAGCGACGGAAACGTTCCTGGGTGGTAGCGGGAAGGACGTTGTCACACTGGGTGGCAGCGGCGCGACCGTGACAGTCGACGGCGTAGAAAGCCTGACCGGCAGCGCTGGCATAGATCTCGTGAATTTCGTGACCTCCGGCGGCACCATTGCAGTGTCGCTGGTGGAAAGCCTAGTTGGCAGCACCGGCAATGATCTGGCGACACTGGTATCCAGCAACGGCAACACGGTTACAGTCACCGGTCTGGAGGCTGTGACCGGCGGAAGCGGCACGGATCGTGTCTCGGTTATCGGCGGCACCGGCGCGACCATCGAGATTGCGCTGATCGAAAGCTTGACGGGTGGCGCTGGAACAGAGGTCGTGACCACCACGACAAGTGGCGTTACGGTGGCCCTGCTCGCGGTTGAAACACTGCTGGGCAATACCGGACAGGATTTCGCGATCCTTGCTGCCGGTGGCAACAGCATTTTCGTCAACAAGGTCGAGAGCGTCGTGGGTGGCTCAGGAAGCGACACCGTCTTCCTTGGCACCGGCGGCAACACCCTTGTCGTGTCGCAGGTGGAAAACCTGATCGGCAATACAGGTGCCGATGTTGCGGTGATGGGTTCCGGCGGCGGTACTGTCACGGTCAGCGATGTTGAAAGCCTGATCGGCGGCAACGGTACCGACGCCGCCACGCTAAGCGGCACCAGCGGCGGCACCTTTGCCGTTTCGCTGATGGAGAGCCTGACGGGCGGCAGCGGCACAGAAACCGTCACCCTGGGCAGCCTGGGTTCCACACTGGCCGTGTCCCTGATCGAAAGCCTGGTCGGCGGGACCGGCACCGATATGGCGGTCCTGGGCGGCACTACCGGTGGAACCTTGTCGGTCACCGGCATCGAAGCCGTCACGGGTGGCAGCGGTAATGATCTGGTGACCATCGACCAGACGTCTGCCAATACCCTGACCGTGTCCCTGGTCGAAGGCGTGCGCGGCGGCAGCGGTGCCGACACGGTGGCGCTGGGTGCCGGCAACAACACGTTGCTGGTCGATCTGGTTGAAAATGTCGTCGGCAATAGCGGCAATGACACACTGCGCCTCTCCGCCAATACCAGCGGCAATGAGGTCACCGTCGCGGCGGTTGAACGGGTGCTGGGCGATGCCGGCAGCACGATCGATCATGTCAAGATGGCCGTGGGCGGCGGCACTATCGCCGTCTCCCTGATCGAAAGCCTGACCGGCACGGTCGGTAAGGATATCGCGACCATCGCCACCAACGGCGGCAGCACCGTGACCGTCTCGCTGATCGACAGCCTGACGGGCGGCAGCGGCACGGATATCGTTGGGATGGGCGGAACCGCCGGTTCCACTATCACCTTCGGCGCGGTGGAAAGCATGACGGGCAGCAGCGGCGCCGACAGCGTAACGCTGGCCGGGTTTGGCGGCACTCTGGCCGTTACGGCGGTTGAAACCATCACGGGCAGTATCGGCAATGACGTCGTCACCGCATCCAGCGGTACCGGCACCACGGTCACCCTGTCGGTCTCGCTGGTCGAAAGCCTGATCGGCGGCGATGGCACTGACATCGCCCTGCTGGCAGGCGGCGGTAATACGATTACCACCAGCCTGCTGGAAACCATTATCGGCAATAGTGGCAATGATACCGTCCTGTTCGGGACAGGCGGCGGCACGGTCGGTGTTTCCGGCGTGGAAAGTCTGGTTGGCGGCAGCGGTACGGAAGTGGTGAGCCTGAGGGATGCGTCGGGCACCATCTTCGTCACGGGCCTGGAAACCGTCTATACCCCCAACGCCACCTATAACCTGGCCGGCGCCACGACCTTCATTGTGGTCAATCCGCCCGACAGCATCCTGACGGTGCCCAGTGCCGCCGGCAATACGGTCAGCGTCGATGCCTACCAGACCATCATCGGTCAGGCCGGCAATGATGTCGTCACCTTCAACCAGGCCTCCACCCTGGCCGTGCGGCTGCTGGAAAGCCTGGTAGGCAGCGGTGGCCGGGACGTGGTCTCGGGCACCGGCACCGACGGGTCCACCCTGTTTGTTTCCAATCTAGAGACGCTGACCGGCGGTTCCGGCCTGGACAAGGTGATCCTGTCGGACAGCGGCAACAGCATGGCGATGAGCTTGCTGGAAAGCCTGACCGGTGGCACCGGTATCGACGTGGCGCTGGCCCATGGTACCGGGGGCTTCACCATGTCGGTGGAGCTGCTGGAGACCATTGCCGGCAATGGGGCCATCAATGTCATCACTGATACCGGGTCCTTCGGCTCCACCCTGTCGGTCAGCGGCCTGGAAACCCTGGTGGGCCATATCGGGCTGGGCATTGATGTGGCGCTTCTGGGGGACGGCGGCACGACATTGCTCGTGGGAGAGTTCAGCAGCCTGGTGGGCGGTACCGCCACCGACATCATCAGCCTGACCACGCATAGCAGCACCCTGTCCTTATCGAGCATTGAAGCCATCATTGGCAACAGTGGTCAGGATCAGGTTACGTTGACCGATGCTGGCGGTGTGACCGTCGCGGTCTCGCTGGTGGAAACCCTTGTAGGTGGCGGCGGTGCGGACCTGGCCACCCTGGGTACGGATGGCAATACCGTCCATATCGGGACTGTGGAATCCATTGTTGGCGGCAGCGGAACAGACAAGCTGTTTGCCCTTGATGGTGGCTCGACCCTCAGCGTGACGGCCATCGAAGTCTTCACCGGCGGTGCGGGCAATGATGCCCTGACCCTAACGGCCGCGGGTGGCAACACCATCACCGTCAGCCTGCTGGAAAGCCTGACGGGTGCCGCCGGTGGGGATGCGGCCGTGCTGGGCGGGGGCGGCAACACCCTCTCGCTCATCAGCATCGAAACGCTGATCGGTGGCACCGGCAGCGATACCGTCATCCTGACAGCGGGCAGCACCATCACCTCTGTGGGTGTCGAAACGCTGATCGGCAATGGCGCCAACACGGTCGTCACCCTTACCGATTCAGACACCAGTGTCTGGGTGCAGGGGATCGAGACGGTCTATAAGCCCAATGGTCCCGACTTCCTAAGCGGTACCGACGTCACCAACGGCACTTGGGTGGTCATCAACGACCAGATCATCAGCCTGCCCAATGCCGGCACCGTCACGGACTACCGCACGGTTGTTGGCAGCGGCGGCACCGACGTGGTGACCTTCACCGTCGCCGCTACCATGGCGGTATTGGCGGTGGAAACACTGATCGGCTCCGGCGCCACCGACGCGGTCACCACCACGGGCCCCAACGGTTCCAATATGCTGGTGTCCGCCATTGAAAGCCTGACCGGCGGTGGCGGTGTCGATCAGATCCGGCTGGACAGCATCGCCGGCACGATCACCGTTTCACAGGTGGAAACGCTCATCGGTGGCACCGCCACCGACACGGTGCTGCTGGATACGTCGGGCAACACCATCGCCATCTCGCTGGTGGACAGCCTGACGGGCGGGTCCGGCAAGGATGTTGTGAGCAGTGTCGGCAGTGGCACCTTCGCCATCAACGCCATTGAGACCCTGGTGGGCGGCAGCGGCACCCAATATGTCACCTCCACCGGCAATGCCGGTTCCACCCTTCTGGTGGATGGGGTGGAGACCCTGGCCGGTGGCGGCGGGACCGACAGCGCGTCGCTGGTCGATGGCGGCAACAGCATCTCCGTCAGTGGGATTGAAACCCTGGCGGGCGGCACGGGCACCGATCTGGTAACCCTGCTGGCGGGCGGCATCACCATCGCCGTCACCGCCGTGGAAAGCCTGGCCGGCGGGTCCGGCAATGATCAGGTGACCCTGGCCAGCAATGGCAATACCCTGACCGCCACGGCCGTGGAACTGTTGGCGGGCGGGGCCGGCACCGACGTGCTGACCATCGGCACCGGCGGCAGCACCTTCGCCATCGCCCTGATCGAAACCCTGACCGGCAGCAATGCCAACGAAGTGGTAACAAGCACCGGCACGGCCGGCGTCACCCTGGCCGTCAGCGCCATCGACACATTGATCGGCGACAGCGGTACTGATGTCGTCACGTTGGACAGCAATGGCGGCAACACGATCACCGTGGCGTTGCTGGAAACCCTGACCACCGGCACAGGCCAGGATGTCGTCCGCTTTGTCGATGGCCGCAACAGCACCATGCTGGCCGTTGGGGTGGAAACGCTGATCGGTGGTTCCGGCACCGACAATGTGTTCCTGACCACGACCGGCACCACGACCACGGTCTCGCTGATCGAACAATTGACCGGCGGGGCGGGAACCGACGCCGTCACCCTGGCCGCCGCCACCACACTCAGCGTGGCCCTGATCGAAACGCTGACCGGGTCGGCCAGCACTGCGGATGCCATCAATGGGATGGGCACGCTGGGCGCCACCCTGGCCGTCAGCAATGTCGAAACCATCATCGGTGCTGGCGGCACCGACATGGTGACCCTGACGGACAACAGCAACAAAACAATCTTTGTCGGCCTGCTGGAGACCCTGATCGCCGGTACAGGAACCGACGTCCTGGGCTTCACCAGCCAAGGCGCCACGATAGCCGTCGCGGGTGTTGAAACGCTGAGGGGCGGTAGCGGCATCGGCATCATCGACGCCGTGACCCTGACCGATACCGGCAACAGCATCAACATCCAGAATCTGGAAAGCCTGACCGGCAGCGTTGGCAAGGATGTGATCACGTTCGTCGCGGGGGGCAGCACCACACAGGTCTCACTGATTGAAACCCTGATCGGCGCATCCGGTACCAACCACATCCACCTGGACAGCCAGGGCAACACCCTGGCATTTTCGTTAGTGGAAACGCTGCTAGGGAGCGGAACCGGTATTGATGTGCTGACGTCCGCAACAACCAACAACAGCACGTACACTGTCAGTTTCATCGAAACCCTGATCGGCGGCAGCGGGGTCGATAAGGCCACCATCGCCAGCGGCGGCGCCACCATGATGGTAGCACTGCTGGAATCCTTGACCGGCGGCGCCGACACCGACGTCGTTAACCTGGACAACCAGGGCAATACCCTTAACGTCATCCTCCTGGAGACATTGATCGGCGGTAGCGGGACCGATGCGGTGACCCTGCGGGCCGGCGGTAACATTATAATGATCGGGGATCTTGAGACGCTGACCGGCGGCAGCGGTGTTGACGTGGTCACCCTGACATCGACCGGCGTCACCCTGGCCGTCTCGTCGCTGGAAACGATCCTGGGTGGTGTCGGCACGGATGTGCTGTTCGCCACCGCCGGGGCCGGCAATAACACCAGCATCGCCGGGATCGAGACGCTGATCGGCGGCACAGGCGTTGATACTTTCACGCTTCGGGGCACCGACGGCAGCACCATGCTCGTCGAAAAGATCGAGTCCTTTACCGGCGGTGCCGGCACGGACGTGATCACCCAGGCCGGCAGCAGCGACAGCACCATCAATGTGAGATCTGTGGAGACGCTGGTCGGCAACAGCGGTTACAATGTCGCCGCTTTGGCCACTGGCGGCAACACGATCACCGTCTCCAGCCTGGAGAGCATCGAAGGCAGTTCCCTAATCGATATCGTCACCCTGGCCGATATCGGCAATTCCGTGAACGTGTGGCGCATAGAGACGCTGATTGCCAGCAGCGGCGTCGATATCATCAATTTCACGCGTAGCGGCACCATGGCCATCTACGCCGCCGAAACCGTGGTCGGCGGTAGTAACAGTGATACCGTTTACCTGAACAGCAGTGGCAACACGCTGACCGTCAGCAGCATCGAAGCCCTGGTCAGCGATGGCAGCGGGACCGATGTGGTCGCCCTCTCGACAACCAGCACCCTGTCTGTCTCCCTTCTGGAAACCCTTATCGGCACCAGCGGAACCGACGGCATCAGCGACATGGGGACCACCGGCGCCACCATGCTGGTATCCTCCGTCGAGACAATGGTGGGCGGCTCCGGTACCGACGACATCACCTTGTCCAGCAGTGGAACTATCTCCGTCAGGTTGCTGGAAACGCTGACGGGTGGCAGCGGTATCGATCAGGTCACTATAATACCAGTCAACGTCACCATGACGGTGTCGATGGTTGAAACCGTGTTCACAATCGGCACCACCATGACGGTGTCTCAGATCGAGGCCATCACCGGCACCACCGGTGTCGATGTCATCACCAACCGCGACACCGGCGGTGGCACCTTGTCGGTGTCCTTGGTCGACACGCTGATCGGTAACGGCACCCGCGACGTCGCCGTCTTGGCCGATGCCACCAGCACGATCTCCCTGGCCGGGTTCGAAGCCGTGGTCGGTGGCAGCGGCAATGACCTTGTCCGCCTGACAAGCAGCACCATGACGGCCAGCCTGGTTGAGACCCTTATCGGCTACAGTGGCGGTGCGTCTGTCATCCTGAGCAGCAGTAGCGGCAATACGGTGACGGTGTCGGCCCTGGACACACTGGTCGCAAGCGCGGGGACTGACGTCGTCACCCTGTCCGGCACCAATAACACCACGCTCGTCGATTTTGAAACCATCACTGGCGACAGCGGTGCGGATGCCATCACTTTGGGCAGCAGTGGTAACACTTTGCTGTTCCAGGCGCTGGAGACGCTGGCCGGTAGCATCGGCAAGGACGTTGTGACCGCCGCGGCCAGCGGCACATTCGCCATCGCCCTGCTGGAAACGCTGACCGGCGGCGGCAGCACGGATGTCATCACCGGGACCGGAACCGGCGGCATCACCATGGCCATGCAGGGCATCGAGACCCTGGTCGGCGGTTCCGGTCTTGATGCCGTCACCCTGACCAGCACCAGCAACAACAATATCCAGGTCTCACTGGTCGAAACCCTGATCGGCAATACCGGCATTGACAGCGTGACGCTGGGCAGCAGCGGCAACCAGATTCTGGTGTCGCAGTTCGAAACGATCATCGGTGGTGCGGGCACCGATGTTGTGACGTTGGAATCCTCCTTCGTCATCGTCGATATCGTTCCGGTTTTGCAAAGCAACGTGGCCATTTCCGATGTCGAGACGATCATCGGCAGCAAGGGTGCGGACACGGCGACCCTGACCAGCGGCAACGATACCGTCACAGTGTCGGTGGTGGAGACAATCGACGCTGGCGCCGGGAATGACCATGTCATCCTTGGTAGTGGCGGCAACACTCTTACTGTCACGAATCTGGAAACGCTCAGTGGCGGCAGTGGCTATGATGCCGCCACGGTGGGCGGCACATCCGGCAGCACCATCAGGATCGAAGCGTTGGAGGAGCTGGCCGGCGGTATCGGCACGGATGTCGTTAACCTCGTCAGTGCTGCGACCGGTGGTGCTACCATGACCGTGTCGCTGGTCGATACCCTGACGGGCGGCAGCGGCAATGACGTACTGATCCTGAAGGGTACGTCGGTTGATCGCGAGGAACTGGACGGCAGCACGACCGTCACCGTGACGCTGGTGGAATCCATCATCACCGTGACCGATGTCGAGAGCGTCACAGGCTCCGGCAGCGCCATCGATATCGTCAAGCTGGGCAGCACCGGCGGCGGCACCCTTAGCGCCATCGGCCTGGAAACCGTCATCGGCAACAGCGGCAACGACGTCGTCACCTTCACCGATACTGGCGCCACCATCCTTGTGTCGGGCCTGGAGACCGTCTATACGCCGACCGAGACCTTGTCGCTGGGCGGTGCCTTGACGACGGTCACCATCTTCGTGCCCGCCACCATCCTGTACTTGCCGTCCGCGGGTGCGACGGTCAGCGTGGATGCTTATCAGACCATCGTGGGTGACGTCGGCAAGGATGTCGTCACGCTGAACAGCACCCGCGGCTCCAAGGTGGCCGTGGAACTGCTGGAAACCCTGACGGGCAGCAACTTTGTCGAAAATGTCACCCTCTCCAGCAGCAGCGGCTCCACCATGCTGGTGTCGCTGCTGGAAACGCTGACGGGCAGTACCGGCCGCGACGTGGTCAAGCTCGACTCCGGCGGCAATACCCTGGCCTTCTCGATGCTGGACGTGATCCAGGGCGGGGCTGGCACGGATACAATCAGGGCGCTTTCCGGCTCCGGCTTCACCACGTCGGTGAGCCAGCTGGAAACCTTCGTCGGCAATGGTAGCGTCAATGTCGTGACCTCCACCGGGTCCGGCGGCAGCACCATGACCGTCTCCCAGCTGGAGACGCTGGTGGGCGGTGCCGGCCTAGATATCGCCACGCTGTCGGCCAGCAGCAGCATGGCCGTCTGGCTGCTCGAAACCATCATCGGCAGCTCCGGTGCCGACATGGTGACGGTCACCACGCTGGGCGCATCCTCGGGCGTCACGGATGCCTATCTGGACGGTCAGGCCGGGAACGACACCCTGGTCGGCGGGGCCGGCAATGACACGCTGATCGGCGGCGACGGCATCGACACGCTGACGGGCGGCGCTGGCATCGACCTGTTCGATGTCGGCAATGGCGACACGGTCACCGACATCGCCGAAACCGAGAAGTTGCGCATCAGCGGTTCGGTCTTTGCCGAAAGCCAGATGAAGCTGACCGCCAGCGGCAGCGACACAATCCTGAGCTACGCCAGCAACCAGATCACCCTGACCGGTCGCTCTGACCTGACGATGAACAATCTATACATAACGAATATAGCTGGGTCGACATTTATTACAGTAGACACAACGAAGCCAACAGCAATATCGGCGAATATAACAAATTCACCGTTGGCGAATAGCTCTTCATTGACCTATAAAGTCATTTTCTCAGAGGAAGTTACTGACGTAGACTCTTCAGATTTCATTATATCTGACATTTCGGGATTCAATAGGCCGATTAATTACAATATTTCTTCTGTAACTGGAAGTGGCACCACTTACACAGTTACACTCGACGGCATCAGTGGCGAGGGCATTCTCCGATTGGATGCTCAAGCTACAGACGTTAAGGATCTGGCAGGGAACAATGGCACACTGGTGTTTAAGGGCGATACCCACGTTGTCGATACCGTCGCTCCCGCCAATGTTTCGGGTTCATTAGTACTGGTCCAAGAAGGAGCAGAAACGGGTAGCATTGTTGGAACGGTGACCGCCGTCGATGTCAGAGAACTCGCGTTCAAACTGATCGATGACGCGGGTGGACGCTTCAGCATCGACAGCAGCACTGGCATTGTAACTGTCGCTAATGGCAAGTTGTTGGATTATAACAAAGCCATCAACCACGACATTATTGTTGAGGTTTCCGACGGCCATCTGAAGACTGAGCAGACGCTGAAAATTAACCTCACGAATGTGCCCCCGGCCGTCCCGACCGATACGGATAGCGCGCCCAACAGCGTCCTCGAAGGTGTAGCAGCCGGCACAGCCGTTGGTGTGACGGTCAATGCCGTCGACAGCAGCAGTGCGGCCCTGATCTACAGCCTGACGGACGATGCTGGCGGTCGCTTCCAGATTGATGCCAAGACCGGTGTGGTCACAGTCAAAGATGGCACGAAGCTCGACTTCGAGAGGGCATCCAGCCACACAGTCATCGCGCATGTCAGCGACGGGCTTTCCGGTATCAGCAACCAGACCTTCACCATCAATGTCGCGAACGCACCGCCCACCAAGTCGGTGGACGGCGACAGCACCGCTAACAGCGTGGCGGAAGGGGCCAAGGCCAGCACCCTGGTGGGGATCACTGTCAAGGCGACCGATCCGGGCAATACCGTGGTCACCTACAGCCTAACAGATGACGCCGGTGGCCGCTTCCAGATCGACTCCAAGACTGGTGTCGTATCCGTCAAGGATGGCGAGAAGCTGGACTTCGAGGCTGCGGCCAGCCATGCGATCACTGTGCAGGCAAGCGACGGTAAGGGCGGGCTGAGCACCGAAACCTTCACCATCGACCTGACCAATGTCGTGCCGACCACCCCGGTCGATGATGACAGCATGGCCAACAGCGTGGCGGAGGGTTCCAAGGCCGGCAACAGCGTCGGCCTGACCGTGAAGGCCACGGACCCTGGCACCACGCCGGTGACCTACAGCCTGACCAACGATGCCGACGGACGCTTCCAGATCGATGCCAAGACCGGCGTCGTGACGGTGAAGGATGCCGACAAGATCGACTTTGAAACGACCACCAGCCATTCCATCACGGCCCAGGCCAGCGACGGCAAGGGCGGGATCAGCACCCAGACCTTCACCATCGCCGTCACCAATGCCCCTCCGACAGCCCCGGTCGATAAGGACAGCGCCGCCAACACCGTGAAGACGGGGTCCGCCGCCGGTACAACGGTCGGCATTACCGCCTCTGCAACCGATCCCGGCAACAGCGTCGTGACCTACAGCCTGCTGGCCGATGCCGGCAGTCTGGTGGCGATTGATGGCAAGACCGGTGTCGTCACTGTCAAGGAAGGCGCGAACTGGACCGGTGTCCTTTCCGGCGATCGGACCGTCACCGTCCAGGCCAGCGACGGCAAGGGCGGCCTCAGCCAGGAAAGCTTCACCCTGGCCGTGCAGGCCCAGACCAAGGCGCCCAGCGCCCCGGCTCTGGCCACAGGCAGCGATACCGGCATCTCCAGCAGTGACGGGATCACCAAGCCCGGCAGCCTGGTCATGACCGGCACGGCGGAAGCTGGTGCCAAGGTCAGCCTGCTGATCGGCGGCACCGCCAGCGGCCTGACCAGCGTTGCGGACGAGAATGGCGCCTACAGCTTCACCATCGACGCTGCCGCCACGGCCGGCACACTGAGTCTCAGCGCCACGGCCACCGGCAAGTCCGGTCTGGTGAGCGAGGCCAGCACCGCCACCACCGTCACCATCGACGGTCGCCCCCCCAGCGTGACCGGCCTGGCACTGGTTGGCACGCCGGCACCCGACAGCACCAGCCTGACCTGGCGGGTCAGCTTCTCCGAAGCGGTAAGCGGCGCGACCGCCGCTGCCTTCGGACTGGCCACGACCGGCACAGCGAAGGGGAGCATCGGTTCCGTCAGCATTGTGGACGCACAGACCATCGAAATCACGGCTACCGGCCTGACGGGCGGCGGCACCGTGACACTGACGATGGATGGAAGCCGCATCACCGACATCGCGGGTAACAACGTCGCGGGTTCGGCGTCCAGCACACCCTTCATCATCGGCCAGAGCCAGATCACGGCCACGGGCCTTTCGCGTGAATTGTCCTATGTGGAGGATAGCGGCGCCATCTCGCTGGCCGGTGCCAGCCTGACCGCGGCCCCCAACGCCGCCCTGACAGCGACCCTGACCCTGGCCGACCCGACCACGGGTCGGATTGAGGGCGGTGGCAGCTATGACGCCGCAGCCGGCGTCTGGACCGCCATCGGCACCATGGCGCAGATCAATGCGGCACTGGCAGCTGCCAGCTTCGTGCCAGCCTTGAACAATGACAAGGCGACCAGCATCAGCCTGCTGGTCACCGATAACATTGCCGGTAACGCGCCTGTCGGCGGCACCATCACGCTGGCTGTGACGCCGGTGAACGATGCGCCGGTGGTCGGGACGGCCATCAGCAACCAGAACGCCATCGAGGGCAAGGGCTTCACCTTCGCCCTGCCCGCGACAGCCTTCAGGGATGTGGACACCAATGACACGCTGACCTTCTCCGCCACGGTGGCCGGAGGCGGCGCCCTGCCCGCTTGGCTGTCCTTTGACGCAGCCACCGGCAGCTTCAGCGGCACGCCCGGCTTCAACGATGCCGGGGCGCTGGGGATCACCGTCACAGCTACCGACAAGGCCGGTGCCTCTGTCGCACAGAACTTCACCGTCACTATCGCCGACGTCAACCAGGCCCCCGTGGCCAAGGATGACACTGGCACTGTCCGTGAAACTGGCTTCCTGAACGGGTCCGGCCTGCTGGATAACGACACCGATATTGATCTGGGCGATACCCGCACCATCATCGGCGTCAATGGCGACGGTGCGGTCGGCAGCCTGATTACCCTGGCCTCCGGGGCGAAGATCCAGGTCAATGCCGATGGCACCTACACCTACGATCCCAACGGCGCCTTCAAGTCGCTTCCGCTGGGTGGCAAGGGCCAGGACAGCTTCACCTACACGATCGCTGACAAGGGCGGCCTGACCTCCACGGCCACCGTTACCATCACCATCGATGGTGAGAATAACGACCCGGTCATTCAGGCCCCCAAGCAGGTGATCATCGCCAAGAATTCCGGTGCCATCGGCCTGTCCATCGACATGCCCGTGGACCCGGATGGCAACCAGTTGTTCGTGACCATCGGGGAACTGCCCAGCCATGGTGTCCTGCAATATGCCGATGGCCGTGCGGTTGCGGCGGGTGCCGTGGTGTCCGCCACGGAACTGGCGGGCCTCACTTTCCGTGTCGATCCCGGCTTCGCCGGATCGGCGGGCCGCGTCACCTACTCCGTCAGCGACGGGCAGAAGGACATTGCCAGTGCGGTGGACATCACCATCGCCGAGGAACAGCTGATCGCCATTGGCGTCACCGGCGGCGCCCCGTCGGTCCAGGTGGAACCGACGGGCGACGGCTTGGTTGCCTATCGCTTCACCATCAGCCGCAGTGCCGGTCAGACCCCCGCCACGGATGGCACGGTCAGCGTCGGCTGGCGCATTGATGAAGGCGGCGGCATCGACCGGTTCGACTTCGCGGGCGACGCACTGCCCTCCGGCACGGTCACTCTGGCACCCGGTCAGTCCAGCCAGGAAATCACCGTCCTGGTGAAGGCCGATGCCCTGAACGAAGGCGACGAAACCTTCACGGTCAAGCTGGATAGCCTGTCCTCCTCCGGCCTGGTGCTGACCCCGCGCATCAACGACCCGTCCAGCGTGTCCGGCACCATCCTGGATGGCGCACGCGACCGTCTGCCGCCGCAGGTCACGGGTATTTCCGCGCCCGCTGCCGGTACCTATTTCCCCGGCGACAGCGTGGAAATAAGCCTGAGCTTCAGCGAGGCCGTGACTGTCGATGGCACGCCGGCCCTATCCCTGCTGGTCGGCTCTGCCAACCGTCAGGCGGTCTATGTTGGCGGCTCAGGCGGTTCGGTCCTCACCTTCCGCTATGTTGTCGGTGAGGGCGATCTGGATAGCGACGGCATCTCCGTCGCCGGCAGCATCGTCAATGCCGGGGCGATCAAGGATGCGGCAGGCAACGCCGCGCTGGCCGACTTCACCCTGTCGGGTGCCGATTTCGGTGGTGTGGTCATCAACTTCGTGCGCGGCAAGACCGTGGACGGCTATATCAGCGGCGCCACCGTCTTCGCGGACGCCAATGGCAATGGCGTCCTGGATGCCGGCGAGGCGTCGTCGGTCACCGATGCGACCGGCAACTACACCATCGGCGGCGGCAGCGGTGCCTATGTCATGGTGGGCGGCACCGACATCTCCACGGGTCAGGTCTTTGACGGTGTCTATGAGGCACCGTCCCGCGCCACCGTCATCAACCCGCTGACCAGCGCCATTGTCGGCCTGGCCGGCCGGCAGGCAACCGCGTCCGCCAATCTGGCGGCGGCGGCACAGCTGAAGACGGCACTGGGTATCGATGCGGGTCTGGATCTGCTGAATATCGATCCGCTGCAGGCGGCGACGGCATCGGGTGCCAGCCCCGCACAGGTGGCCTCTGCCGTGAAGGCCCAGGCCGAAGCGGTCAAGATCGCCAACCTGATCGTGGAAGGGGCAGCCGTGATGAACGGTGCGGCCACCACCACGCTGGCACCGGGACAAGCGGGTCAGGCAATCCTGGACGCGCTGGCCGATGCCATCCGCGCCCTGCCGACCGGTTCGACCCTCAATCTGGCCGACGCGGGTACGCTGGCCGGCATCCTGCGCGGCGCTGCCGCCCGGCTGCCGGGCGTCGATGCCGGCAAGGTCGGGGCCGTTGCCGCCAATGCAGGCACCATCATCGGGGCCGGCAACGCCCAGGTGAATGCCGCCGCCCTGCTGAGCGATCCGCTGGCGGCCCTTACCGCCATCGCCCGTGTCCAGGTCGTGGCCCAGACGACGACCGTCACCGCCCTGCGGAACGGCACCGCCGCAGGTAACCTGGACGCCGCCGTCACCGCCCTGACGGGCAGCAATCTCGACACGGCGGTGGCGGGCGCACAGGTTGGAACCGTTGTTCCCACCCGTCTCTCCATCACCGCAATCGACACCGCGAAGGCGGAAGGCGACAGCAGCTTCACCAACTTCACCTTCCAGGTTACCCGTACGGGCAACAATCTGGGGGCGGCCACGGTCGATTATCGGGTCAGCGGCAATTCCGGTCTGGATGCTGCCGATTTCGGGGGTACCCTGCCCGCCGGCACCGTCAGCTTCGCCGCTGGCGAGACGGTGAAGACCATCACGATCCGGGTCACGGCCGATACGGTGATCGAACAGGACGAACGGTTCACCGTCACCCTGTCCAACCCGTCGTCCGGCATGGACATCCTGGTTGCCCAGGCCAATGCCACCATCCTGAACGACGATCCGGCCAATCCGCGGCTGTCTATGCCGGCAGCCACCGCCATCCTGGCGGGCCGCAGTAGCGTGGTGGGCGGTATCATGGTTCAGGCTGCGCAGGGTGGCACCGTTACCGTCACCCTGATCCCCACCGGTGGTGCCATCACCCTGGTGGGCCCGGCAAGCCAGAGCCGGGGCAGCGGGGCCGTCACCCTGACGGGTACGCTGGCCGATGTGAATGCCACTCTGGCGGGCCTGTATTTCACGCCCGACAGCGGCAGCACTACAGGCAGCATCCAGGTGGTGGCCGGCAACGGCACCGTCCCACGCAGCGACGTGGCGACACTGGACGTGCGGGTGGCAACGGCGCCAGAGAATATCCTGCCCGTCAAGCCGCTGGTGGTCGCCGGCATTGCGGGTGAGATCATCGGTGTCAGCGTCTCCGACACGGACAGCCCGACCCTGACCGTCACCTTGACCCCCACCGATGGATCGGTTTCCGTGACCGCGATGGGCGATGTCAGTGTGACACGCAACGATAGCGGTGTACTGGTCCTAACCGGTTCCACCGCTGCGGTTAAGCAGTCACTGGCGACGATGGAGTTCACCGGCGTGCAGGGCAAGCCGGGCGCCTCGCTGCGGATCGAGACGGATGATCACGACCCTGTCACACCTAATGACAGCGACCTGATCCTGATCGAGGTGTTGCAGCCGCCGCAGACTGTCATTCCCGATGGAGTCACCATCCCGCGTGGGACCGCGTCGGCAGTCACGGGCATCAGCGTCACTGACACCGACAGCCCTGTCCTGTCCGTCACGCTGACCCCGACCAGCGGTACGGTGGCCCTGACCGCCGTCGGCACCGCCACCCTGACCCAGGTGTCCAACACGGTGATCCGCGTCACGGGCAGCGTGGCCGATGTCAACGCGACCCTAGCAACGCTGCTGTTCACCACGGTTGACGGGGTGGAGACGGCACAGCTGCTGGTTCAGACCTCCGATCTGGATGCCCGCACCATGGACAGCGAGAAGCTGCTGACCATCCGTGCGGTGGACGATGTGCTGCGCCTGCCGGCCTCCGGTGCGACGCTCAGCCTCGACCGCTATGCAACGGTCATCGGCAACATCGGCCAGGATATCATCACCCTGGCCCGCCCGACCGGCACCACCATCGCCGTGACGCAGCTGGAAACGCTGATCGGCAGCGCCCAGAACGACCTGGTGACCAGCACCGGCAGCGTGGGTTCCACGATGAGTGTGGAAATGCTGGAAAGCCTGACCGGCTCTCCGGCCACCGATCTGATCTATCTGGGTGGCGCCGGCAGCACCATCTGGATCCAGCAGATCGAGGAACTGGTGGGTAGCCGTGGCCGTGACCGTGTCACCCTGGGCGATGTCGGCAACAGTATTGCCGTCTCCGGCCTGGAGACGCTGATCGGTGGGCGTGGTCTGGATCAGGTCACGCTGGCCGGCGCCGGTGCCACCATCTCCGTGGAAGGCATCGAAAGCCTGATCGGCGGCAGTGGCACCGACTTCGTCTTCACCGGTGCTGTGGGTGGTACGCTGTGGGCCAAGGGCATTGACGTCCTGGTCGGCGGCAGCGGAATGGATGCGGTCCGTCTGGCCGACGGTGGCAACAGCCTGCTGGTCCGTGGTCTGGAGACCCTGACCGGCGGCAATGGCACCGACATCGTCACAATCGGCAATAGCGGTGCCACGATGCTGGTCAGCGGTATCGAAACCCTGATCGGTGGCGCATCCAAGGAAGTGATCACCCTGGGCAGCCAGGGCGGTACCATCCGCGTGAGCGGGGTGGAGACCCTGACGGGTGGCAACGGGGCGGATATCGTCACCGTGGCCGACGCCAAGGCCATCCGCTTCGAAGGCGGGGCCGGGGCCGACCAGATTGCGCTGGGGACAAGCCAGGTGGCAGACCAGATCGTCTACCGCAATGCCGGCGACGGTGCGGCAGCGGGCGCCAACACAGGCTTCGACCGTATCACCAACTTCCAGACGGCACTGGACAGTCTGGTACTGGTCGGCAATCTGCGCAGCCTGCTGGACCGCAACGGCGACGGTGTGGTCCAGGGGGGAGACCGGACAACCGGACAGGTCGATATGGCCAATGACGAGGTGGTCCGCCTGACCACCACGAGCAGCAGCCTGACCGATGACAGCCTGATTGCCATCCGTACCGCCATCGGTGCTCTGAAGAACCCGCGTGCCGGCGGCAGCGTCATGGTCCTGGCCAGCGACGAGACCGATACCGGGATCTACATGGTCACCAAGACCAATGGAGAGCAGAGCATCACGTCCGGGGAGATCAAACTGCTGGGCGTCGTATCCACCGCCAAACTGAACAGCAGCAACATCTCCTTCGGGGGATAAGGCCAGATGCTGACAAGGGGGCTGACCGGTGCCAAGCTGCCGGTCAGCCCCTTTTTTCTACGGGCAGTAAGGCTGGGCATAGTGGTAATGGCTTCGGGGACGGGACTTGGCGCGTAATCTGGCATTGACCTGGCAGTTGACGGAAATCCATGGCTGGGGCCTGGTGGGTGTCCATACGGCCCTGTGTCTGGTGGACCGCAACCAGCCGCCGCTGCTGCTGGAAAAGCCGGCCTTCATCACCATGCGCGCTTCCACGCGGGAGAAGCTGGAACCGCTGATGGATGGCTATCATCAGATTTCCGCCCTGTCCGCCAAACATGGTGGAAAGAAGCTAAAGCTGCATGACTGCGCAGCCCTGCATGCGTTGGGTAACAACTTCGAACCCGGCCCCACCAGCAGCCTCTATCATGGAGAGGCCAATATCGGCGTGATCGCGTTCGAGGATACAAGTTTAGACAAGGCCACCTTGGAACGCGCCCGCCAGTATGACCGCATCATCGTCCATTCCTCCTACAATAGCGGCCTGCTGGCCGAACGTGGCCTGCGCGACGTACGGGTGACCTTTCAGGGCGTGGACCCGTCGGAATTGCCGCTGCTTCCGCGCAGCGGCCTGTTCGGCGATCGGTTCGTGGTGTTTTCCGGCGGCAAGATCGAATATCGCAAGGCACAGGATGTGGTGCTGGCCGCGTTCCGCATTTTCCACAAGCGCCACCCTGACGCCCTGCTGATCACCGCTTGGCACAATGCCTGGCCGCACACGTCCGCGGACATTGCGGAATCGCCCCTGGCGGTGCGGGCGCCACGCATCGACCCCGCCACGCACCGCCTGCGCATCACCGAATGGGCGGCGGATCATGGCGTTCCCACCGATGCCTTTGTCGATCTCGGGTTTCTGACCCGTGCCCAGATCGCACCCATTCTTGCCGAATGCAATGCCGCTCTGTTCCCCAACCGGTGCGAGGGGGCGACCAATCTGGTGGCGATGGAGGCCATGGCCTGCGGCGTGCCCGTCATCCTGTCCGACAATACCGGCCATCGCGACCTGATCCGTGACGGCAATTGCCTACCGCTGCGTCAGCAGATACCCGTTCCCAACCCGCGCGGCGCGCGCCAGGGCTGGTGCGAAAGCTCGGTGGATGAAGCGGTGGCCCATCTGGAAACGCTCTATGCGAACCGGCGGGAGGCGCGGACCGTCGGCGACCGGGGCAAGATTTTCATCCGAACCGAACGTACATGGCGGGATTTTGCGGAAAGCTTTATTGATGCGGCAGCTTGACCAGCAGGTATGACGCGATGACCGGCTTGATTCTCATTACCGGCGGGGCCGGCTTCATCGGCTCCAACCTCGTCGCGGCCCTGGCCGCGCGCGGGGAAGAGGTGGTGGTCTGCGACCGGCTGGGGTCCGGCGACAAATGGCGCAATCTGGCCAAGCATCTGGTGACCGGGTTCGTGGAGCCGGATCAGCTTGCGTCCTTCCTGGTGGCCCGCAGCGGGTCGGTGAAGGCCGTGCTGCATATGGGCGCCATCTCGGCCACCACGGAAACCGATGCCGATCTGATCGTCGAGACGAATATCGGCGTCTCCACCCTGCTGTGGGATTGGTGTACCGCCCATGACGTGCCCCTGATCTATGCCTCCTCCGCCGCCACCTATGGCGATGGCAGCAAGGGCTTCTTCGACGATAATGACCCGGCAGCCCTGGCGGCTTTGCGCCCACTCAACGCCTATGGCTGGTCGAAGCTCGCCTTCGACCGGTTCGTGATTGATCAGGTGCGCCGGGGCCGCCGCCGCCCGCCGCACTGGGCCGGCCTGAAATTCTTCAATGTCTATGGCCCCAACGAATATCATAAAGGCGAGATGATGAGCGTGGTGGCCAAGAACCACGCCATCGCCGCTACCGGTGGGCGCGTGCGCCTGTTCAAGTCGCACCGACCTGATTATGCCGATGGCGGACAATTGCGGGACTTCGTCTATGTCCGCGATTGCGTGGATGTCGTACTCTGGCTACTGGACCATCCTGATGTCAGCGGCATTTTCAATGTCGGCTCCGGTCAGGCGCGATCCTTCGCCGATCTGATCACGGCTTTGTACCGTGCTGTGGGCCGCGAGCCGACCATCGACTATGTCGACATGCCCGATCATCTGCGCGCCAAGTACCAGTATTTCACCCAAGGTAAGCTGGACCGGCTACGCGCCGCCGGCTACACGGCCCCCATGACGGGACTGGAGGATGGGGTGACAGACTATGTCCGCCACTTCCTGTCCCAGCCCGACCCCTACAGGTAACGCGATGGACGCCTATAGCCACGCCGTCGCCCTTCACCGCGCCGGACAGGCAGCGGAGGCCACCGCCGCCGCCCGCCAGGCCCTGGCGGAAGCGCCCGACGACCCGCTGGCCCATAATCTGCTGGGCGTCTGCCTGACATCGGGACAGCCGGCGACGGAAGGGATCGGCATCCTGCGGGCCGCCGCCGCGCGCTGGCCCGATCATGAGCATCTGGTCACCAATCTCTGCATCGCCCTGCTGAACGCAGGCGAACAGGAGGCGGCTTGGCGGTGGCTGCGGCACCTGGCGGTGCTGAACCCCGCCAGCGCCATCGCCATCGACCGGTTGGGATTGCTGTGCAACACTTGGCGGGGCGACCGGGAGGCGGCGACCCGCCTGGCCGACCGCGCCGCGCGCCTGTCGCCCCATGATGAAAATATCCGCATCAACCAGTCGCTGGCCTGGGCACCGCGCGACCTGGACCGGACGATCATGGCGCTGGATGCCGCCGCCGCGCTGAACCCGCAGAACACCTACGCCTATGTGCAGCGGGCGGGTGCCATGATGCGTCGTGGACAGTGGCAAGCAGCCCTGCACCCGTTGCGCCGGGCATTGAAGCTCGACCCCGCCAATGATGATGGGATCAAGCATGCACTGCGCTGCCAGCGGTATCACGCCGCCAGCCAGTCCGCCGCCGCCCGGGGACCGGGGGCCGGCGATGGCATCCTGCTGCGCGGTCCCTTCTCTACCGCCTCTGGCTATGCGCATATGGGCCGCCGCTACATCCAGACGCTGCGCAAGCAGGCCGTACCATTGCAGGTGGTTGGCATTTTCGGGCATGAGACCTGGAAGGACGAACCGCTGGAGGCACCCGTGGGTGCCAAGGCGGCCATCAACATCATGGTCCCCCTGGCCGTGGAACCCATTCCCGGCCTTACCACCATCCTCTATTCCATGTTCGAAGGCCCGCGCATCTCTCCCACCTGGGCGAAACAGAGCCTGAATGCCGACATGGTGATCGTACCGACGGAAAGCTCACGCCTCGCCTGGGCCAGCCAGGGCTATCCGGAGGATCGTATCCGCGTCTGCCCCTTGGGCGTGGATGCTGAACCGGCGGCGGCGGATGCCCCGCCGCTGGTCCTGGTCGATGGCGGCGGTCGCTCGGTCGCCAGCTACCGCCACCGTTTCCTCAACGTGTCGGACGCCATCCCGCGCAAGAACCTGGACGGTGTGCTGCGTGTCTGGCTGCGCGCAACGAACCGCGGCGACGATGCCGTCCTGATCCTGAAGCCCGGTAAGGGCGGGACGGACGCGGCGCGCCGGCACTTGGCAACCATCGTCCGCCAGACGCAGGAACATGTGGGCCGTTCCTTCGCCGACGCTGCGCCCATCGTGCTGGTCGACCAGCCCTTGAGCGAAGCGGAGATGACGGGCCTGTTCCGCGCCTCCAATTATTACTGGAGCCTATCGCATGGCGAGGGCTGGGACCTGCCCTTATCCAAAGCCGGCGCCATGGGGATCGGCCTGATCGCGCCGGCCCACAGTTCCTACCTGGATTACCTGAATGGGCGCTTCGCCCGCATGATCCCGTCCACGACCGGACCCGCCCATCTGCCCTACAGCAACGAGCCGTGGGAGCCTTTCTTCGGTCTGGACTGGTGGAACCCGGATGAGGAGGCAGCGGCTGCCATCATCGCCGATATCATCGCCGGACGCGACCACGCCCTGCCCGATGCCAGCGCCCATCTGCTGAGCAATTTCACCTGGGACCAGGCAGCGAACAAACTGCGCTCCATCCTGGCCGATGCCAGCCTGCTGCGCCAAGGGGGTACGCCTTGACCAACCTGTTCGATACGGCACTCGCCATGCACAAGGAAGGCAAGCTGGCAGAGGCCGAAAACCTGTACCGGCAAGTTCTGGCTGCCAATCCCGATCATCCCTATGCCAACAACAATTACGCCATCCTGCTGCGCGCGCAGCGGCGTTGGGATGACGCGGTCGCCTGCTATCGCCGGGCCGTGCGCGCCAATCCCGAGGATGCCCACGTCCTGAATAACCTCACCTGCGTCTTATCCGACATGGGACAGGAGACACAGGCAGCCAAGGTTGCGATGATGGCGGTCGCGCTGAAACCGGATTATGCCGAAGCGTGGTTCAATCTGGGCAACATTCTACGCAATCTAGGTGGGGCTGACCAAGCCCGTCAGGCCTATCGCCGCGCTGTACGCATCCGGCCCGACATGGCGGAGGCCTGGTCAAACCTGGGCGACATGCACAAGTCAGCATCCGAGTTGACCCAGGCTATGGAGTGCTATCGTACAGCCCTGCGCCTACAGCCGGGCCTGCCGCAACCCTATGTAAACCTGGGGGAGGTGCTGAAGGAACAGGGCCGCGCCACGGATGCCATCACCCTTCTGCAACATGCACTGGAACAGCACCCGACCCTGTCATTGCTGCATTCCAACCTGTTATTCGCCCTGCATTACACACCGCATGTACCGCCGGAGGTGATTTTCCGTGCCCACCGGCATTGGGGCGAACGACATGCCACCGCGCTCACCACGGCCAGCCGCAAAACCTTCAGCAATGATCGCACCCCGGACCGGCGTCTACGCATCGGCTATGTCTCGCCGGATTTCTGTGCTCACGCCGTCTCCTGCTTTCTGGAACCGCTGCTGCGCGGGCACGACCGGTCACAGGTAGAGATTTTTTGCTACCCCATCTCCCGGCGCAGCGATGCCGTCACGGCCCGGTTCCAGGCCATCACCGGCCACTGGGTCCCCCTGACTGGCTTGACCGATGATGAGGCGGCGGAGCGCATCAGAGCCGACAGCATCGACATCCTGGTCGACGTGGCGGGCCATACCTGCGACTGCCGCCCGTTGATCTTCGCGCGCAAGCCGGCCCCCATCCAGGTCTCCTGGCTGGGCTATCCTGATGGAACCGGCATGACGGCCATGGATTACCGCCTGACCGACGCCATCGCTGACCCGCCGGACGTAACCGATGGCTGGCATGTGGAGAAACTGGTCCGGCTGGAAGATGGCTTTCTCTGTTTCCGTCCGGCGCAGGAAACTGCACCCGCCGGCCCCCTGCCCGCCCGGCGCAACGGCCATGTCACGTTCGGTTCATTCAATAACAGCGCCAAGGTGACACCGGAAGTGGTGGCGCTCTGGTCAGCCCTTCTGCTGCGCGTGCCCGGCGCGCGCCTGATCCTGAAAAGCAAACCTTTCGCCGATCCCGCCACGCTGGCCCGTTATCAGTCGCTGTTCACGACGAACGGCGTCACGCCCGATCGGGTGGACCTGCTGCCGCAAAACCCGGACCAGGGCGACCATCTGCGCGCCTATGACCGGCTGGATATCGCGCTGGACCCGTTCCCCTATAACGGCACCACGACCAGTTGCGAGGCGTTGTGGATGGGTGTGCCCGTGGTCAGCCTGCGCGGCACCCACCATGTCGCCCGCGTCACGGCCAGCCTGCTGCACCGTGTCGGCCATGACGATCTGGTCGCCGACAGCCCCGATGCCTATCTCGACATCGCCGCGGGGCTGGCGGGTGATCTGGACCGACTGGAAACACTGCGCCAGACCTTGCGTCCCCGCATGAAGGCCAGTCCCCTCTGCGATGCCTATGGTTTCGCAGAACAGGTGGAAGCGGCCTATCGGCAGATGTGGAAGGACTGGGTGTAAGGGGCTGGCCACCCCTCACCCTCAATGCGGCTTCACACCGGTCGACTGCTCAATGCTGTTCAAGGCCTCGGCCAGCCGGTGCGAGGCACTGCCCCGTTTGGCGGGCTGCTGCTGCACCGATGCATCCGGTGACCATCCGGCCAGGAAGATCACGTCGAACGTGGCCGGCACGGTGCCATCCTCCTCGCGGAACAGCTCCATATAACGTTCTGCGGCACGCACGATGACCTCGCGCCGGGTCGGGCGCTTCAGACGCGACAGGGCGGCATTAGTCTCTCCCATGCCGCGCAGGTCGCGCATCAGGCGGAACGGGTCAGGATAGCTGACGGTCAGCGTGTCCATATCCGCGACCGGCAGGGCGAAACCAGCCCGCTGCAGCAATCCGGCGGCATCGCGGATACCGGCCATGGGGCTGATCCGGGCCGACACGCCGCCCGTCACCTCCATCTCGACTTCCATCAGCGACCGGCGCAGCTCAAACAAACTGTCCCCACCCAGCATGGCGGCAATGAACAGCCCATCGGGCCGCAGCACCTGACGCGCCTGGATCATCGCCCCCGGCAGGTCGTTCACCCAATGCAGCGACAGATTGGAAATGACCATGTCAAAGCTATTGTGCGCGAAGGGCAGCGCCTCCTCGTCGGCTGCCAGTGCCGGGCTGCCGGTATTCGCGCCGGCCAGCCGCGCCATGGCTGGGGACAGGTCGGCATGCACCATATGCGCGATCCCGTTGCGCCCCTTCAAGGCCGCCTCGACCTCTCCGCCATGGCTGCCCAGACTCAGGACGCGCGGGAAGTCGCGCCGGATCATGTCCAGCCGCTCCCCCAGCCTGTCCGCCACCTCGCGTAGCAGGAAATCATGGGCGGAAAGCCCAGATGCCGCGCGGTCGCGCCGCTGGCGGATCAGGGGCCGGTCGAATAGGAACATTGTATCGGCGTCGCTCATGCCCTTGCCATACTCCGACCGGCGGGCGCTGGCAACCCGTCCAGCCACTGCCCTTCCTCTATGTCATGGCAACTTCATCGAATTATGACACCACCATCCTTGACAGTCGGGGTCGGGTTGATTAGCTCATTGGCACTCACCGGGCATGAGTGCTAACAACAGGCTCACGCCCAAACCCTTTTGCCTTTTCAGGGAGAGATCCTATGAAGTTCCGTCCGCTGCACGACCGCGTCGTGGTCAAGCGCGTTGAGTCCGAAAAGAAGACGGCCGGCGGCATCATCATCCCCGACACTGCCTCTGAGAAGCCCCAGGAGGGCGAGGTGGTCGCCGTGGGTTCCGGTGCCCGTGACGAGTCCGGCAAGCTGGTGGCTCTGGACGTCAAGGCCGGCGACCGCGTCCTGTTCGGCAAGTGGTCTGGTACCGAGGTGAAGATCGACGGTGTCGAATACCTGATCATGAAGGAAAGCGACATCATGGGCGTCCTGAACGCCTGAGTCGGATCACCTGATCTACACCTGACCCCATAGAAATTCAGAGGATAGAGCAATGGCTGCCAAGGAAGTTAAGTTCGGCTCCGACGCCCGCGCCAAGATGCTGCGCGGCGTGGACATTCTGGCCGACGCCGTGAAGGTGACCCTGGGTCCGAAGGGCCGCAACGTCGTGATCGAGAAGAGCTTCGGCGCTCCCCGCATCACCAAAGACGGTGTCTCGGTCGCCAAGGAAATCGAACTGTCCGACAAGTTCGAGAACATGGGCGCCCAGATGGTCAAGGAAGTGGCGCAGAAGACGGCCGATCTGGCCGGCGACGGCACCACCACCGCCACCGTGCTGGCCCAGGCCATCGTCCGTGAGGGCGCCAAGGCCATTGCCGCCGGCATGAACCCGATGGACGTGAAGCGCGGCGTTGATCTGGCTGTTGCCACCGTCGTGGCTGACATCCAGGCCCGTTCCCGCAAGGTCACCACCAACGACGAGATCGCCCAGGTCGGCACCATCTCCGCCAATGGTGAAGCCTTCATCGGCGCCAAGATCGCCGAAGCCATGGCCCGCGTCGGCAACGAAGGCGTGATCACGGTCGAAGAGTCCAAGAGCCTGGAAACCGAGCTGGATGTCGTCGAAGGCATGCAGTTCGACCGCGGCTACCTGTCGCCCTACTTCGTGACCAACGCCGACAAGATGATCGCCGACCTGGAGAATCCCTACATTCTCCTGTTCGAGAAGAAGCTGTCGGGCCTGCAGGCCATGCTGCCGGTGCTGGAAGCCGTCGTGCAGTCCTCGCGTCCGCTGGTCATCGTGGCCGAGGATGTGGAAGGCGAGGCCCTGGCCACGCTGGTGGTCAACAAGCTGCGCGGCGGCCTGAAGATCGCCGCCGTGAAGGCCCCGGGCTTCGGTGATCGTCGCAAGGCGATGCTGGAAGACATGGCCATCCTGACGGGCGGCCAGGTCATCAGCGAAGATCTGGGCATCAAGCTGGAAAACGTGACCCTGGACATGCTGGGCCGCGCCAAGAAGGTGACGATCTCCAAGGACAACACCACCATCGTCGACGGCGAAGGTTCCAAGGACGACATCACGGCCCGCATCGCCCAGATCAAGGCCCAGATCGAAGAGACCACCAGCGACTACGACCGTGAGAAGTTGCAGGAACGTCTGGCCAAGCTGGCCGGCGGTGTTGCGGTTCTGCGCGTCGGCGGCGCCACCGAGGTCGAGGTGAAGGAGCGCAAGGATCGCGTTGACGACGCGATGCACGCCACCCGCGCCGCGGTCGAGGAAGGCATCGTCGCCGGCGGCGGCGTTGCCCTGCTGTACGCCACCAAGGCTCTGGAAGCCCTGGCCACCAACGGCCCGGACCAGAAGTTCGGCGTGGACATCGTCCGCAAGGCTCTGCAGGCACCGGTCCGTCAGATTGCCCAGAACGCCGGCTTCGACGGTTCGGTGATCGTCGGCAAGCTGCTGGAGCAGGGTGACACCAACCACGGCTTCAACGCCCAGACCGGCGAATATGGCGACATGTTCAAGTTCGGCGTCATCGACCCGACCAAGGTTGTGCGCGCTGCCCTGCAGGACGCCGCCTCCATCGCCGGTCTGCTGATCACCACCGAGGCCATGATCGGCGAGAAGCCGGCCCCGAAGGCCGCTCCCGCCGGTGGTCCGGGTGGCATGGGTGGCATGGGCGACATGGACTTCTAAGAAGTCTACGGTCGTTCAGCCAAACAGGCTGGATTACGAAGACCCCCGCCAGAGTGATGTGGCGGGGGTCTTTCTTTAGGACATTGCAACGACCCGGATCGCAGCAGTAACCCGTCCCTGCATCAGGGAGGGAGGGGTGATCACGTCCAATGGCGTTCTCTAATCGGCAATGTCAAGGGCAGCTTGGCCATACTCGACGCACGCGTCCGGTGAGCCTTTCAATTACCCACAAGTCTGGCGGCGATTTCGGCGCCAAGACGGATGGCAGTGAGTCTGGTTGTTGATTTCCACGCGGAATTGACCCGGGATGGCGGCTTATTTCCATTGAGAATTGACACATGTGACCGTTCCCCCTTCGCGTTGAGCGACGAGGGGCACTGGAGTAATCGACATGGGACTTTTGAATGCCATCAGCCGTTTGGCCTTGCGTGAGAAAGTGGCGATCCGGGAGATCGCGCGTCGGACCGGCCTGTCGCGGAATACCATCAAGAAGTATTTGAAAGCTGGCACGGTTGAACCGACATTCTTGGTGCCGGAGCGCGCCTGCAAGCTGGACCCGTTCGCCGACAAGTTGGCAGGCTGGCTCAAGGCCGAGGCCTTCAAATCGCGCAAGCAGCGCCGAACTTTGAAACATATGCACGCCGATCTGGTCGCGTTGGGGTTCACCGGTTCCTATAACCGCGTGGCGGCCTTTGCCCGTGAATGGCGGGCGGAGCGGCAACGCGAGCAGCAGACGACGGGCCGCGGCGTTTTTGTTCCGCTGAGTTTTCGCCCTGGCGAGGCCTTCCAGTTCGACTGGAGCGAGGATTACGCCGTGCTGGGCGGTCATCGTACCAAATTGCAGGTCGCGCATATCAAACTGGCGTACCGCCGGGCATTCCTGGTCCGCGCATATCTGCTGCAAACCCATGAACTGCTGTTCGACGCCCAGTGGCAGAGCTGGTCCCCGGTGAGCGGACAGTTTTTGCTCGGCGTTAAGCTTGGTCCTGATCAGTTCACGCCGCCAAACACAGTCTGTCCGCCCTTTGCCTGTATGCCTCGTCGGGTGTCTGTCCCCCGAGCGCGGAATGCGGGCGTTGTCTATTGTAGTAATCGATCCAGCGTCCGATCCCGGCCCTGGCCTCGCTGCCGGTCTCGAAAGCGTGGAGATAGACGCATTCGTATTTCAGTGATCGCCAGAGCCGTTCGATGAACACATTGTCCATCCAGCGGCCCCTTCCATCCATGGAAACCTTGATGCCAGCATCGGTCAAGATGCCAGTGAATCGCGGGCTGGTGAATTGGCCGCCCTGGAAGCCCTTCTATGTGTCAAGTAGCAAGCTGTGTCTCGTTGATGTCACGCTGTCGCCTTCGGATGATGGTAAAGACCTCCCGGGCGATGTAGCGCTTGAGGCAGCGAATTGCTTCTAACTTGGAGTGCCCGTCAGCGATCCGGCGGGCAACATAAGCCTGGGTCCGACTGTCAGTCCGAAGACGACCGATGGCGATAATGTGCAGGGCGCTGTTGGCGGCTCGGTCCCCACCGCGGTTCAATCGATGCCTGACTATTTTCCCGGACGATGCCGGAACAGGGCTTACCCCGCAAAGCGCAGCAAAGCTGGCCTCAGAGGACAGCCGCTCCGGATTGTCACCGGCGGTGATGAGAAGCTGAGCCGCCGTCTCATGGCCGATGGCATTGGGCGCGACCAGGTCGGGGACGAGTTCACCGACAATACTTGCGATCATGGTATCAAGTTCGGCGATCTCATCATGCAATTCGACATATCGCCGGGCGAGGGATTTCAGCGCGATCCGATAGGCTGAGAGCGGGTTGCGATAGTCTGTGAGATCGGGCCGCCAAGCAGCCAATGTCCGGACAAGTCGCATGCGTGTCATTGTCCGCAACATGTCACGCAATTCCTCCGGCGCCGCGACAATGGTACTGCTGATCATCTGAAGGGTAACGCGACGTGCTGCCACCGCCGTATTCCGGCAGGACTTGAGAACACGCAGGGCTTCGATCATGCCATCGCGCCGCTTCGGCGTGGCAACACGCTTACCGGTAAAGGCGGCGTGGGCCGCAGCTTCGGCATCGAGATCGTCGCTCTTGCCACGTCGTCGCCGATCAACCTTGTCCGGTGACGTCACTTCCAGGACTTCTATCCCTGCGGCCTGAAGATGGCGTAACAGGCCCGCACCATAGGTGCCGGTGGCCTCGACTCCCACGCGGCGGAGTGTGCCGAAGGACCGCATCCAGGTCACCATTTGGCGATAGCCCTGCCTTGTGGTCGCGAAACTGCTGGTGCCAAGCAGTCTGTCGCTTTCATCGACGACGGCGGCGACGTGGAGGTCCTTGTGCGTATCGACGCCACCGACGATCAGGCGGGTCCGTTCAGCTTCAATCAACACCATCATGCCCCCTTCGAACCCATTGATCGAGATGGTGAGCGGTTTCGCAGGGCGGGACGCCTGGACAAGACAGTCACGTGACAGAATGTCAGGCCCTTCTCGGGTCATGCGCCAGCGAGGCGAAACCTCGCCGCAAAGCATCTCGTACGGCCGACAGTTCCAGGGAAAGACACGGGTCGTGGGTCGATCGGTGTTCGGGTCACGCCGCGTCGAGATGCCTTGCGGTGTCAGCCAAGATAGGCCCTATCGCAGCAGGAGTGAGACCAATCCGATAGCTGACCTCGATACACTGACTGTCGGTGTTGAAGATTTCCGGCTTGCCGTGGCGGGCCATGGCCTCCTGCAGGGCCTCCAGGCAGAAATCGATATCCATGCAATTGGACAGTTTCCAGGCCAGCACCTTACGCGATGCCCAGTCCATCACGGCGATCAGGTACAGGAAGCCCCGTCGCATGGGAATGTAGGTGATGTCCGTACACCAGACATGGTCCGGCCGGTCGATGGTCAGATCCCGCAGCAGGTAGGGCCAGATCTTGTGCTCGGGATGGGGAACGCTGGTCTTTGGCCGTTGGTAGATGGCTGCCAACCCCATCCGGCCCATCAGCCGGCGCACCCGTTTGCGATTGACCACATGGCCCTGGCGCCGCAGATGATGGGTCATCTGTCGGCTGCCATACCAGGGCGTCTCCAGGAACTGGGCATCGATCAGCCGCATCAGCGCCAGGTTCTCAGCGCTCTCGCCCCGTACCGGCCCGTAATAATGCGACCGGCTGATCGACAGCAGCGAGCATTGCCGAACAACCGACAAGCTGGGATGTGACCGATCCACCATCTCCCGCCTCCGACCGGCGCTCATCGACCGGAGGCCTTGCGCAAAAAATCCCGCTCCACTACCAACTGGCCAATCTTGGCGTGCAGCCGGTCGATCTCGGCCGCATCAACAACCGGGCTGGCCTCGGCTTTGCCGGAAAACGACGCCGCCATCCCCTCGATCGCCTGCTTACGCCAAGCACTGATCATCGTCTGGTGAACACCGTGCTTCGACACAAGCTGCGCCATCGTCAACTCGCCCCGGATCGCCTCCAGCGCCACCTTCGCCTTGAAATCCGCTGAATATCGCTTCCTCTGTCCCGCCATGTCGGTCGTCCTTCAATAAGGCCGAACCAAGCTTACCAAACTGTCCGCTCACCGGGGACCAGCTCTGGCATGGCTTCCGCGTCTTCGGCGGCGTACCGGGGCGCGGGATCTACGACAATATGCGCACGGCGGTGGATCGCGTCGGGCGTGGCAAGGAGCGTCAGATCAATTTGCGATTTCTGGCAATGGCCAACCACTATGTCTTCGAGCTGTCATTCTGCAACCCGGCGTCGGGCTGGGAGAAAGGGCAGGTCGAGAAAAATGTGCAGGACGCACGGCCACGGCTGTGGCAGCCGACACCGGATTTCCCCGACTTGGCCGCGCTGAATGACTGGCTTGAACAACGCTGCCTGGCGCTGTGGCAGGAGATACCGCATGGCCATCTCGTCGGGACCCTGGCCGATATCTGGGCAGAGGAACGGTCCGCGCTGATGCCGGTGCCGCCCCAGTTTGACGGGTTCATTGAACAGAGCAAGCGCGTCTCACCGACCTGCCTCATCAGCTTCGAGCGCAATCGCTACAGCGTGCCGGCGTCTTTCGCGAACCGGCCCGTCAGCCTGCGGGTCTACCCGGATCGGCTTGTTATGGCGGCCGAGGGAAATATTCTGTGCCAGCATGAACGGTGGATTGACCGATCCCGTCAAATGCCCCGGACAATTTATGACTGGCGCCATTATCTGTCGGTGATCCAACGCAAACCCGGCGCGTTGCGCAATGGCGCCCCCTTCGCGGACCTGCCGTCGGGGTTCCGGCGATTACAGGATCAGATGCTGCGGCGTCCCGGTGGGGATCGCGACATGGTCGATATCCTAGCCCTGGTTCTGCAGCACGATGAGCAGGCGGTGCTGGCTGCGGTCGAACTGGCCCTGTCCGACGGCGTCGCGACCAAAACCCATATCCTGAACATCCTGCATCGTCTGATTGATGGCAAGCCGACCGACGGGCCGACCATCAGCGCACCGCAGACCCTGCTCCTGCGCCATGAACCCAAGGCCAATGTCGAACGCTATGACGACCTGCGTGCCCGCACTGCTGGAGGCCGTCATGCGTCATGACCCCGCCAGCGCTGCCATCGTCATCATGCTGCGAAGTCTCAAGATGTATGGCTTGGCGCAGGCCGTCACCGATCTGATTGAGCAGGGCGCTCCCGCCTTTGAGGCCGCCATCCCCATTCTGAACCAACTGCTGAAAGCCGAGATGGCGGAACGTGAGGTGCGTTCCATCGCCTATCACATGAAAGCCGCACGGTTCCCAGCCTACAAGGATCTGGCAGGTTTCGATTTCCAGGCCAGTGAGATCAACGAGGCCACAGTGCGGCAGCTCCATAGCTGCGCGGTCATCGACGGCGCGCAGAATGTCGTGTTGATCGGTGGTCCCGGTACCGGAAAAACCCACATCGCAACGGCTATCGCCATCCAGGCGATCGAACATCATCGTCGTAAAGCCCGTTTCATATCGACCATCGAACTCGTCAACGCGCTCGAGCAGGAGAAGGCCAAGGGTAAAGCCGGGCAGTTGGCCGAGGCCATGACACGCCTGGATCTCGTGATTCTAGACGAACTCGGATACCTGCCGTTCAGCGCATCTGGCGGTGCGCTGCTATTCCACCTGCTCAGCAAACTCTACGAGCGGACCAGCGTCATCATAACCACCAACCTCAGCTTCAGCGAATGGGCCACCGTCTTTGGCGATGCCAAAATGACCACCGCCTTGCTCGATCGCCTGACACATCGCTGTCACATCGTCGAAACCGGAAATGACAGCTTTCGTTTCAAAGCCAGCACCGCCGCAGCATCCGGCAAGAGAAAAGGAAATCCACATGCCTTGACCCAACCATAAACCCCGCCGCATAACTCAATGGTGGGTCATTTCTCGATGGAAATCCCGGGTCAATTCCGCGTGGAAATCAACAGCTCTCCACTTTTTCCGGGCAAGTCCAGACCGCCTATGCCGCAATGTCGTGCCTGTCGAATGCCAGTCCGGGCGACACGGTCGTCATTTCCAGCGGTGCCGGTGCGGTCGGGTCCGTCGCCTGTCAGATCGGGAAGATCGAGGGCCTGCGCGTCGTGTCATCGGCGGGGTCCGACGACAAGGTTCGCTGGCTTATCGACGATCTGGGTGTGGATCATGCCTTCAACTACCGGCGCACACCCTATGAGACGGCCCTGGCCGCGTCCTGCCCGGGCGGGATCGACCTGGTCCTGGAGAATGCCGGCCCCGATCACCTTTCCGCCTGCCTGCCCCTGATGAATGAGTTGAAGCAAATCCTCATCAGCGGCTTTGTCAGCGTCTACAATACGGGTGGCAAGGTGCCGCCGTTCAAGAATTTCGAATATGTCCTTGATCGGTTCCTGACGATAAAGGCCTACCGTTTCATGGACAGCCTGCATGCCTATGACACGTTCGTCGCCGACATGGTGCGGTGGCGTGAACAGGGGTGGATGCAGTTCCGTGAAACGTATTTCCACGGTCTTGAACAGGCCCCCGCAGCCTTCTGTAGCTTGTTTGAACAGAACAATGCAGGCGGGAAAATCCTTGTCAGCCTGGGAGAGGCCCACATCTAACGCGGCTTTCCGCAAACGGAGTTACAAAGTGAACCGGTAAGGGTTTGCCGGAGGCTCAAACCAGTGACCACTGTGCCTCGGCAGGTTGGATGCGGGTGTTGGCACCCGCGATTTGAACCGTAAGCGTCAGTCGTTCCCCGCGTTTTTTTCGTTTTTGAGGCGTTTGGCGGCAGCGTTTCTGCGGTTTGCGATGCGGCTGAGGGCATACTGCATCGGGATTTCATCGATGGTGTTGGGATTGTACTCATCCAGCCATTCGGCGATTTCGGCATGGTCGGGATGGTCCTGGTTGGCCAGGATGGCGAGCATGTCGTAGAACCCGTGGATGCCACCGCAATCCTCCGGCGGCGCATTGCGTTCCCCGCCGAGATAGCGGGGATATCCCAGGCCGGGATCGCCCTGGCGGACGCGGGTGATGATCAGCCGGTGTTCCCAATTGTCCTCGAAATCATAGAGGTAGTCGATGCGGGTGCGGCGGGGTTTCAGGATATCGCGCAGGCGGACCTTGGTGGCGTCATAGAGGCGACCGGTTCCCCAATCCTCGTCGGATGGCAGGCCATAGCGCCGGTCGTCCACGGTGAATTCCCAGAGATGATAATCGAGCCAGCCCATGGCGACCTGGACGATATCGTGCAGCACCTTCAACGTGACGGAGGTCGGCACCTCCAGTTCACGCCAGATCAGGGGATCACTATCCTTCAACTCGATGCGCAGGGTGGCGATCTCGTGGAAGGATGTGGCACCGGGGGATGGGTCGGCCTGGTTCATGCCGGCGATTGTAGCGCCGGCTCCCGACAGTTCCAGGGGAGAAGTTCATCCAGGCGATTGATCGGATGGCCCCTGGCCATGCGGTCGATGGCCTCGGCCAGCCAGGCCTCCGGGTTCAGCCCGTTGAGCCGGGCCGTCTCCAGCACGGTGTAGAGATCCGCCGCCCGCTTGCCGCCAGCCTCGGAGCCCAGGAACAGGAAATTCTTCCGCGTGGAAATCAACATCGCGGGATATCGTCGAGGGAGATCGTTTCAGATGCCGTGCGATCACCCGCAAAGCACATCCCCGCGCCGGCATCAGCGTAATCTCCTCCCGCTCTGGCAAGGATAGATAGCGTCCGACCGGACACGGGGCCGATGGTGAAAGATGTTTGGGGGGCATGCCGCCAGCCTCGCGAAACCATCTGGAGCCGACCGGCGCTGATAATCCAACTTCCTTGGCCGCGTCTTCGCTTGAACGACCAAGAGCAATTAGACCCCAGAACCGTCGTCGATCTTCGCGGCGGACAATGCCAGGGCGTCCAGGGGAAAATACCGGGGCACGTCCAGATCTGTCTGATCGGCGCTTCCGTTCGGCTATCCCAACTTCCTATCAAAGGGCTGTTGCGACGACCGGTTGAGACCGCCTTGGCTGCCCCGGTCCGAATGGTGAACCAGTCCGGATTTCCTCGTCGGTCGGCGTTGATGCAGGGCCTGCTCCAGGGCATCCAGGACAAAACCGGCGTCAGCCGTCCGGGACACTCGCCAGCCGACAATCCGCCGGGCAAAGGCTTCGATGATGAAGGCCACGTAGACGAACCCGCTCCAGGTGGACACATTGAGACTGCCCCGGACTTGATCAGGGGTGAAATCAGAAAGCCACAGCTGATCGGGCCTGACGGCCCGGAATTGCCGGTTCACCCGGTCCAGTGGACAGGGTAAGGCCTTGTCGGCAATGGTGGTTTTCACAGGCTTGCCGCGGATGGCGCCGCGCAGGCCCATCTCCCGCATCAGCCGCGCGACCGTGCAGCGTGCCACCTGGATGCCCTCCCGCTGCAACTGTCGCCACACTTTTCGGACCCCATAGACCTCGAAATTCTCATCAAACACCCCCCGGATATCGGCCTTCAGCCCGATATCGCGCTGTGCCCGGGCCGGCAGTTTGGTCGGATCAGCTGCGCGTGCCGTGTGCTGTCGCACGGTGGAAGGGGCAATCGGCAATACCTTGCAGATTGGCTCGACCCCATAGTCCCCGCGGTGGGCATCAACAAAGCCCAACATCATTTCTGTCGGCGGTCGAGCTCCGCCATCGCGAAATATGCCGAGGCCTTGCGAAGAATCTCGTTCGCTTGGCGCAACTCCCGGATCTCCCGTTCCTGCGCCTTCAGCTTCTCCAGCACATCCAGCGGAATGCCAGCACGGCTGCCGCTTTCGACCTCGGCTCTCTTGACCCATTCATTCAGCGTGTGCGCAGAACACCCAATCTTGGACGCCACGGACGACACCGCCGCCCATCGCGACGGATGATCCTTCTCCTGATCCAGAACCAGCCGAACAGCCCGCTCGCGGACCTCACCTGAAAATTTGTTCGTTGTCTTGCTCATCGTAGCCCCATCCTCTCAGGAGTTGGAGCCGCCGACAATCCCGGACCGGTTCACCCAATTTTTGTCTGACTTACCCAGAACGGTACGATAGGTATATCTTCCGATAACTGCCCTTTGCCTTCTGTCCCGTCATCCCCATATCACCGGATAGGCCGCATGCGCTGCGATCGAACAACAGCTTTCCCCCCATTAACTCCTCAATTACGGAGGGGGTTAACTCCTCAAAAATACGACGCATTTTTGGGCTGAATTCTGAGGATTGTACAAAAACATTGTACAACCATACTAGGAATGAATGCATAATCTAAAAGATGTACAATAACTTTGTACATCTTTTAATATCAATGAGTTAGCGAGGTGTACAAGATAATTGTACATGAGACCATTGTGAAGGATCACATTGGGGATGACATCCCCTTGCTCGCCCACACGCCCCCTGTTGGCCGTTTCGCACCCGCCCTCGCTGCGTTCAATTGTTCAGAAAATTGCCGGTGTTTTCAGAAGATTGGGCGATTTTCGGAAAATTGGCAGTGGTGCGGCCTGGCGAAGCTGCCTGATCCGTCGCTCCCCCTTGGGTAACATCCCCTTGCTCGCCCATATGCCCCCTGTTGGCCGTTTCGCACCCGCTCTCGCTGCGTTCAATTGTTCAGAAAATTGCCGGTATTTTCCGAAGATTGGGCGATTTTCGGAGGCCGGAGGGTGTATTGATAAGATTTATAGAAAAAATAGCTGGTAGTTTACTGAAATCAATAAATCAATATTTTTGTTAAAACAGCTACTTAAAGTCAATTTGGTAAAATGCCTATTGCTTCCTACACGGAGTTGACTCGGGGAGGCGGCTTACTTCCATCAAGAATGGACCCATGTGACCCTTCCCCCTGCGCGTTGAGCGTTGGACGGCATGGGAGTGATCGACGCCGCCCGACCCATAGCGCGGATCAGGCGGCGCACGGGTCAGCGCCGTATAGCCGCTGAACGCCCCGGCCTGGATCGAGCCATTCAATGGGCCGGATGTTCGCAGGCGCGTTCATCCTTGCGGTAAGGGATGAGCCGGCACCAGGCCGCCGGTGCCCGATCCCCGCACCAGGGATGTTAAGGGCGAAACGGAAATGGTTCATCCGCACTTTGTATGGCGACTTCTGGTTTTGGTGGGTCAGAATAGGTCCATTATAAGAACTACCATCCTCCCCCTGGACTCGATATCGGAACAGCTGTTGTCGGCACTGCCTCCGCCGCCGAGATTGATTCAGCATACGGGCCAGTCTGATGATGTCGTCCTGAGAAAGGCGGCCTGTAGCATGGGCCCTTGGCCTTGCCCCTCCTGTTCAACAATGTCGAGCCTTATCCATGGCCATTACTGGCAGCACCTAGTCGACCTGCACTAGTAGGGGCGGGCCGTTCGTCTAATTGTACAGGGTCGCCGTGTGCGCTGTCCGGTTCCAGACGGCCCGCGCAGTACGTACGCTGAACCGCTGGAAGTGTTTGCGTGCCTATATGCCCGTCACAGCCTGATGAATTTTTCAGGCTAGGCTTTTTTCACCCGATATCCTTCCTCGGTAACGAGGACGCAACTTCATATCGGATAACATCCAGGGATAAAACGTCGATCACTTTGATAACGCTTTGACCGCCGCCGCAATGGCAGCAGGAATGGGGACCTCCCCATTCTCATAGCGTGAAATTGTGCGGGTCCGCACGCCCAGATCAGACGCAAGATCCTCCTGTGTACGACCAATGCTGCGGCGAATCTCCTTGAACTCCTCCTTACTCATCGCGCCATCGACCTTTGACGAAAGAATTGCTAGGGCGCGCTGGATGGGTGCTGACGCTGAGGTCGGTAATCCATCAACGGCAAGGGCCTCCCTTAGCAAGGCGCAGGCATCAGCAACACCGTCCCAACTTGGCCGAGCCATCCGCCCCCCCCTTTCGTACCGTCCTTACTCAACGCGCAGCGGCACCATAAACAGTTTTGGAGCACACCAAAAGAGGCCTTGACACTGGATCGCATAGGACATATTTATGTCTAGTCATGTAACTGTCTTGTTGGAAATCATAATGATCAACCCCACCATCACCGCGCGCCTCGACAAAGCCTTCGCTCGGCTTGACAAGCTGCAGCCCAATGATGATCCAGCGATCCCAGCCCACCTGCAATATCCCTATGCGGTAATGATGTCGGCAATCCGCATCGATGGGAACTTGCAGCAGGCTGCGATTGCAGCTGCTCTCAGTGAAAATCAGGATTTGATAGTGCTCTGCAATCCCGACATCTATATCCCGCAGGTCGCCGACCAGTTTGTTGACAACGAACTGAGGCCCGAGGCCCTACAAGGGTCACTGCTTTACTATTGCCACGGTGTAGGCAGGAAGACCCGCCCCGACATGGTCATCGCCGACAAGGCGAAAGGGATCATCGACATCATCGAAATCAAGCGTGGGCTTGGAAAAAACGATGCGGGGAAATCGCGGCAAACGCTGCGCGACCTGCGATGTTTAGGTTTGATTGGTGTGAGCTATGCCCGATCACACCTCAATGTCGAGGTCTCAAGAGCCACAGCCGCATTGTGCTCGATTTATGGGGCGAGCACGCTGCCGCCAGACCTCATGGTGAGCCTTGAGGACCTGGAGATGCGGTACGGTATCGATATTCGCTTCAGACTCAAGCAAGTGCAAATGTCGTTCAAGGAACGCCTGGACACTCTGCTCTGCCTAAAGTCAAAAGCGGCTTCAGACCAAATCCACGTCTGACCAACGTCGTGAAAAAAGGATTTCCACGATGACGTCCACAACCGTCAGAACAAAAAGCAGCCTTGCCGCCCTCGCTGATGCGCAGTTGGCGGGTATGGCGGTAAAAGAACGAACTCTTGGTCCCCCAGGCCGCATGTTTGGCATCAGCAGTGGGGATCAGGCTGTCGCCTGGGCCCTACTGCGCCGGGCGCTGGATAGGCATCCAGAATTTTCGAATGCATTGGTTCGGAAGAGCTGCCTTCTGCTGCTGGAGCTGCCGTCGAAAGAATGGATCGATCCTGTAGAACACGTACTGAGGCTTTACATTGCCCAGAAATCTGGAAAGGCATGCACCGAACCTGAAGGATCTTCCGCGGACGGCGTAGAGCGGGACGATTTCGATGACAACCTGTTTGGGCGGGCACCGGAGAGTTGTCAGGAACCGGGCTGCGTTCTTGACAGTAAGGTTGCGAAGGGCTTTTCGGACTGGTCTTCGTTGACATCCGGTTCGTTGCCACAAGCTCTTGCGCAGGGCGATGCTGTCATCATCCTGACCACAAAGCTTTTCCCTCCTCCGCCATCCGTTAGATTGATGGCCGAGTGCTGCATCAGCCTTCCCAGCATCGACAATGCCATTCTATCAGAAGCGGCAGTGGCTTTGCTGGGAGAACACCCTAGGGTCAAAACCGGCACATATCATTGAAATTGCTGTTTGAATGTGATTCCAAGGCGTGATTAACGCGTTGGAGGATTGAATGCGGGAGATTTTCTGGCTTTCGGATGAAGCGTGGGCAGCGATTGAGCCGCACCTTCCTGAGCACAAGTATGGTGCGCCGCGTGTTGATGACCGTCGGATCATCAGTGGGATTATTCATATACTCAAGAGCGGATGCCGCTGGAAGGACTGTCCGCCGGAATATGGCCCACCGACCACGGTGTACAATCGCTTCAACCGCTGGTCTGGGCGCAAACACTGGCACCGGATATTACATGCGCTGGCCGCCGGGCAATGGATCACGACCAGCGTGGCCATGGACGGCAGCTACGTGAAGGCACACCGGTGTGCCCACGGCGGAAAAGGGGGGCCAAGGCGCAAGCCATTGGCATTTCCAGAGGCGGTCAGACCACAAAAGTCCACGCCCTGACTGACACGCTCGGCCGCCCGGTGGCCTTGCATGTAACGGCGGGCAACGTTTCCGACATCACCATGGCCGAGACCCTGCTGGCTGAGGTTGATGATTGCCGCTATGTCCTGGCCGACAAGGGATATGACAGCGATAAATTGCGGACCAAGATCAAGGAGAAGGGCGCGAAGCCTGTCATTCCCGGCAGAAAGTCACGCAAAAAGCCCATCCGCTTCGACAAGCTCAGGTACAAGTTCCGATGGATGGTCGAGGCCGTCTTCTGCCGTCTCAAGGACTTCCGACGCGTCGCCACCCGATACGACAAGCTCGCCAGAAATTTCCTGTCCACCCTCGCAATTGCAACCATCGTGGCATACTGGACCTGATTGAGTCTGGAACCTAAAGTTATGGTTGAAGACAGTCTCTGTCGGCTCCTGACACAAGATGCGCTTCGGCTGTCACTCCGCCATCAGGAGACGGCTAATGGGTGGCTGCAACGGCTACGCCAATTCTGCGTGGAGACATCTAGGAGCCGCCCTAAAAGCCCCACGCTGCACGATCTTTATGGGATGGATGAGGCTAAAAACTGGGGCATTGACCTCGTTGTCGACCTGAAGGATTTCCAAGAGGGCCGCATTGGTTGGTCGGATGTAGACCGTGGCTGTCTGCTTGTTGGCCCGCCAGGCACGGGGAAAACCACTTTTGCTAATCGCTTGGCGGCGACGACAAACCTGCCACTGATCACGGGATCACATAGTGAATGGCAAGCTGCTGGTCATCAAGGCGACATGCTTGCTGCGATGCGGCGGACCTTTGCTGGTGCCCTGGCCGCAGCGCCATGCATCCTGTTCATTGACGAGATTGATGCTTTTGGGAACCGCGCCACGATGCGATCTCACCACCGTGATTACAGCGTTCAGGTGGTTAACGCGTTGCTTGAATTGACAGATGGTACTTTGGGCCGTGAAGGGGTTGTGCTGATCGCTGCTTCGAACAGCAGGGATGTCGATCCGGCTCTTATCCGGCCTGGTCGGCTGGATCGGGTGATTTCCGTTCCACTACCTGATGATAGGGCACTGGCGCAGATCATGAGATGTCAGCTCGGTGATGATGATCTGGCAGGGGTTGACTTGTTGCCGTTGGTCGCTGGCCTGAATGCATCGGGTGCCGACACGGAGCAATGGATCCGAGGGGCTCGACGACTTGCACGCAGGACTGGCCGGACGATGATCGTGGAAGACTTGGTCGCTCAGATTCCCCGTGTCCCGACACCGTCAGGGGAACTGGGCTGGCGGATCGCTATCCACGAGGCCGGGCATGCGATCATAGCCGAAGTTGAGTTCCCAGGCCAAATCCGGGAAGTGAGCGTCGTGGGCTTTGAGCCTGGGGTCACCGTAGAACGTATACCGGCACTCTGTGAGGATGATGTCCGTGCGAAGATCCGAGTTCTACTGGCAGGGCGTGCCAGTGAGGAACTGCGTCTCGGGACACCAGGATTGGGATCTGGTGGGACCGTTCACAGTGATCTCGCGCGGGCGACAAACCTTGCCGCAGCCCTTTACGCCGGGTTTGGCTTAGGCGACCATCTGGTATGGATGGGCAATGTTCAACACGAACGGACATCCATGCTGCTGTCACGAAATCCGGACTTATTTTGCTGGGTTCGCAAAGTGCTCGATCAGGAATACAGCAGAACCATCTCCCTATTGTCGCCCCGGATGTCGCTCATTGACCAGATTGCGCAGGAATTGTTGTCGAAGGGGGCTTTACCGGGGGCTGACATCGCCAGGAGCGTCTCAGGTTACAGGGTCGATGGCACAGACGAGATCGGAATTCACATTAGGCCCCCTTTTCCACCAGTGACAAAGGCGAGGTGAAGCAGGTGGTTACCGGTCAGCGGTTTTCTAGTGCATCTTTTATGCGCCCTACACAATTCTGCTATTCTCTTTTTTATGGGTGATTTACCCTTCACCTGCTAGGGTAATCCGAAAAGATGCATAGGCACCTGGACGCAATCTGTGTCCAAAATCCAAGGTGCCACATGATTCTGAGCTGGTCCCCAACATCTGGACAGGTTTGAACCGCTGTTGAGCTCGGTATCCGCTCTCCTGGTTGATTATGCTGCCACAGCTGGGGTGGACGGGTTGTTATAGCATCAGTGGATGTGGGGGCGCGATTTCCACCTCCGGGCGGTGGCTCGCCGCGATTGTCGCTCCACGATAATGAATCAACAGTGCCAAGCGCTGGCCTATCAGGACGGGCATGGACACCGGATCGCTCAACAGCGGGGCGCCAATGGCCAGGCTGGCCTGCGCATTACCCCCAAAGGTCACGGCAACTGCTTGCACCATAACCTCGCCACTGGCGTCTAGGGGGGCAAACCGACAGGGCCAAAGCTCAACTTCTGCACCCCCAGTTCATTCGTGAAACGAAGGCGTACGGCTTGTCCATCGGCATCGAGCACCAGGGTCTGGCGCACCGTCTGCCGATCATAGGTGGGGGCATCACCGGGGGGCAGCAGGGCCAGCGCCCAGGCCGGCCGCCAGACCGACGCCGGCATTGCTGGTTTCTGTCCACCCGTAACACAGGCCGACACACCCAGGAGCAAGACCCCGGCCAGCAGGTAACGACCCATCATGCGCCACATCATATCCTCCCATTTATCGATATCGAAGATCATATAATGGGAGATGCGTGCCGCGATCCAGCCTAAATCACCTGTGTCAGAAGCGTTGGGATCTTTTCCTTGAAGGCGAAGAAGCCCTTGCCGGCATAGGGCCAGCACAGCGCGTCATAGGGTCTGCGCAGGGGCAGCAGCTTTACCCCCGCCCCGCCCAGTTCCACCGACAGGCGACCCAGCGCGGTCCGCACCGGCCCCACGGGCGCCTCCGGTACCAGCACCTGCGTCAGGCCATGGGCACGGGCCCAGGCCAAAACATCACCCATGCCAAGGCATGAACCAGACAGGCCCAGACGCCGCCCCATCTCCGTCACACCATCGCCCAGCGCCGCCGCGGTCCAGTCCTGCACCATGGCCGACCGGCCATCATCAATAATCAGGCCCGCCACGGCGCTGATATCGACGCCGATTCCCAACCCCACCCCCGCCACATCATCGCCATGCAGCAGCAGGCCCGTAGCCGCCCGCCGGTCGGGCGTTGGCACGGGCGCGATGGGGGTGGCAGCCGGTGGGGCTGGTTCCTCCAGCGCCACCGCAACCCCGCTCAACCCCTCGGGATTGAACCGGCCATAGGTGTGGTCGCGGATATTGTCGCGGCGGGCCAGATAGGTTTTGCCCTTGGTATGCAGGCCCGCCACCCAGCGCCAGGACAGGGTGTTACTGGCCGGGTCCCCATCCAGCAGGTGGCGGAAGAAGAAATCGGCCCCCAGTTCCCAGGGCAGGCGCAGCGTGAAAATCCAGATGCTGGCGAACCACATGCGGGCATGGTTATGCAGATAACCGGTCTCCACCAGTTCGACCGCCCAGTCGTCAAAACCCTCAATACCCGATCGGCCTTCGCAGGCCCGCTCCACCCGGCGCGCCAGCGACCGGTCATGCGCCATGGCATTCATGGCCGCGTTCAGCCCCAGGGCATAGCGGTCATAGATGCCGGACCGCATTTCCAGCCAGCCCTTCCAATAGGTACGCCAGAACACCTCTGCGACAAACTTCTCCGCTGCCTCCACCCCATGCGCGGCGATGGCCGCCTGCAACAGCTCTTGTTCGGTCACTAGCCGGTGCCGGACATACGGCGACAGTTCGGATACGGCATGGCGCTTGCCGGGACCAGGGTCGCTGTTGCGACCAGCGGCATAGGTACGGCCCATGCGGGGGGTGAAACGGGACAGCCGGTCCAGGCCGGCGGCGCGCGTCGGGGGAAAATTGATCATCTGCATGGGCGGGCGAGATAGATCGCAGCGGCCCGGCGGAAAGGGGCAAGCGTAGCGTCAGAACCGACTTCTATGCCCCTCAGATGCCCCCGTCGGCCACCGTCCCCGTCACTGCGTCCATACTGGTCATGATGCGGGCATAGGCTTCCCGCTCCACCTCGGTCAGATAGGGGTGCCAGATGTCGAAGATCAGGACAACGCGCAACTCGTCACTGTCGTTCCAGGCTTCGTGTTCGATCGTGTCATCGAACACCCAGGCCTGCCCGACCTTCCATTCCCGCGTTTCATTCCCGACACGAAAGCCGCAGTTGTCAGGTACCACCAGCGGCAGATGCACCACCAGCCGGGTGTTGGCCACGCCATGGTGCGGCGGAATGCGGGTGCGCGGCTTCAGCAGGGAGAACATGGCAACGGGCGACCGCTGCGGCACGCGTGGCTGCGGCATATCGGCCAGTACCGACATGGTAACGGGGCAGCGGTCGGCATTGGCCGGCACCGGCAGCCCCTTTTCCAGCAGATGGAAGGCGCTCCACCGCGGGGAATGGTTCAGTGGTTTCCACTGATCAAGCGGCGCCCAGTCGGGATATTGCACATACGGTACGGACCCGGACTGATCCGGATCAGCCAGCAGGCCCGCCAGTTCCCGCTGAATATCGCGCGTCGCCCCTTCCAGCCGTTGCAGCCAGGGGAATTCCTCACGCTCAAAAAATTCGATGGAGGGCAGGCCCGGCAAATGGAAATGCGTGGGCTTCTGGGTATAGACCTTCCGCCGGCCCACCAGATGATCGATCATCTGGTCGATACGCCGTGTCTCCGCCGGTCCGCGCGGGCTGGACAGTTCAGCGACGGAGCCGCGCAGGCTGCCTTCCAACTCACGTAGATACGCCTCATGGATCTGCTGCGCGCGGGCCACGGCACGGCGGGTCGGCTCATCATAATGACCGTGCGGGGAATACTGGGTCAGGGCGACGCCATAGGCCTGTGCCGCCTGGCGCTGCTGCCCCTGCGCCTCCAAGACACTGGCCCGCATCAGCAGGGCCAGGAAATTACGCGGATCAACGCGCAGCGCACTGTCCAGCGTCGCCAGGGTACTTGTCAGATCACCACCGGCGCGGTGCGACACGGCCAGGTTCAGCCAAAGCGAAATGTCACCAGGAAAGCGACGCAGAGCGGCTTCCAACATCTCCCGCGCGTCGCGCATGCGGCCCGACGCCATCAGGCGCATGGCCGTCAGGCTGGTATCCTGGGCCGTCAGTTCCGCTACCGCCATCGGCTGTTCCCTCACACACGGCAAAACGCTCACGCCCTAGTCCTAACGGACTAGACCATTTCGAATGATAGGGATGGTGCCAATTCTGTAAAGCACCACCCGCACCCCGTGCTTAACGAGTGATTAACAGTCTATGATTTGTACCGAAACATGTCAAACCATCCCCGAATCTGCATAAAAATCAGTCAGGCATATGCATTTTCAGATGGTTAGGACAGAGGCCACCCGATCGAATGCAACAGAATCGGGGGGAAGGCCCAGCCGGAATAAGCCAGGGCGGTCGGGAAATGCCCGGATCAGCAGCCCCGCACGACCCATTCCAATAAACAGACCGCGCCCTTCCGGTTCACGGAGCAAGGCATAGAGGTCCGTGTGTCCCAGGATCTCCATACCGGCCTTTCGATATAGACTCAACGACCTACCCATGGCGTCCGCCAGCCGGCGCCGGGTATCCGCCTGCCAACCCGCATCGGATAGGGCCGCCGCCCCGACGGCCAGCGCCGGCCCCGCGACGGCCCAAGGTCCCAGCCGGGCCGACATGGCACGAACCATATCCGGCGGGGCCATCAAAAAGCCCAAGCGCAGACCCGCCAATCCGAAAAACTTGCCGAAGGAGCGCAGGATCAACAGACCCGGTTGCCCCGCGAGCGGAGCCAGCGACAAATCGGGCATCAGGTCACAGAACGCCTCGTCCACCAGCATCCATCCCCCACGCCGCGCGATTTCCGACAGAAGGGGCCGCAGCCGGGCCGGATCGTGGGTGCGCCCGTCGGGATTGTTGGGATTGACCAGCAGTAGCACGTCGGGCAGCGGTCCGCCCAAGTCCGGCAGATCGGCGATCATCCGTACCCGATGCCCTGCCCGCACCCAGGCCGGCGCATGTTCGCCATAAGTGGGGCCGACAATCGTCACATCCGCCCCCGCCGGTCGCAGGAAGGGTAAGCCGCTAATCAGCACCTGCGATCCTGGTGCGGCCAGGATCGCGTCCGGATCGGTCACGCCATAGGCCGCCATGGCAGCCTGCTTCAAAGCCACCACATCCGCCGCCGATGGCAGGCGGGTCCACAGTGCCGGCTCCAATAGAGGTAGTGGGTAGGGCCAGGGGTTGATGCCCGTCGACAGATCGATCCAGGGCCGTGGCGCATCGGGGAACAGGGCAGACATTACGCCCAGGTCGCCGCCATGGGGCTGCGCGAACCCACCATCCATGCTATCACCTTGTTCCATCATGGAGATTTTCCCACCCCTATTGATCTGTGCGCTGGTCTTGGAAGCTCTGCTGGGCTATCCGGATGCCGTTTTCCACATCATCCGTCACCCGGTTGTCTGGATCGGGACCCTGATTGCCGCCCTGGACAGCACGCTGAACCGGGGGCAGGGCTGGCTGCGGCGGCTGGGCGGCGTAGTGACGGTGATCATCCTGGTGGGTGGCGCGGTCGCGATTGGGGCCGGGCTGCAGGTCTGGCTGCTGTCCCTGCCCCTTGGGTGGCTGCCGCTGGGGCTGCTTGCATCGACACTGCTGGCTCAACGCAGTCTGTACCAGTTCGTCAACGCGGTTTCGGTCGGGCTGAATGAAGGCGGCTTGGCAGGTGGTCGTGCCGCTGTGGCCCATATTGTGGGCCGCGACCCGGAAAGCCTGGATGAGGCGGGGGTGGCACGGGCCGCCATCGAAAGTCTTGCGGAGAATTTCTCCGACGGGGCGACGGCGCCCGCCTTCTGGCTGGCCGTCGGTGGTCTGCCCGGCATCCTGGCCTATAAGGCCATCAACACCGCCGACAGTATGATTGGCCACCGCACGCCCCGGCATGAGGCCTTCGGATGGGCCGCTGCCCGCCTGGATGATCTGGTGAACCTGCCGGCCTCCCGCCTCACCGCCCTGTTGCTGGCCCTGGCTTCGGGCCGCCGCGCGTGGACGGCGCTGCGTGCTGTGTGGCGCGATGCTTGCCACCATCGCAGCCCCAACGCCGGCTGGCCGGAGGCCGCAATGGCCGGCGCCCTTGGCCTGCGGTTGGCCGGTCCCCGCCGCTATGCCGGGCATGTGGTGGACGATCACTGGATGGGCGATGGAAGGGACGAGGCGACAGCGGCGGATATCGCAGCGGGGCTTCGGCTGTATCGCGGCGCGTTGGCGCTGCTGTGGCTGCTGGCGGCGTTCTGGGCCTTGGTTTAGCGGATATAACCCCTCTCCACCGTCATCCCGGCGGAAGCCGGGACCCAGGCGCCAGAAGCACGACCTCTCCCCCGAGCCAACCAAAGCGTTGTCGAGGTTTACCCCTTGACTCCTGGGTCCCGGCTTTCGCCGGGATGGCGAGATGAGGGAAACCAAAGTTACCCCCCCTTACCCCGCGACGGCCAGCAGCCCGTCCAAATCCAGGTGCCGCTCCACCGCCGCCGCACATTCATCCAATGCTGCATCGACCGCCGTCTGATAGGACAGGCCCGACGCCACGCCGAACCCGGACAGGAATCCAGCGCGGAAAGCATCGCTGGAAAACAGGCCATGCACATAACACCCGGCGATGCGGCCATCGGGCGATACCGCCCCCTCCGCCCCCACCCCGTCGATGCGCAGCACGGGTCGGTCACGGCCCCGCCCCGTCGTCACGCCGACATGCATCTCATAGCCGGCAAACGTCCCCTCCCCCGCCGCACCGTTACCGGTGACGGGCTTCAGAACCTTGATCCCCGTCAGGACCGTGTCAACCTCCAGCCAGCCCAGACCCTGCACTTGGGTCCCCGCCGGCCCCTCGATCCCGCCAGGATCGGCGATGGTGCGGCCCAACATCTGATAGCCGCCACAGATGCCAAGCACGCGCCCGCCGCGCCTGATATGGGCGTGCAGATCCACGTCCCAGCCATTGGCGCGGAAAAAGGCCAGATCGGCGATGGTGGCTTTGCTGCCCGGCAGGATGATCAGGTCGGCATCGAGCGGCAGGGGACGGCCCGGCGGCACCATGGTCACCGATACCGATGGTTCCAGGCGTAGCGGGTCAAAATCATCGAAATTGGCGATGCGCGACAGCATTGGCACAGCGATACGCAGCGCCCGGCCCGCCCCCGCGCGCCAATGGTCCAACACCACCGCATCCTCCGCCGGCAACCGCGCGGCGGCAGACAGGAAGGGCAGGACGCCGAAACTGGGCCAGTCGGTACGGCGCATGATCTCGATCAGGCCATCATCAAACAGCAGGACATCGCCCCGGAACTTGTTGATGATGAAGCCCTTGATGGCGGCGCGGTCGGCATGGTCCAGCACCGTATGCGTGCCCACGATGCTGGCGATCACCCCACCCCGGTCGATATCGCCAGCCAGGATGACGGGCACATCGGCGGCCAGCGCGAAACCCATATTGGCGATGTCGCGGGCCCGCAGGTTGGTTTCCGCCGGGCTGCCGGCCCCTTCCACCAGGATCAGGTCAGCCCCCTCTCCCAGCCGGCCGAAACTGTCCAGCACGGCGGTCAGCAGCGTGCCTTTGCGCTGCTGATATTCCGATGCCTCGGCGGTGCCCAGCATACGGCCTTGCACCACCACCTGTGCACCCGTATCGCTCTGCGGTTTCAGCAGGACCGGGTTCATATGGACCGAGGGCGCGACACGGGCGGCACGCGCCTGCAATGCCTGCGCCCGCCCGATCTCCCCCCCGTCCGCCGTGACGGCGGCATTGTTGGACATGTTCTGCGGCTTGAAGGGCCGTACCGACAGCCCCCGGTTGGCAAAGGCGCGGACCAGTGCTGCCACCAGCAGCGACTTGCCGACATCCGATCCGGTCCCCTGGATCATCAGGGCGCGGGGCCGCGTCGCCATCAGAATTCGATACCGGCCTGGGCCTTGATCCCGGCATTGAACGGATGCTTCACGGACTGGAACTCCGTCACCAGATCGGCGGCATCCGTCAGCAACGGGTTGGCATTGCGCCCTGTGACCAGGACATGCAGGTCGGGACGGCGCGACACCAGGGTCGCCACCACCTCATCAATATCCAGATAGCCATAGCGTAGGGCGATATTCATCTCGTCCAGCACGATCAGCCGGTAACGCTGATCGACCATCATGGTCCGTGCCTGATCCCAGGCACGACCGGCGGCCAGGATATCGCGTTCCTTGTCCTGGGTTTCCCAGGTAAAGCCCTCCCCCATCACATGATGGTCGATCAGGTCATCGAACCGTTCCAGCGCCACCTGTTCGCCCGTGGCCCAGGTGCCCTTGATGAACTGGATGAAGCCGACACGGAACCCGTGGCCCGCGGCACGCATCATCAGGCCCAGCGCCGCCGTGGACTTGCCTTTGCCGGGACCAGTATGGACCATCAGCAGGCCCTTTTCATGCTGACGTTCGCCGACCCGGCGATCCATCAGGGCCTTGCGCTTCTGCATCTTGGCCTTGTGGCGCTCGGCCTCTTCTGGCGTAACAACGGCGTCCATCTTAAGCTCCTTACTTTAACTGCATCGGCAGACCAGCCGCCATGAACAGCACCTTGTCGGCGATGCGCGCGATATCCTGATGCAGACGGCCCGCATGGTCGCGGAACAGGCGGGAAAGGCGGTTGTCGGGTACGATGCCCAGCCCCACCTCATTCCCGACAAGTACGACCGGCATGGTCAGGCCGGGCAGTAGGTCGATCAGCTTTGCCGCCTCCGCCTCCACCTCCCGCCCGGCCAGCATGACATTGGTCAACCACAGGGTCAGGCAGTCGACCAGGACTGGCCGAGCCGTGGCATTGGCTCGGGTCAATGCTGCCACCAGATCCAGCGGTTCCTCCACGGTGACCCAGCCTTCGGCCCGTCCCCCCTGATGCTGGCGGATACGGTCCTGCATCTCTGCGTCGAAGGCTTGGGCAGTGGCGATATAGACCCAGGGGCCGGGCAGTGCGGTGACCAGTTGTTCGGCCATCCGGCTTTTGCCCGACCGCGCACCACCCAGGATCAAAGTAATGCCAGTGGTCATGCCCGCGTCTCCACCGGCAGGCGGCGCCAGGGCAGGGCAAAAGGTGCGCCCTCATGCCCGCCACGTACCAGTTCAATGCCGTAGACCCGGCCCAAGGCACCGCTATCCAACAGGTCGGCAGGTGAGGTATCCGCCGCCACCTTGCCGGCATCATCCAGCAGGCACAGACGGGTGCAGTGCCTCAGCGCCAGGGTCAGGTCGTGCAGCACGACGACCACGGCCATCCCGTCCGATGCCAGCCCGGCCAGCAGTTCCATCACCTGCAATTGATGGTACGGGTCCAGACCCGCCGCCGGTTCATCCGCCAGCAGCACGGCAGGATCACCGGCCAGCGCACGGGCCAGCATGACCCGCGCCCGCTCGCCCCCCGACAGGCTTGTCACACTCCGCTCGGCGAAGTGTGTGACGTCGCACTGTTGCATGGCGCGGGCAATGGCGGCGCGGTCGGCCTCTGCCTCCCCACCCCAGGGGCTGGCATGCGGCAGCCGGCCCAGGGTCACCACCCGCTCCACCGTCAGGGGCCAGTGGCAACTCGCCCCTTGTTCCAGAAAGCCGATGCGCTTTGCCCTCTCGGCCCGCGGCCACTGCTCCAGCGGCCTGTCATCCAGGGCGACAGCGCCATCCGCCTTCAACAGGCCCGCCATCACCGACAGCAGGGTCGATTTGCCGGCCCCGTTCGGCCCGATCAGGCCGACGCACTCGCCGGCCCCGACCGACAGGTCCACACCATCCAGGATGGGCAGGCCACCCCGTGCAAAACGGATATTGCGGGCTGACAGCAGGCTCATCGCATCCGCTCCCTGGTTTTCAGCAGCAGGTGAAAGAAGAAGGGCGCACCGATCAGACCCGTGACCACGCCCAGTTTCAATTCGTCATTGGTGGGCAAGAGCCGCACCAGGATGTCAGCGGCCAGCAGCAGGCACGCGCCGGCCAGGGCCGACGGCCAGAGCAGCCGTGACGGCTGGTTCCCCGTTACGCGGCGCAGCAGATGAGGCACCACCAAACCGACAAAACCGATACTGCCCGTCACCGCCACCGCTGCCCCCACCGACAGGACGGTGCCGATAATGATGCGCCAGCGCAAAGCGCGCAGGTCCACGCCCATGCTGCCCGCCGTGCGTTCGCCCAGGCCCAGCGCATCAAGCGCCCGGCCCGACCCGCACAGCACCAGAATCCCTGCGATGATGAAGGGGGCCGCCACCAGCAGATGGTCGTTCGTCCGGTCGGTCAGACTGCCCAGCAGCCAGAACGCGATCTCCAACGCCGCATGCGGATTGGGGGCAAGGTTAAGGGCCAGTGAGGTCAGCGACCCCGCCAGCGTCTGCACCGCCAGGCCCGCCAAGATCAGCATCAGGACCGAGGCATCCCGCCCCGCCAGCCCCTGGATCAGCAGCATAGCGAGTGCAGCCCCCAGCATCCCCGCCACGGGCAGGGCCAAAGGTGCGGTCGCCGACAGCCCGAAATAGATGGCCAGGACCGCCCCCAGAGACGCAGAGGAAGACGCCCCGATCAGCGACGGCTCGGCCAGCGGGTTGCGCAAATAGCCCTGAAGGGCCGCCCCCGCCATGCCCAGCCCTGCCCCAACCAGCGCTCCCAGGAGGGCACGTGGCAGGCGAATTTCAAACGCGATCAGGGCGGCGGGACTGGCCTGCCCGCTGAACAGGCCCGACAGCAGGTCACCCGCCGGCACGTCCGCCGGACCGATCAGAAAACTGGCGGTTAACAGGATCGGGAACAGGATCAGAAGCAGGAGAAGCGGGACGCCAGAGTGGCTCGCTGCTACCGCCCTGTGTCCCCGGCTATCGGTGAGGGTGTCGTGTGTAGAGGCGGTCATCGGATTGATCCTTCCCCGACAGGTAACGGCTTGGGGATGGCGGCAGGCTGATAGGCGGCTTCTTCATGCGTTCCCAATGCCCTTCCCGCTACCTCTGCCAGCCGTTCCACCCCCTCGATTGAGGCCGGCGAGGCGCAGAGCCACCAGGCGATGGGAAAGGCTGCGACGGCCATTTCCCCGCGTGCCGCCGTCAGGGCGGGATGGTCCATCACCGACTGGCCCACGCCAGGCCGGTCGGGCCGCACGCTGTCCAGCACCAGCAGGTCCGGCGGGTTCAGCAGCAACGTTTCCACCGCCACGCGGCCATTGGGCCGGCCCGACAGTTTCCCGCCGATATTCTCCAGTCCTGCGGCCCTCATCATATCATTGACGATGCCGCGCGATCCCGGCACCTCACCACCCGGACGGTAAAGCGCGGCGGTCGGGCGGGAGCCTTCGCCGGGTGCCGACAGCTTGACCCGCAGCCGGTCGGCCAGGGCACGGCCCTGCCCGCCCCGGCCCAGGGCTTCGGCCACCTGTTCGATCTGCGGCGGAATATCGGCCAGGGTCTGCGGCGTTTTCAGCCGCAGCACCGGGACGCCCAGCCGTTCCAGCATGCCCACCGTCTGTGCGCGGGCATAGCCGCCGGCAATGACCAGATCGGGCTTCAGCACCAAAACGCTTTCCGCCGTTCCATCATGGATGGGCATGCCGGCGGCCTGGTCGGCATAAGGCGACAGGTGCGTGTCCCCCGCCAGCCGGGTCAGCCCGGCAATTTGCGTCTGCGCGTCCAGCGCCAGCAGGAACTGATCGGCACAGAGCGATAGAGAAACGACGCGTGTCGCCGGCGCCGCCCCCACGGGAAGCGCCATGAATGCCGCCACCAGAAGGGGGACGCCGGCCCGCATCAGAAGCTCACCGTCACGCCGCCAAAGGCCGACCGGCCCGGCGCACTGTAGGTACGAACCTCTTGGTAGTCCTCATCGAACAGGTTCTCCACCCGGCCGAACAGGCTGACATTGTCCAGCACCGCCCAGCGTGCGGTGAAATCGACAGTGGTATAGCTGTCCAGAATGGGCGAGGTGGCCGAGGCGGTGTCGCGCTGCTTGCCGACATAGCGCAGGGCGGCACCGACATCGATCCCGTCCACCACGGTCCAGTCAACCGACGCGTTGATCGTATCCTGCGGACGGCGCGGCAGGTCACGACCCGTGCGGGTGTCCTTGGCGTCCAGGTAAGTGTAGTTCGCCTGGATCAGGACCGATTCCACCGGCGTCGCCTCAAACGTCAATTCCACGCCCTTGGTCCGGGCGCGGGCTACGTTGATATAGCCGTTGGAGAAGCCGATCATGTTCGTATAGGTGTTGCGGAACAGGCTGGCCCCGAAACCGACGCGGCCATCCAGCAGCTTCTGATCGAAACCGATATCGGCCCCCTTGCCATCCTCCGCCGACAGGTTCTTGTTGCCATAGAACGGATCGTACAGTTGGTACAGCGTCGGTGCCTTGTTGGCGGTGCCATAGCTGGCACGCAGGACAGTCCCGGTCGCCGGCACCTGATAAGCGCCGGTTGCGCGCCAGGTACCCTCGGTCCCAAACTGCTCATGATCGTCCACGCGCCCGCCCAATGTCAGGGTCAGGTCGGACGTCACCGCCGCCTGATACTGCACGAAAGCCGACTTGGTGGTGACGCTGTCATCCAGGCCGGTGGTCGTGCTGCTGCTGGTCGTATTGGTGGTCTCGGCCTTCTCCTCATCGACCGACAGGCCGATGGTGGCAACATCGGCGTCGCGTAAGCGCAGGTTACCCTGATAATCCAGGGCCTTGCGACGGCTGTCGAAGGTGGAGAAGCGGTAGAAGCCCGTAGGCTCGTCAAAGTCGCGATCGGTGCTGGCATAGCTGGCGGCCAGCACATTCTCAAATGCGCCGTCCAGCAGGCTCAGCGTGCCGGCACCCCGGACCTGCCACGTCTCCTTTTCCTGGGAAGACGGACCGTCGCCGCCGAACGGATCGAATTCGGTGTCCAGCCAAGACCAGCCAGCATTCAGGTCGAAACGCAGAATGTCCGACGCTTTGACGCCAAGGCGGCCACTGACCGACCGTGCATCGGTGCCGTCCTTCTCATTGCCAGCGAAGGTGCGGGAGAAACCGTCAGTGTGCAGGTTGGCTGCCGACAGGGCATAATCAACCTGTTCAGTACCACCCGTCAGGCCAGCCTGCTGCCGGAAGGTGCCATAGGCACCGGCCTCCAGGGTGCCGCGGATCTTGGTCTCGCCTTCGCCGCGCTTGGTGATGACATTGATGACGCCACCCATGGCGTCATTGCCGTAAAGCGCGCTCTGCGGGCCTTTCAGGACCTCGATCTTCTCAATATCGCCGGTCATCAGGCTGTTAAAGTCGAACTCGTTATTGGCGCCCGACGCGTCGTTCACCTCGACCCCGTCAATCAGCACCTTGACCATGCCGCTTTCTGACCCGCGCAGACGCACGGTGGAGGTGCTGCCCAGACCGCCATTGCGGGAGATGGATACGCCCGGCACGCGCTTCAGCAGGTCCAGCGCCTGCACCTGCTGGCGACGCTCAATCTCGGCGCTGTCGATAATGCTAACGCTGCTGCCCACGCGTTCCTGTGCGGTGGGCACCTTGTTGGCAGACACAATGATCTCGGCAACCTGTGTCGGCTCCGCCAGGGCGGCGGATGCGGTCAGGCTGGCCGCGGCACCCAGAAGGGCGGCGCGGAAATAGGATACTCGGCTCACTTCATAACTCCGTTTCGTTCTTGTCGACGAATTCGGAGGGCATGCGCATACCATCACGCCCGCGCCCGGTGAGGGCACAGGTGTCATTTCATGTCGATAATCTGGCCCTGTGTAAGCCCAGTAAGGGCTTGGCATCGAACCGGTTCACCCGCGCACTCCTTCCGAAGCGCCAGCGCGAAACGGTGAACCGTCCCATCGGGGCACCCCGCCCAATGGCCGCGCGACGCATTGCCGATGGCAGGTCTCCTGGCTCACGGGTCGTCGCACTTGCCCGGCCTTCCCAGTTTCCCAGTGGCCATGTTGGGCAGCACTCGCCGCTTACAGTTGCGGGGGCAGCCATGGCATTGACACCTTGCGGCGCCGCACCATGTTCCCTTTTCACCCCTTGCGGGGAACCATCGATAATGCGGTCTTACCGCGCCCGCGAAATGCACGCAAGCGTACCCTTGTGTCCCGGCCGGACATGACACCATCCCGTATGTGGCATGGAAGTAACTCCCCCGTGAAAAGCGGCGGGAGAATCCTGCCCTTCGGCGCGAAAGCCCGTGGTCAAACCGCGAAAAGTCCATCACCGTCTGAAAATTGGAACAGAATGAACCTATGGTTGCCGGTACCCGGCGCCGACAAAGCACACGGACGAAACCAGTTTTCCCCTAACGGCAAGGGAAAAGGCCCATGATCCTGTCGCTGCGTTCCTCAGTAAAAACCCGCCTTGTTCTGTCCGGCGTCGGGCTGTGCCTGGGGCTGGGGTTGGCCCTGACCCTTGGTGCCGCGATACAATCGCAGCGGACGACGGGGGAGCAGGTGCGCCAAGCCCTGAATGAGGCGACCACGGGCTTCGCGCTGATCGCCGCCGATCTGGTTGAAAACGCCATCGACAATGCCCGTATCATCAATGCCCAGACCGAAGGCGGGCTGAAGACCAAGGGCTACAGCCGCGAGTTGATCTCTGAACAGGCCAGCGCCGCCGTCGCAGCCAACCTGGATATCGTCGGCGTTACCGTAGCCTTCGAACCCAACGGCTTCGACGGCAATGATGCCAGCGGCAGGGGGGGTACCGGCGCCGACGCCAATGGTCGCTTTGTTCCGTACTTTTTCCGTAAATCCGACGGAACCGTAGGGATTGAGGCGCTGGTGATGACGGTGGAGGCCGGGATCAAAGAATGGTACCTGGACCCGTTGGCCGCCAACCGCACCATGCTCACGGCCCCTTACCCATACCCGATTGAGGGCAAGGAAGTGTTGCTGGTCACCGTCAGCACGCCGATCCATCGGGATGGCAAGCCCATCGGCATCGTCACTACCGACATGGCCCTGACGGCCCTGCAAAAGCAGTTCGCCGCCTTCCGCCCGCTGGAGGCCGGTGATGTCCGGCTGCTGGCGCAGAATGGCAATTGGGTGGTGCATCCCGATGCCAGCCTTCTGAACAAGCCGCTGGCCAAGGGACCGTTAACCGACCTGGTGGCGCAGGCGCAGAAGGCCGGGCGCCCCACCTATGCGACCTTGACCCTGGAGGGGGTGGAACGGCTGGTCTTTGCCACACCCATCAAATTTGATGGGGTACAGGAACAATGGGTCCTGATCACGACGGTGCCTACCAGCGTCGTGACCGATGCCCTGGTCCGGTCGGTGACAACATTGGCCATTATCGCCACTGTGCTGATCCTGCTGGGCGCCGGGCTGTTCGCGCTGATGGGCAACAGTCTGGCGCGGCCCGTCCTGGCCCTGACCGACGCCATGGTACGGGTGCGGCGCGGTGACCTGACCTCCCCCATCCCCGGTACCGACCGTGTGGACGAGATCGGGCACATGGCGGAAGCTGTCGTCGCCTTCCGCGATGGTCTGGCAGAGGCGGAGAGGCTACGGGCGGAGACGGAGCGCAAGGATGCGGAGGCCGAGGCCAAGCTGAGATCCGACCGTCTGGCACTGGCCGACCGGTTTGAGCGGGAGGTAGGTGCCCTGCTGCGCGGTGTTTCGCAAAGTGCTGAGCAGATGGTGGATATGGCGCAGCTGATGTCGACCGACTGCGCCGATACGCAGCAGAGCACCGCGCTGGGCGCGTCCGCCGTGACGGAAGCGGCGGCCAATGTTCAGACAGTGGCCGCCGCAGCCGAGCAGTTGCGCGCCTCCATCGCCGAAATCGGGTCCCAGGTACAGATGTCCGCCAGCATCGCGTCGCGGGCGGCCGAGGAGGCGGGGAGCGCCACCGGCACCGTGGATGCCCTGATCCAGTCGGCCGACCGGATCGGTGCCGTCGTCAATCTGATCAGCGAGATTGCCAGCCAGACCAATCTGCTGGCGCTCAATGCCACGATTGAGGCGGCGCGGGCGGGAGAGGCCGGCAAGGGCTTTGCCGTTGTGGCGTCAGAGGTGAAGAACCTGGCAACCCAGACGGCCAAGGCCACCGACGAGATAGCGGAACTGGTCGCCTCTATCCGGAGATCATCGGCGGAGGCGGCGAAGGCCATGGACGGCATCGCCACCACCATCCGCACCATCAACGAAACCGCCACCACCATTGCAGGGGCCGTGGAGGAGCAGACCGCCGCCACCCAGGAAATCGCCCGCAATGTCAACGAGGCGGCCCACGGCACCGACGAGGCGTCACGCGCCATCCAGGGCATCGCCGACAAGGTGCTGGCCGTGACGGAGGCCGCCGTCATGGCACTCGACAACGCCGCCCAGGTCCGCGACAGCGCCGGCGTGGCCGACCGGGAGGTGGGCAGCTTCGTGGCGCAGATCAGGGCGGGGTGAGGGCAACCGCCCCCTACAGCAGCACCAAACAGAAAAGCCCCCGCCCGGTACCCCGAGCGGGGGCTTTTCAGACAAAAACTTACTTGGCGGCGATGGTCACGGTGACGGTGTCGGCATAGTCGCCCGCGATGTACTGGTCAGAGGCCGGAACGGTGACCTTCAGGTCAGACTTCTTGCCGAACTGCGCGGTGGCGCGGTCGATCACCATCTGGCTGGTCAGGGCACCAGCGGAGCCGTTGTCGTAGCTGACCGTGTAGTTGATGGTGAAGTTGCCGGACTTCAGCTTGCCGGCATTGGCCGAGGCCAGCGTGATCTTGTAGCCGGAGCCGGAATTGCAGGTCTCGGTGACCGAACCGACCGTCTTGGCAGTTTCGCCGGCTTTCAGGGCCAGCGACTGGTTCAGGTCCTGGACGGCGATGGTGCAGGACAGAGCGACATTGCCCTTCAGCTGGATCGTGCCGGAAGCGTTCTGGGCCAGGGCGGGGGTGACGGCAGCGGCAGCGATCAGGGCGGCGGCGGCGGTCTTGGCGAAGAACTTGGTCATCATAGGCTCCATCGGTTCCAACTGCTGAGGCATTGTTGCCTTCATGGGAACCAAGGAATGCAGCCTGCGTGCCAACTCAGCCCACACCCTGAAAGTTGAGAGATTCTGCGCCTTTCAGGCGGCGTTTACACTCCATTGACATATTGCATTCTGCAAAATTGCATAATGCACGTTGTAAAATGCAAATATCGTTGCATATTTAAACAACCGCGCTAACCAGCCCCACAACCTAACCTATGGGATAGAGGGATCAGGTCCGCAGGCGATGAACCTGCACCCGCCCACCCAATGCCTGCTCTCCCGCTGCCACCACATATTCATGATGGGTAAACAGTACCACCTGCGTGGCCTGTCCCAACTCGGCCAATGCCCGCAGGCCGGCCATGGTCCGCGCCTCGTCCGAGGTGATGAACAGGTCGTCGGCCACAAAGGGCAGCGGGGTCGATTGCGCAACATGCACCTCTACCGCCGCGATGCGCAGGGCCAGGAACAGCTGGTCGCGCAGCCCTTCGCTCATATCCTCCACATGCGCGTCGCCGCCATCCTGACGCACGCCGACCAGAACAGGATGGTCAGCATCACCGTAGTCGACCTTCAAACGGACCACCGGGTTGCCGCCGCTGGCCGCCATGGCCGCCAGAACCGTGCCCGCCCGGCGGAGAAGCGGATGCTCGTTCCGGTCGCGATAGCGTTCGACCGCCTGAGTCAGCAGCAACGATGCGGCCCGCAGCCGCAGCCAGCGCCCCGCCAACTGTGCGGCCCCCGCCGCCGCATCAGCCGCATCCTGTGCGGCACCGCCGATACCGGCGCGGTGGCGCATGTCCGCCAGCGCGCGTTCCGCCTCCCGCAATCTGACCGAGGTTTCGGCCAGATCATTCTGTGCACGCTCAATCCGGGTCGACAGGTCCGCCACCTGCGCCGCCATGGCATCGGGGTCCAGGCCGCTCACAGCCTCGCGAAGCTGTTTCAGCTCCTGCCCGTCACCAGCTTTGCGCAATTCTGCCTGCAAGGACAGTTCACTCGCCCACAGCTCCCGACGCCGCGCTGCCGCCGCCACCAGCGCCGTCACATCATCCCCGTCCGTCAACCGGTGCAGATGGTGCAGATCGGACAGGGCGGCGGCGGCATCCCGTGCGATCCGGGCGGCATCTCCGGCCCGACGGGCCGCTTGTTCGCGCGATTGCAGCAAGCTTTCGCGGCGTGCCGCCAGGGTCCGCGCTTGGCGCAGCGCATCATAAAGGGCCGTCGCCGCTTCATCAGCAGCCACATCCAGGCCGGGGACCATCTCCGCCGCCGCGGACAGCAGGGCCGCACTGTCGGCGCGATAGGCGTTGATGTCGCGGTCCAGGCCGGCGATACGGTGATCCAGATCGCGGATCTGGCGCAACTCCCCAGCGATATCCTCCCACACACGCAGGGCGGCCTCTGCCTCGGCGGGCAGGGATTGTGGGGCCAGCCCGATGCTGGCCATGTCGGCGGCCCAGCCGCTGCCCCAGCCTTCCAGCGCCCGTTCGGCGGCAGCCAGATCATCGGCGGCATTATCCAAGGCGGCACGGACCAGGGTCAGGCGCTGTTCAGCCTTGCAGGCGGCGTCCGCCGCCTGCCGCGCCTGGGCATGGGCCGCCTCTGCTGCCACGCGCAAGGCGGGCAAACTATCGCTGCCACCATCCTCCCCCCTGCACAATGCCAGCACCTGCCGCAGATGGGCGGCACATTGGCCGGCATCGTCGCTGACACTGTCGAGCGCTTCCTGCAACTGCGCCTGCTGATCCCGTGCGGTCAGGATTGTTGCCGCCTGGGTCAGGAAGGCCGCCATCTCCGCAGGGCTGCCGGGATTGATGTCGGCGGGCCGCCAGAGGTCGGCCCAACCCTGCGACAGGCGCTGTTCCTCCTGTTCCAGGGCCGCCGCCTCACGGGTGAGGGTCGACAGCCGGTCAGCGCTGGCGGCCAGATCACTTTCGGCCCGCAGGTAATCGGCAACGCGCTGCGCGTCGCGGTCGCGGCGGTCGGCCAGGTCGTCCGCCGCCCGAATGGCCGCATCGAAGGCCGGGACGGCATCGGCGGGAGCCTTGGTGCCCTGGGTCAGGTGGGGGCGCAGGGCGGCCCAGTGCCCGTCTCGATCCTGCCGGGCCTGGGCAATCACCGCCGGGGTCGGCACGTCACCGGCACCGGACAGGGTGCGCAGCGTCTGACGCAGGCGACCCGCCTCCTGCTCTGCTGCGCGCTGATCCTCCAGCAGGCGCAGGCGCTTAGTCTCCAGCGCCTGTTCCTGCTGACGCTGACGCTCCACCGCGTCCGGCGGCGGCAGGGGCAAGGCGGCCAAACGGTCGGGCGGCAGCGTGAAACGGCCCAGGCGAGCTGTCAGCTGCGCCAGACGCGCCGTGCCATCCTCCAGGGCACGCCGCGCCCGGTCCTGACGCAGCTCCACCTCGCCAAACCGGCGGGCGGCGGCCAAGGCGGCATCGGCGCGGGCCAGCTTGGCCGCGTCGGGGGCGGTGGCGGGCTGCTGCCGTTCGGCCTGTCTGGCGTCGCGGCTGGCGACCTCATGCCGGCGGGTGGCGTCGGCACGGGCCTGATCCAGGCGCGCATGCTCCTTCACCTTGTCGCGGATGCGTGCAATCAGCAGACGGTCGGGTAGCAGGGCCGATAGCCGGTCGACATTCGTGGCCTGCCCGATATCGCGGGCCAGCTGCGCCAGCCGCGCCAGGGCGGCGGCCTGTTCCTGCTGCCGTCGGGGCAGGTCAGCGGCGGATTTCGCCATCTCCCCCTGGCGCTGATACAGGGCCTCAATGGGCGCTGCGAGGGACAGCAAGGCCGGGACGGGACCGGCGGCGTCCAGTGCTGCTTCCGCTTCTGCCAGGGCCTTGGCCGTTTCGTCTACCTGCCGGGCGCTGGTCAGCATTTCCGCCTCTGCCCGGCGCCATTCGGCGGCCAGGCTGTCGGGCAGATCCGGCCCCTCCCCCGCCTCGGCCAGTGCTGCCGCCAGATCGTCCAGCCGGGCCAGCAGCGGACGGACCCGCCGCAGCCGTTCTAGCCGGCTGCGCGCCGACTCTGCCTCGGCCAGGGTGGCGCGGATGGTGGCAAGCTGTTCGCGCGCCGTTGTCACCGCTGTTTCGGCGGCTTCCCAGGCCTCGGCCTTCGTCGCCTCATTACGCATGCGGGCCGCGGCTTCTGCAAAGGCGTCGATGGATTGCCACAGGGGTTTGCTGGCCTGCTTGCGGTGGGGGCTGCCAATCTCATCCGCATCGCCGGTCAGGCGGGTGACGATGCGGTCCAGACCCGACAGGCCGCTGCCGGCCTGGAACAGGGTACGGGCCAGATCACCCCCCGCCGCCAGCATGGCCTCTCCCCCGGCCCGCAGCCGGGCATGGTCCAGGCCGAACAGCCGCTCAAACGCCGTCCGATCCAGCCCACCCAGCCAGGGGGCAAGGATATTGTCAGGCAGGGCCGCCCCACCATCGCCGTCCAGCAGCGTGGCCGTCCGCCCCTTGCGGCGCTTTACCTCCAGCACCCGGCCATCGGGCAGGGCCAGGGCCGCCCCGATACGCAGGGCGTTATTGCCGTGGCGGAAGCCCAGGCGGGAGCGTTCGGGTACCCCGAACAGCAGGTCGCAGATGGCCGACAGGGCCGTGGATTTCCCGGCCTCATTAGGACCGTGGATAATATGCAGGCGCGCATCCGGGTTCGAAAGGTCCAGGCTGGTCCCGTCGAAATGGCCATAGCGTTCCAGGTCCAGGCGGTCGATACGCATCAGCCTTCCCCCGCCGACAGCCGGTCCAGCAGCAACGCCTCTGCATCCTCCAGCAACGCCGCCAACGCGCCCTCGTCCTCCAGCCCCAGATCGGTCAAGGCGCGTTCCGGCAGGCGCGCCTTCAACTGTGCGATGTCGTCCAGCAGCGGCGACAGCGCCTGTTCATCATTCTTCAGCGCGGCCAGCACGGCGGTCAGTTCGGCCAGCGCATCGCCCGTGGGCGCCGCGCCGCGCGCCGGATCATGCGTATCTGTGACGATGCGTTCGATCCAGATATCCCCACCTGCACGCGCCGCCGCCTGTTCCGCCTCAGCCGACAGCCAGACGGGATCGGCCTTCAACCGTCGGTGCAGGGCCGTGGCGCCCGTCAGGGCTAGACGTACCACCAGCGTGCGGTCACCGGCATCGGTCCGTGCCGCGTCCAGAGCGGCGGCGATGCGGTCGGCCAGATCCCGCTCCCCCTCCGCACCGTCCAGCGCCACCGCAACCCGCACCCAGCGCACATCATCCAGCACCACATGTGCGGCATCGGTGATCCGGCCCGCCGCCACCGTGACCAGCGTGGCGCCCTTCGGTCCCGTCTCATTGGCGTGGCGGCCCTGCAGATTGCCGGGGAAGATGATCCAGGGATCGCGGTCGATCACGGCCCGTTCATGCACATGGCCCAGCGCCCAGTAATCATAGCCCTTGGCCTTCAGATCGGCGGGCGAACAGGGGGCGTAACGGGCGTGCGGCGGCTTGCCCTCCAACGCCGTATGTAACACGCCGATATTCAGAAGGCCGGCAACAGGGGCCGGATATGAGGGCACCAGATTGTCGGTGACATCACGGGTATGGAAGCTGCGGCCATGCAGCGCCACACCCAGTTCATCCAGCCGGAAACTCTGCGGCTTGCGGTGATCAAAGACATGCACATTGGGCGGCAGCGACAGCCGCCTAGTCATCGTGCTTTCGGCATCATGGTTGCCGCGCAGCAGATAAACGGGAATGCCGGCCCTTTCCAGGCGGGCCATCTGTTCGGCAAAAAACAGCCCCGTCATGAAATCGCGCCAGTCGCCATCATAAAGGTCGCCCGCGATGATCAGGAAGGCGACCTGTTCCTCCACCGCCAGATCAACCAGCCGCACCAGCGCCCGGCGCGTGGCGCCCACCAGCATTTCCGCCCGGTCCCCGGCGCGTGCAGCAAGGCCCAAAAGGGGGCTGTCCAGATGGATGTCGGCGGCGTGCAAGAAGCGCATGGAGGGGCGACCGGAAGGGAGCAGGTCTGCAAGACTTACCCGGTCCAGACGATCCCGTGCAACCAAGTGAAACAGAAAACGATGGGTCGTTTCACGGAGCCCGCCCCCTTCCCGCTCCGAAAGCCTGCGGCTGCGAATGCGGGTAGGCCTGATGATACTGCTGATAAGGAGATTGTAGCAAAGGACGGGTAGCGACGTCAGCAGTTACCCCGTCAGCGGTACCGGTGCCAAGCAGGTGACCGGCCCAACCGGAAACCTAACCTTTAGCTTAGGTTGTGCCATTGGCGTGGGCGCATTTGCTTTTTGCAGTGATATTTGCACATGGCAACATGCATTTTGCAGTTCTGCATTATGCAATACCCCCAGCAGAATAACCCATACACCCAAAAGCCGCAGAAACCCTCAACTTTCAGGGTGTGTCTGCACTTGGCATCCCGGCTGCAATCCTTGGTTCGCATGAAGGCAACAACGCCTCGCCCCAACGAACCGATGGAGACCGACATGACCAAGTTCTTCGCCAAGACCGCCGCCGCCGCCCTGATCGCTTCTGCCATTGTCGCCCCCGCCATGGCCCAGAACGCGTCCGGCACGATCCAGCTGAAGGGCAATGTCGCTCTGTCCTGCACCATCGCCGTCCAGGACCTGAACCAGTCGCTGGCCCTGAAGGCCGGCGAAACTGCCAAGACGGTCGGTTCGGTCACCGAGACCTGCAATTCCGGCTCCGGCTACAAGATCACGCTGGCCTCGGCCAATGCCGGCAAGCTGAAGTCCGGCAACTTCACCATCGATTATCAGGTGAACTATGACGGCCAGGGCGGCGCGCTGACCAGCCAGATGGTCGTTGACCGGGCCACGGCTCAGTTCGGCAAGAAGTCCGACCTGAAGGTCACCATCGCCGCCTCCGACCAGTACATCGCCGGCGACTATGCCGACACCGTCACCGTCACCATCGCCGCCAAGTAATCGGTTTTCAGTTCCGCAGACCCAGGAGCGACATCCTACCGCTCCCCACCAGCTTCATCGGGCAGTACCAGCCTGTACCCCCGTCCGGGCAACCGGACGGGGGCCTTTTAATTCAAGGGGCAATCGTTCGCATTTTATCTAATTCTGCTATAATCCAATATCTGTGCGACCGCCCCCGTGCGCACTTGAGGCAGCATTGAGGAAGTGATGGCCGACTGGCAGACAAAAATGGTCAAGACCAGCGCGCAGGCAGGCAAGCTGAGCGCAGCTGAGGTCGTGGCCATTGCCCGGTCAAACCTGGGGCTGGCCGTGGGTGCCGCCGCCGATATGGATTTCGTCCGCGAGGTTGCGACCATCGCCGAAGGGGCCAACAATTCCTTCTTCGTGACCGATGGCGAAATACGGGGCAGCGTGCTGGCCGCCGTGCGCTATGAATTGATCAATGCCCGTGCCCAGAATGACCACTGGCTGCTGGCCGGTGCCTTTGTGGGCACCCCGCCGGACAATTGGACCAGCGGCCTACGCGCCGGCGACATTGTGCGCCTGAACTGGACGACCGGCACCGGTGCCGCCGAAACCGACCACACCTTCATCGTGACGGGCACGGTGGATGGCGGCCTGACGCTGATCGATAATCGCGGACGCGGCAATATCACGGCTGAATCCACACTGACCACCACCGCCCTGGCCGCCATGGCCCCGAACGAGGTGGTGATCTACCGTCTGCGGGCGGAGTTTGAGGCCGGCAAGGGTACGGCAGCCGCCGACCGCTTGACCATCGGCGCCAACGGCTCTGCCTCCGTCGATGGCGGCAATGGCAATGATGCCATCACCGGCGGCGCCTTCGCCGATCTGCTGATCGGCGGGGCCGGCAATGATGTGCTGGTGGGGGCCGGCGGTTCCGATCTGCTGCGCGGCGGGCTAGGCGTTGACGAGATGCAGGGCGGCATCGGCAACGACCATTATGAGGTGGATGCCACCACCGACAAGGTCGCGGAAAATGCCGGGGAAGGCACCGACACGGTTTACACCCTGGTCAGCTATACGTTGCCCGACAATGTCGAGAATCTGGTGATCACCGGCGTGGCCAGTCAGACCGCTACCGGCAACGCGCTGGACAACATCATCTGGGGCTATAATGGCAATGACACGCTGCTGGGTGGGGCCGGCAATGACGCGCTGTCGGGCGGTACCGGCAACGATCTGCTGAACGGTGGCACCGGTGCCGATGTGATGGCCGGCGGGACCGGCAATGATGCCTATGTGGTCGATGATGAAGGCGATCAGGTCACTGAACTGAACCTGGGCGGCACGGACGAGGTGCAGACCACGCTTTCCACCTATCGCCTGGGCACCTATGTCGAGAACCTGACCTATAAGGGTAGTGCCGTCTTTACCGGGCTCGGCAACACGCTGGCCAACAAGATCACGGGTGGAGCCGGGGCTGACACTCTGGATGGCGGTAGCGGCAATGACACGCTGATCGGCGGGGCCGGCAACGATGTCTATATCGTCGATGCCAGCGGCGATGTGGTGACGGAGGCGGCGGGCGGCGGCATCGATACCGTGATGAGCGGGATTGTCCGTTACAGCCTGGGGGCCGAGGTTGAGAACCTCACCTATACCGGCCGGGATGGCTTTACCGGCACCGGCAATGCGCTAAACAATATCATCACGGGCGGTGATGGCGCCGACCGCTTGAATGGCGGCAACGGCAATGACACGCTGATCGGTGGCACGGGCGTCGATACGCTGGTGGGCAGCAGTGGTGTCGATGTGCTGACGGGCGGGGCGGACAAGGATTTGTTCCAATATGCCTCCGTCATTGAAAGCCGGGGCACCGGCACCCTGACCGCGACCATCATGGACCGGATTACCGATCTTGACCTCGGCACCACCGGTGGCGACTGGCAGGACCGGATCGACCTTCCCTTCACCGTGAAAACCGTGCTGGAGGGCACCACGGCGCTGACCGGTACCAGCCTGGCGGCCGCCATCTTCACCCTGTTCTCCACCGGTCCCCTTGCCAAGACCACCGTGACGGCGGGCCTGTTCAGCTATGGCGAGCAGACCTACCTGATCGTCACCGGCGCCACCGCCGGCTCGGTCTTCAGCACCGACGATTTCATCGTCAACATCACCGGCTTTACCGGCACGCTGGATATGGGTGATCTGATCTGAGGGTTATGCATGTTGACGGATTATATCCGATATCGGATGGTTAAGATCCACCCGAACCGGAGATGATCTGTGATGTTTATATTGACCCTGCAGGCGCGGCTCGCCCGGCTTTTGGCGCCGATGCCGCGCCCCTATCCCGATCTGCCGGATGTGATCCTGCGCGATCTGGATGCCGATACCCGTCATGCGCTGGAAATGGGTGCACGCCCTGCCCGGCGGCCTTTTTCGTTTCGGATTCATCCGATATCGGAACTGACGGAATACAGGGACAGATTGTTCCTTGCAACCTTCCCGTCCTTCGGCGATAAATCCTTTTGAACCGATCCCGCCACCCCCCAGCCAAGAGGAGAAGTTTTCCATGGATAATCTGTTTAATCGTACCGGTACCCAGCGTGGGCACGGCCTGCGCGGTACCGGCTGCATGACCTCCGCACGACAAATCCCCCTCAACCAACAAACGATCTTCCGAACAATCGAGGGCAGTGATGAGCTTCTTCATGTCATTGGGCAACGGCCCGAAATTATTCTTTGAACTGACCGCGCGGCCCCATCGGGACGCCCCACGCACGCGCGGCTATGAAGTTCGGCGCGAGAATGGCGAAACCCTGATCTGGCTTGGCCGCCTCCATGTGATTTATACGCCGGGCCGTTGGCGCCCGGTGGCCAGGGGACCCACAAACGATGGCCGTCACCACGATGCCTACCAATCCAGGGACCGCCGCATGGCATCCTGAAACGCTGGACCCGCTGGTCCGCGTTCTGGAAGCGCTCCGCACGCTGGATCCCGACCTGCCCATCCAATATGCGCTGTCATTCCTGACCATCGCGCAGAATGAGGGGCTGTCGATCCGCGACCTGTCGGAGCGTCTGGGCATCGCCCAATCCTCTGCCTCCCGCAACGTGGCCGCCTTGTCGAAGTGGCACAGCTTCGGCAAGGCCGGTCACGATCTGGTGCAGGCGGAGGAAGACCCGCGTGAACGCCGGCGCAAGATCATCACCCTGACCGACCGGGGCCGGGAACTGGCGGCACAGCTGTCCGACCTGATCCAGCCCCACAAAAGTCCGACCTTGCGTCGCACCGCCTGATCGCGGAACGGGTGGCGATGAAGAACAAAGGGCGGTCCCAACGGAGCCGCCCTTTGCTGTTTTCAGCCGCCTTTTTCAGCGCCCATAGGCGGCCATGAAGACCCGAACCGCCGCGTCCACCCGCGCCTGCCGCTCTGCGTCACCCATCGCGGGCAGGACACCCAGCAGGCCGCGCAACTGGACATGCCCGTTCATCAGGCCAAAAAACTGTTCCGCGGCCAGCATCGGATCGGGGATGGATAACCGCCCCTCATCATGCTGGCGCTTCAGATAGGAACCCAGACGGGAGAGGGAGACGGCGGGACCGGTTTGATAGAAATGACCGGACATCTCGCTCTGGGCCCCCGCCGATAGCATGGTGCGCAGCAGACAGTTTAGCTGCCCCTCCACCATCAGTTCCAGAAAGCGCAGGCCCAGATTGGTCAGCACCTCTGCCGGCGGGGCGGCGGGATCGCCCATGGTGACCGGTTCGGTCATGCGCTCCGACCGGCGCACCACCATGGCATCGAACAGCCGGTCCTTGGCGGAGAAATGCTTGTAGATGGTCTGCTTGGACACGCCCGCCACCTCGGCCACGCGGTCCATGCTGGCGCCATAGCCTTCACGGGCAAAGACATCCTCGGCGGCGTCCAGGATGGCGTCGCGTTTGGTCATGTCCAGGGGCCGTCCGGCCCCCCGGCGCCCTTCGCGTATGTCGTCAGCCACCACCATGCTCACCGTCATGACACACTCCATCCCTCAATGCCCGCCCAGATCGGCAGCGCCGCGCATCACGGGCCGCTTCACAAAAGGCAGGGTTAGCAGCGCCAGTGTGAAGACCACGCCCATGGCCAGGAACAGGTCGGAGAAGGTCATCACCGTCACCTGTTTCTGAATGGTCGCGGCCAGCACCGGCAGACCAGCGGTGGCCGGATCGGCCCCCGTGGCATCCGCCACCCGCGCCCCGACGCCGGACAGGAAGTTCTGCACCTCGGGCCGGGTCGGGTCGATCCAGTCATAAAGCACGCGGCCATGTTGGGCCATACGCTCTGTGATCAATGTGTTGATCCCAGCAAGGCCAAAGGCCCCGCCCAGATTACGCATCAGGTTGAACAGGCCCGAGGCATTGGGCACCTGATGCGCCGGCAGGGTACCCATGGCCAGCGACGTGATGGGAATGATGCAGAACATCAGGCCCACACCCCGGATCATCTGCGGCACCAGCAGCTGGTCGAACTGCCAGTCGGCGGTGACGGGAACGGAGATGTAAAAGCTGGTGGCCAACAGGGTGAAGCCGATGGCCAGCACCTTGCGCACATCCATCTTGGACGACAGCACGCCGGCAATGGGCGATGACAGGAACTGACAGATGCCCGTCACCACCATGGTCGACCCGATCTGCTGTGCATTCAGGCCGCGCACCTGCCCCAGATAGAGCGGCAGCATATAGACCGAACCGTACAGACCGATGCCGATGATGAAGCCATAGATGGAGCCCATGGCGAAATTGACATTGCGCAGGGCGCTCAGGTCGACAATGGCCTTTTCATAGGTCAGGACCCGCCAGAAGAAGCCGATCCCGGCGATCAGGGCCAGCAGGGCGAAATCGCGGATCGTCTCATCCTGAAACCACTGCTCCCGCGCGCCTTCCTCGATGACGTAATCCAGGCTGGCCAGGAACAGGGCCATAAGGGCGATGCCGGGCAGGTCGATGCCTTTCAGCAGGGAGACGTTCGGCTTGTCGATATCGATGCAGGTCCAGACAATGGCCGCCACGGCCAGGCCCGGCAACAGATTGATCATGAACAGCCAGTGCCACGAGAACTGTTCCGTCAGGAAGCCGCCCAGCGTCGGTCCGACCGTGGGGCCCAGGGTGGCTACAAGACCGATGACCACGGTCACGGGCGCGCGGCGGGCCGGGGGAAAGGCGGTAAAGCTGGTGGCAAAGACGGTCGGGATCATGCCGCCGCCGATAAAGCCCTGCAAGGTGCGCCACAGCACCAGTTCCTCCAGCGAGGAGGATTGGGCGCACAGCATGCTGGTGATGGTGAAGCCCAGCGCCGCCACCGTGAACAGCACGCGGGTCGACAACAGCCGCGTCAGGTAACCCGACAGCGGGATCATCACCACCTCGGCGATCAGGTAGCTGGTCTGGACCCAAACAATCTCATCCGCACTGGCCGCCACGCCGGCCTGAATCTGGCGCAGGCTGCTGGCCACGATCTGGATATCCAGGATGGCCATGAACATGCCGAACACCATGGCGACGAAGCCGACCAGGGTCCGCTTCGATATGCCCGCCGTGATGGGCGGCGGCTCAACTGCCGGGGTCATGTCCAGCGTGGCGGCGGTGCTGCTCATGGCCGCACCGCGACCTGCTGGGGAATGGCCGTGTCGGCCTTGGCGATGCCGATAAGGTCACGCCCGTCATTGCGCGTATCCACGCTGACCTCCACCGACAGGCCAGGGCGCAGACGGCCAGCCAGCGGCCCATCCTTGGGCAGCGCCACGCGCACGGGCACGCGCTGCACGATCTTGGTAAAGTTGCCGGTGGCATTCTCCGGCGGCAGCAGGCTGAACTGCGCGCCCGATGCGGGCGACAGGCTGTCGATGCGGCCCTCAACCTTTATGCCCGGATAGGCATCAATGGACAGTTCCACAGGCTGGCCCACGCGCAGGCGGCCAATCTGGGTCTCCTTGAAATTGGCAGTGATATAGGCGTCCTGAACGGGCACCAAGGCCATCAGCTGTGTCCCGGCCTTCACGAACTGTCCCACCCGCGCGCCGGAACTGCCGACCACGCCAGCGATGGGGGCGCGGATCACGCTTTTCTCCAGGTCATTCTCCGCCAGCGCCAGTGCAGCATTCGCCTCCTCCAGTGCGGCTTCGGCCTTAGCACGTTCGGTGGACAGAACCGACAATTGATCGCGTTCCGCCGTTAAGGCGGCCTGGGCCTTGATCAGGGCGGCGCCCGCCTTCTGCGCGTCGGCCTGGGTGGTGGCCAGTTTCTGCTGGCTGGCGAATTCGCTCCGGGCCAGGGCGCTATAGCGCTGCGCATCCGCACCGGCCCGGCGCTGCTCGGCCTGGGCGGCGGCGACACCGGCATCGGCCTGACGGATCAGAGCGCCGGACAGGGTCAGGCGGCTGTCGATATTGGCAATGGCAGCGGCGGCGGCATCGCGGCGGGCGCGGGCCTGATCGGCCTTGGCCGCCAAGTCGCGGTCATCCAGGCGCAACAGCACATCGCCGGCCTGCACCATCTGGTTCTCCACCACCTCCACCACGCCGACATAGCCTTCGACGCGCGGGCTGATCATGGTGATGTCGGCCTCGACATAGGCGTTGTCCGTCGTCTCCTGGAACCGCGCCACGGACCACCAATGCCAGCCGCCATAGGTACCGGCAAGCAGCAGCGGCACGGCCAACGCCAAGGCGATCTTCCTGTTCATGGGTCTATTCCTGGTCTGAATATTTTCGGAACTGGACAGTCCAGTATTGAAACGCAAAATGCGCCTTGTCCGACTGGTGGTCAACCCAGATTAATGGACTGAATGGTGTGATAATCGCCGCGACAGGCATGCGGTGGCTGCATGCTCACCGGAAGGACATAAGGGCGGGCTTGCGGGTCGGGGCCGTTTACCGCTTACTGCTGTCCTGTGACGGGGCATCACAAGGGGCGTTCTGATGAAGGTGCGGATGGTGGACAGGCGCCAGATCCTGCGGCTTGGCATGGCGGCCCTCGCCGGCATGGCTTTGCCTGGACAGGCCTGGGCGGAGGGCAACCCGGCCGATGACCCCAAGCTGCGCTTCATCAATGTCCCGCCCCTGCTGCTGCCGGGCAAGGAACGCTACGCCTTTATCCGGCTGGTCATGCAGTTGGTGGTGCGCAAGACGGAGAAGCTGCCGGAAGAATCGGCATTGGTGAACCTCTACATGCCCCGGATTGTCGGCAAGCTGACAGAGGAGCTGCCGGTTGATGGCAGCCTGACCCGCAATTCCGGCCCCACGGAACTGGCGGAGGTTAAACGCCATGTCCGCGAACTGGCCAATAGCATCATCGGCCAGCCGGTGATTGAAGACGTGCTGATCACCAGCCTTCTAACCGGCTGATCAGGCCAGCAACCCGCGTAACCTATAAAGCGCGTCCAGCGCCTGACGCGGTGTCAGCTCATCCGGGTTGATAGTGCGCAGTTCCGTCTCCACCAGCGATGGTTCCGGATCCGAAACGACCTGACGCGGAGCGGGTTTCGCGGCCATGGCGGCGAACAGGGGAAGATCATCGGCAAGCCGGCTGGCGGCACTGGCCTGATCGCCCTTCTCCAGGATTTGCAACACCTGTTCCGCGCGCGAAATGACCTGTGGCGGCAGCCCGGCCAGACGCGCGACATGGATGCCATAGGACCGGTCGGCGGCACCGGCGGCCACCTCATGCAGGAAGATGACATCGCCCCGCCATTCCTTGATCCGCATCGTGTGACAGGACAGGTCGGGCAGTTTGGCCGACAGGGCCGTCAGTTCATGATAATGCGTGGCGAAAAGGCCGCGGCAGCGCGCCGCCTCGTGCAGATGTTCCACACAGGCCCAGGCGATGGACAGACCGTCGAAGGTGGCCGTGCCGCGCCCGATCTCGTCCAGGATCACCAGCGAATGGCGGGTCGCCTGGTTCAGGATGGTGGCGGTTTCCACCATCTCCACCATAAAGGTGGAGCGCCCGCGCGCCAGATCATCGGCGGCACCCACACGGCTGAACAGCTTGTCCACGGTGCCGATGCGGGCCGTACGGGCGGGCACGTACGACCCCATCTGCGCCAGCACCGCGATCAGGGCGTTCTGGCGCAGGAAGGTTGATTTACCCGCCATGTTGGGACCGGTCAGCAGCCACAGGCGCTGCCCCGGCGACAGGTCGCAATCGTTCGCCACGAACGGCCCGCCACCATTTTCCGCCAATGCCTGTTCGACCACGGGATGCCGCCCGCCACGCACGTCAAAGGACAGGTCGTTGGCCATTTCCGGCCGACACCAACCACCATCGACCGCAAGATCGGCCAGCGACGCGGTGACATCCAGGGTGGCCAGTGCCCGGGCGGTGGTGGCGATAGGGTCGGCAAGATCGATGACCGCCTTCACCAGCTGCCCGAAAATCTCCAACTCCAGCGCCAGGGACCGGTCACCGGCCTCCGCAACCTTGCGTTCCAGTTCCGACAGGGCGACGGTAGTGAAACGCACGGCCCCCGCCATGGTCTGGCGATGGATGAAATCGGCCCGGTGCTTTTCCGACATCAGCTTGTCGGCATGAACTGCCGTGACCTCGATATAATAGCCCAGAACATTATTGTGCCGGATCTTCAGGGAGGCGATACCCGTGGCATCCACATATTGGGCCTGAAGGTTGGCGATGTGGCGGCGGCTATCATCGCGCAGCGCCCGCAATTCATCCAGCGGACCAGAATATCCCGCCGCGACGAAGCCGCCATCGCGGGCCAGCATGGGCAGATCAGGGCCCAGCGCCCGCGACAGCAGGGCGATCAGCGCCTCATGATCAGCCCCCTGCCCACCCGCCAGACCATCGACAATCCGGGCCATGCCCGCCGGCAGGGGCGTGCCGATGCCACCATTGCCATAGGCCAGACGCCCGCGCAGGGACACGGCCCGTTCCAGCGCATCGCGCACGGCGGCCAGATCGCGCGGGCTGCCCCGTTCCAGGGTCAGGCGGGTCAGGGCGCGCTCCACATCCGGCGTGCGGCGCAATTCCTCACGGATATCAACGCGCACGGGCGTTTCGCCAGCCAAGTAGGCCACCATGTCCAGCCGCCGCTCAATGCGCGCCGGATCGGTCAGCGGGGCCGACAGCCGTCCGGCCAGCAACCGGGCACCAGCCCCTGTCACAGTGCGGTCGATGGCGGCCAGCAGGCTGCCGCGCCGTTCACCGGTCAGGGTGCGGGTCAGCTCCAGGTTGCGGCGGGTAGCGGGGTCGATCTCCATCACCTGACCGGCAGCCAGACGGCGCGGCACGTCAAAGCGCGGCAGACGGCCCTTCTGCGTCAGTTCCACATAATCGACCAGGGCACCGGCAGCCGCCACCTCCGCCCGGCCAAAGGCGCCGAACGAGTCCAGGGTGCCAACATTATAGAGCGCCAGCAGCCGCTTGCGGCCATTTTCGCTGTCGAATCGCGCATTGGGCTGGATGGTCAGGCGGGCCCGCCATTCATCCCAGAGCGGCGACAGCTCCTCCACCTGGCTCAGCCGTTCCGGCAGCAGCAATTCACCGGGCGACAGCCGAGCCAGCAGCGAGGGCAGGTTGGCACGTTCCACCGGCGACAGGGTCAACTCGCCCGTGGACAGGTCCAGCCAGGCAAGCGCCCCCTCACCCGCCGCCTCCGCCAGTGCCGCCAGATAATTGTTGGCGCGCGCATCCAGCAACCCATCCTCGGTGATGGTACCGGGGGTCACCACGCGGACCACGTCGCGGCGCACCACCGACTTGCTGCCACGCTTCTTCGCTTCTGCGGGGTCTTCAGTCTGTTCACAGATGGCGACGCGGAAGCCGGCGCGGATCAGGCGGGACAGGTATTGTTCATGGGAATGGACAGGCACGCCGCACATGGGGATGTCTTCCCCCTGGTGCTGGCCGCGCTTGGTCAGGGTGATATCGAGCGCCCCCGCCGCCTGCACCGCGTCGTCAAAGAACAGCTCATAGAAATCGCCCATGCGGTAGAACAGCAACGAGCCAGGATGCTGCCGCTTGATCTCCAGATATTGCGCCATCATGGGGGAGACGGGGGCGCTGTCGGGGCGAGTGCTGCTGTCGGTCACGGGCGGTCATAGGTCTGCCGGAAGGGGCCGCCACCCTAGCACCCTGCCGCCGCCGCCTCAAACCGTCAGTGGAGCCGCTTCGAACGAGACCAGCTGATCCTCCACCACCTCATCGGCGGGGCGCAACAGGGGGGAGGCGCGGTGGCGGACAGAAGCGCCCATCAGACCGCACAGCAGCATGTCGATGCGGCCCGGCTGATGATTGGACAGTGGCAGGATGACGGCATCCAGCCGCAGCCGACCGCGCCGCGTATTGACAAGGGCGGAGCTGGCCACGGGGCAGGCATCCTGGCTGGCCCTATCCATCCAGTGCCGCCAATGGTCCCCCAGGTGAGCAGGCCAGGATTGGCGAAGGGTGCTGCCCGTCAGCGCGCGCCCGAACAAGCCGTCGATACCGGTGCCCACCAGACGGTAACGGTAATCCCCGGTCATGACATCCATCAGCATGACCCAGGGCAGCAGAGGCTGCATGTCGGCAGGGTTCAGGTCGTGGCGGGCGGGTGCCGCCCGTCCGGCACCGCGCACACGGGCCCAGTATTCGACAAGGGCGCGCAGCCGGCCATCGACAATGGCGTCCGCGGCAATCCCCGTCATGTCCTGGACATTGGCAACGCCACTCACATCACACTCCGCACCCCACGCCGGCTATTCGCTGGCGGGGGACAGAATGCACTGCCAGGGGTAAAGAAAGCCTTATCTCACCCCCAACAAAGGCCCCAGCAGCTTCACCCGCCGCGCCAACTCATAGGTGGCGAAGCATCCGGCCACAGTGGTGGCGATCAGCAGCAGGGACTCGGCCGCCACGGGCAGGTTCAAGGGCGTCAGATGATGGCCGACCACCACGATCAGGGTCTGGTGGATGATGTAGAAGGGGAACACCCCGACGGAGAGGTAGCGCAGCAGCGGCGTGGACCGGTTGAAATGCTGTCGGGCAAAGCCCAGGACCGCCAGGATCATGGCCCATTGTTCGATGGCATAGGCGGCGCGGGAGACGAGGCGCAGCGCATAGGCGGGTTCGGGCGATCCATCCTGCCAATAGGTCCAGCCATACCAAGCATAAAACGCCCAGGCCGCCAGCCCAATACTCAATAGCAGCCGGCGCCGCGCCGCCAGCCCGTCGAAAAGCGCCACGTTCCGAGCGCAGCCGTACCCCAGCAGGAACATGCTGAAGCTGACGGCGTGGTTATACCAGTCCCAGGTCAGGTTGTGAGTGACGGGAAACCGTTCGATCAGAAAGATGCGAAGCAACGCCAGGGCCAGGATGGGTAACACCAGGACGGCCCAGGTCCGGGTCCAGCCCGCCTCCCCCAGCCTGACCAGCCAGCGGCCGGCACCCAGTTTGAGCATGAGGGCGAGGATCAGCGTATAGACCAGCAGATAGGCCACGAACCACATATGGTTCCAAGTGGGCAGCGTCAGACAATCGTCACCCCGGCAGAAACTCTGGTCGAAGGACAGATACCGTCCCCAGAAGGCCCAGTAGCCGTCGGCATAGTTTATCTTCTCCACCACCTCATAATAAGGCTGGGGCACGACCAGCACGGCCATGACCACCAGCAACGGTATGCCCAGCCGCGGCAGGCGCGAGCCGGCCAACGCCCCTGGTCCCATACGGTCGGCCATGAAGCGGGTCGCCACGCCGGAGATCAGGAACAGCAGCGACAGGCGCCAAGGATTGGACAGCAGCATCAGCGGCTCTATCGCAAATCCGGCATGACGGCTCTTCACATGCCAGTCCCAACTCACATAGAACATGCCGACATGGTAAAGGATCAACAGCGCAAAGGCGCCGACCCGGACCCAGTCCAGGAAAGGCAAGCGCTGGCCAGGGGCAGGCGGGACGGATGGGGCAGGGCTTGTCATCGTCATCTTCATCATCCGAGAAGCAGGAAACGGGTGCCGGCCCCCGCTTGTGGCCCTGGCGCGCCCAGGCCGGCAAGGCGGCGGGGACGGACGGAACCGGTCCTGATACGGGTGTGACGAACGGCATGATGGCCGTGACGAGCGGCGGGACGAGTGGCGAAAGCGCCGGTTTGGGTGGCTTTCGGCCCTATCTGGTGTTGGTGCCATTGACCCTGCTGTTCGCCCTGGTCAACACCATGTCTGCCTGGGACGACCGCGATGGCTGGCCCGTCTGGCTTCCCATCCTGACGGAATTCAGCAGTGCCGTTTCCATCCTGTGCCTTTGTTGGATCCCCGCCTGGGCATTAAGCCGGGCACCACTGACACCACCTTGGGGATGGGTATTGCTGCTGCATCTCCCGGCGGCCCTGCTGTTCAGTTTGCTGCACAGTGCAGGCATGGCGCTGCTGCGCAATGGGGCGGGGGTTCTGTTCGATCTGGATTACCGCTTCGACCTGTCTCCCCCCGTCCTGGTCTACGAGGGCCGCAAGGACGTGATGACCTATCTGCTGGTCTGCGGCATTTTCCTGCTGTTCGGACATGGGCGCGGCCATAAGGCCCAACCGCCCATCCCGGCACCCGAAACGTCGATGCCGATCAGCACGCCGCCATCAGCAGCACATTTTGATATACGCGACGGTGCCCGGCTGCTGCGCGTTGACGTGGCCGATATCCTGGCCGTGCGGTCTGCGGGGAATTATGCAGAATTCCTGCTGGCCGATGGGCGGCAGCCCTTGATGCGGGCCACCCTGACGCAGCTGACGGAGGAACTGTCCACCCATGGCTTGTTGCGGACGCACCGGTCCTGGCTGGTCAACCGCGCGCATGTGCGGGGGCTGGAACCGGAAGGATCGGGCGATTACGCGATCACCCTTTCGGATGGTAGCAAGGCCCCCCTGTCGCGGCGCTTCCCCGACGCGCTGGAAAGCGTGCGGAAGGGCAAATTCAGCGGCTAGAGCCTATGGCCCGTGACAGGAAATACGCTTAAGCCTTTCGTTTTCCTCAAGCATCGGCGCTGCATCCGCAGCTTGGCTTACGCGGCACGTGCCGCGCGGCGGCAGTCGCCGCCGGAGCTGCTTTCGATCAACCGAAAACAGCTCTAGCGCGGGCCAGCAGGGCCTTAGCCCCTGCCTCCACCATGTCCAGCACCTCCACGAACCCGTCGGCTCCACCATAATAGGGGTCGGGAACATCACGCCCGCGCCAGGGGGCGGGCGCGTGATCGGCGAACAGCGACAGTTCGGCGGTGGAGCCGGCGGGCGCCATGCGACGCATGATGTCCAGATGGCCGCGATCCATGGCCAGGATCAGATCGAATCGCGTGAAATCAGCTGCCACCAGCTTCCGCGCACGCAACGGGGAAAGGTCGTATCCGCGTGTCCGGGCGGCCCGGATGCTGCGCGGGTCAGGCGGGTCGCCAATGTGATAGCCATGGGTTCCGGCACTGTCGACCAGCACATCCAGCCCGGCATCAGCCACCAACTTGGCGAACACCCCGTCCGCCGTGGGGGAGCGACAGATATTGCCGGTACAGACGAAAAGCACGGAACGCATCTGGGTTACCCGGATGGAGACAGGGGTTCCTGTCTTAACATCTGTCCAGGGGCTTGTCCCGCGCGCATGTCCGTGCCACCCTGACAGCGCTATCTTTTCAGCTTGCCCAGATTTCTCCCATGATTGACCCCCATCTGAAACGCCTGTTGCAGGGGCTGCGGCCCGATGCGGGCCTGTTCATCCTGACCGGTGCCGGCATCAGCCGGGAATCGGGTCTGCTGACCTTCCGCGACGGCGACGGTCTGTGGGAGAAGGAACGGCTGGAAGATGTGGCAACACCGCAGGCCTTCGCACGGGACCCGGCGCGCGTCCAGGGCTTCTACAATGCCCGCCGCCGCGCCGTTCTGCACCCGGATGTACAACCGAACGAAGCGCATCGAGCGCTGGTGCGGCTGGAACGGGAATGGCGAGGGCCATTCCTGCTGGTCACCCAGAATGTCGATGATCTGCATGACCGGGCGGGGTCCGCGCGGATGCTGCATATGCATGGGGAATTGCTGAAAATCCGTTGCGCGGTCTGTGACCGGATGGCGGCCTTCAGTGGCGATCTGGCTGTGGACAATGTCTGCCCGGATTGCGGGGACCGTGGCACCTTGCGACCCCATATCGTCTGGTTCGGGGAGATGCCGCTTTACATGGACGAGATCGGGCAGGCGCTGGACGAAGCGGCGCTGTTCATCGCCATCGGCACATCGGGCACCGTCTATCCCGCCGCCGGATTCGTGGCCGCCGCCCGGGCCAATGGCGCCGTGACGGTGGAGGTCAATATGGAGGAAACGGGCGGCAGCTTTGATGGCGGCCTATATGGGCCGGCGACACAGACCGTGCCGGCCCTGGTGAATAGTTTGCTGGAGAGTGTTCGATGACCCAATTCACGGTGGAACTGGCCGATCCGACCCTGCCGGAGGCCCGCGCCCTGATCGCCGACCTGGATCACTATCTGGGGGAACTGTATCAGCCGGAAGAAAACCACCTGCTGGATCCGCAGCAACTGAAATCCCCGGATATCCGCTTCCTTCTGGCCCGCCGCGATGGCCGTGCCGTCGGCTGCGGCGCCATCCGCATCGATGCCAACGGCTATGCGGAGGTGAAGCGCATGTATGTCGATCCCGTGCATCGAGGGCGCGGCATCGCGGGCCTGGTGATGGCCCGGCTGGAGGAACTGGCCCGTGCGGAGGGTATCCGGCTTTTGAAGCTGGAGACCGGGGAGCTTCAGCGCGAGGCCGTGGGCCTGTACCGCCGGCTGGGCTTCACCCCTTGTGCGGCGTTCGGGGATTATCCCTGTGGTGGCGGGGCCAGTATCTTCATGGAAAAACAGCTGTGATTATTCCCTTCCCTCCCCGCACTTGCTGATCCATAGTGCGGTCAAAATTGACAGCGCTATCAATCAAAAAGGGAGGCCGGGATGCGGATTGTTGCAGGGCCGGGATTGGCCATAGTTTTCATGATGCTGGCCGGTATACCGGCCATGGCGGAAACGGACCCGAAACTGGAAGCCATCCTGGCCGGTGATCCCGTGTACAAGCCGCAGCGTCTGACCCTGACCGAGGTTCCGTCGCCCACCGGTCCCGCCATTGCCCTGCTGAACGGCAAGGACCTGACGGATTGGGATATCTGGCTGGGCTATCGTGACCCGTCCATCACCTATGTAAACAAGACGGAAAAGCCGATCGGGGCGCGGCCAGGCGGCGACCCGATGTTCACGGCGCTGATGCTGGATGGTGAACCGGCCCTGCGGGTCGATGGTGCCACCTGGGGCTCCATCGTGCATAAGGGCGTGTTCGGGAACTACCATCTGCGGCTGGAGTACAAATGGACGGGCAAGCGACACGCCCCGCGCCTGGATTTGCCAGAGAATAATGGCCTGCTCTACCATTCCTTCGGGGCCGATGGCGCAGTCTATGGCACCTGGATGCCAGCGGTGGAGTTCGAGATCATGTTCGGTTCCACCGGCATGGTGGTACCCGTGGGCACCATGGTGAAGCCAGTAACCGACGCCGCGCGTGACCGGTCCCTGATCGACCCGCAGCGCCGCTATATGGTGGGTGGCCGGGCCGTGACCGTGGAACGGCTCTGACTCAATTTTGATGAAATTCGGGATTCCTCTGGAGTGCGTTTTCCATAGGGATCAGCATGATGCGCTCAGGCTTACCACACTCAATGTTCGACGTTGCCGGCATGGCCATCAAGGACATCACCGACGATGATGGAATGGTGCGGCTCACCATAAGCCCGGTCACGGCGATGAGCGCCTGTCCCGGATGCGGAACGTGGTCTGGTCGGATCCATAGCCGATATCATCGGCGGCTGGCGGACCTGCCGACAACCGGTCGGCGTGTTGAGCTTGTGCTGCGGGCCCGCCGGTTCTTCTGCGATGCCGTGCTCTGCGGGCGCCGCGTATTCACAGAGCGCTTCGATCCCAAGGTTTTGGCGCCTTGGGCCCGCCGGACGGCGCGGTTGGATCAGATTATCCACCATCTGGGTCTGGCGCTGGGAGGTCGTCCGGCTGCTGCACTGGCCCGTCGCTTGATGCTACCGGTGAGCAACGACACCTTGTTGCGGGTGGTTCGTCGTCGGGGCAGCCCGCGCATCGTGCCGCCTACGGTAATCGGCGTGGATGATTGGGCGTGGAGACGCAATCACCGCTATGGAACGCTGATCTGCGACCTGGAGCGGAGACGGACCATCGCCCTGCTGCCTGATCGTGAACCGGCAACGACGCAAGCTTGGCTGGAACAGCAGCCGCAGATCCGCATCGTGGCCCGCGACCGCGCAAGTGGCTACGCCCTGGCTGTCTCCAAGGCGTTGCCCGCTGCTACTCAGGTAGCCGACCGCTGGCACCTGATGGAGAACGCAAGTCGAGCCTTTCTCGACGCAGTCCGGAAATCCATGCGGCAGATACGCACCGCGGTCGGCGCCACCAGCATCGATCCGGCCCTTCTCACGGCGGCAGAGCGCTTGCAGTACGAAGGATATCTGCGGCGTGAGGATACCAACAATGTGGTCCAGCGCCTGGCCAATGAGGGCATCCCCATCAAGGAGATCGTTCGCCGGACCGGCCACAGCCGAGGGCTGGTGCGTAAAATCCTCCGGGGTCAGGGCGCCGACATCTTCCGGACAAGAGAAAGTTCCCTGGATCTGCATCTTCCCTGGCTCGACCAACAATGGCAGGCGGGGCATCGCAACGGTACCGACCTTTGGCGGCGGCTCAGGGAGAAGGGTTTCCAAGGCTCGCTACGCGTCGTCACGGAATGGGCGACCCGCCGGCGCCGGGCGGACCAGATGGGGGCAGAGGTCCTCAAACGGACCCCATCCGCCCGGATCATCGCCCGGCTCATGACCTTGGGACGCGATGCGCTGACAAAGGCTGAGACTGTCCTGGTTGCCGCCATTGAAAAGGGGGTCCCGACCCTTGTCGATGCCAGAACCATCATCGCCGATTTCCAGGGCATGATCCGGCGCCGATCGCTGGCTGACTTGGCCCCCTGGCTGGAACGGGCAAGCCCATCCATGGTGGCGTCTTTCGCCAATGGCATCGTCAAGGATCGGGCCGCTGTGGAGGAGGCTATCACTTCCTCATGGTCAAATGGCCAAACCGAAGGCCACATAACCAAGCTCAAACTCGTCAAACGCCAGATGTATGGCCGCGGAAAACTCGACCTGCTCCAAGCCCGCGTCATTGGTGCAGGGTAGAAAGGCTCTTCACCAAAACTGCGTCAGAGCCAAACTTCAATGCTGATTGACACATCGCAGAAAAACCGGCGTGCCCGTAGCACAAGCTCAACACGCCGACCGGTTGTCGGCAGGTCCGCCAGCCGCCGATGATATCGGCTATGGATCCGACCAGACCGCGTTCCGCATCCGGGACAGGCGCTCATCGCCGTGACCGGGCTGATGGTGAGCCTCACAATTCCATCATCGTCGGTGATGTCATTGATGGCCATCCCCGCAACGTCGAACATTAAGTGTGGTAAGCCTGAGCGCATCATGCTGATCCCTATGGAAAACCCGCTCCAGAGGAATCCCGAATTTCATCAATATTGAGTCAGAGCCAAACTTCAATGCCGATTGACAGTCAATGGCGTGCCAGTCATGGAGTTGCGCGACCTATCAGTGCTAAACGACGATGGCAGCCGCACCGCCCTGACCAAGGGCCGTATCCAGTTTCAGTCGGAAGGTGCGGAAACCCTGTTCCGCCGCGTCACCCTGACGCCCATCGACCGGCTGCCGCGCATTATTGTTAGATAAATGAAAATGGGGCTCCCCATTGGGAAGCGCACCTTTTTCGACCGGCTACAACAGCCCCGGCTCCGGCGGTTCCGGTAACGCGATACGGCCCAGAAACGCCTCCAGCCGCTGCCAAAGCTCACTGATCTGCTGGGCCGAACGCGGATCGAAATGGCGCAGCATATTCATCGTGGCGTCATCCAGACGCGGATAGGCCATCAGCAAGCCCTCCGCCTCCCCCTGCATAGCACGGGCGTAAAGCCGGAAACGCAGGGAGTTCACCACGAAAAAGGCCAGCAGCGCCACGAAGCCGGCTTTATCCTCCAGAAAATATGTCGGGCATTCGACATAGGCCGCATCCGGAACAATGCCCTGCCAGGTTGCGTCCGGTATCACCAGACAATTGGCCGGCAGGTCGCATTCAGCAATACCCCGCGCCAGATCACGCGGGGCCGCCTGGATGCGCCAGATAAGACCGGAGCCGCCCTGATCGGGGATCATGCTCCGTCCTCCACCGTTAATCGGTTTCCTTAAACGCCTTGAAGAAGCTGTCGGTCAGCGGCTTCAACATATACTCGATGATCGTGCGCTCACCGGCCTTGATCAACACGTCGGCCGGCATGCCGGAAACCAGCTTCTGATCACCCAGCAGCGTCAACTGATCCTTGCTGACCCGAACACGGGCCATGAAATAGCGGTTACCATGCTGGTCCGTGGTTGCGTCGGCCGCCACGGTTTCCACGGTCCCGAGCAACATCGGGATGTTGCGAATGGAAAGGGCAGAGAACTTAACCTCCGCCTCCATACCGGGGGTGGCGACATCCACATCCAGCGGGGAAACCATGGCCTCGATAATCAGGTCATCGTTGGTGGGGACCAATTCCATCAGCGGGTCACCACTACGGACCACACCGCCCACCGTATGAACGCGCGAATTGACGATGATGCCGTCCGTCGGGGCCTTGACCTCACGACGCTGAAGAACGTCAACGGCACTGGTCAGTCGGTCCTGAAGATCGAAGACCTTGGCTTGCGCTTCGGCCAGCCCCTTGGCGACATCTTCCTCAAACTGCTTACGAACCTGGATCGCCTGCAACCGGGCCTCGCCGCTGGCAACCTTGTTCCGGGCAATCTCGCCCTCATAGTTACCACGGTCACCGTCCAGCTCTGCACGACGGCGTTGCAGCTCAAGCAATCGGGTCTTGGACGCATAGCCTTTTTCAAAGAGCTGCTGTAGCCCTTCAAGCTCACCATCAATCAGGGTGATCTGCTGAGTATTCGCTGCAACCTGAGCCGCAAGCCCCTTACTCTGCTCTTCCAACTGTTTAACACGTTGGTCAAGGATCGAAAGCTGGCCCTTGATGGCATCGCGACGGGAATTGAAGATTTCCTGTTCGGACTGACGAATGGCGGCGTTACGCCCGTTATCGCCCGGCCCTTGCAGTTCCTGGGGAAAGTTGATCGCCTTCAACTGGTCACGTTCGGCAATGAACCGGGCTTCCTGGGCCTTTGCCGTTAGGAATTGGCCATAAAGCACGTCGCGCTGTGCCTGAGAGGTGACCTCGTCCAGGCGCAGCAAAACATCACCCGCCTTCACCACGGTACCATCACGAACCAGGATATCGGAAACAATACCCCCTTCAAGATGCTGGATGATCTTGCGGTTGCTATCGGCACCGACCAGACCCGGGGCCACAACGCCCTTGGCGATGGGTGCAACCAACGACCAAAGGATCAGGCTTCCGAACGCCACCGCGATTAGAAGAAGGCCATTGCGCACCACGGGCATTTCGTCCGTGGGCGGTTGGGGAATTTCACCGCCTTCCGGCAACGCCGGAAGAGCGGTTTTGGCGGTCAGAAGTTTCATCATGTTCGACACTTTCGATGCGGGTCGACCAGCGGCGCTCAATCAGGCGCTCATGCCGGCGGAAGGGGCGATCTGACCGGGAGCCGGCTGCGGTTGCTGCTGCTGAACCTGGTGCGGCTGTGCCACAGGGCGGGTCAGACGGGCCAGCACTTCTTGCTTGGGTCCAAACATCTCCACCAAGCCATCGCGCAGAACCAATATCTTATCGACATGGTTCATAACGCTTGGCCGGTGCGAGATCAGCACGACCGTGGCCTTCAGTTCCTTCAGCTTCATCAGCCCTTGGACCAGCGCATTTTCCCCGTCGCTGTCGAGATTGGAATTGGGCTCGTCCAGCACGATGAAGCGCGGGTTGTCGTAAACCGCACGGGCTAAACCCAACCGCTGACGCTGACCGCCCGACAGGGCGATGCCGCCGGGGCCGATCAACGTGTCGTACCCTTCCGGTAGGCGCAGGATCATTTCATGCACGCCGGCCAACTGGGCGGCCTCAACTACCTTCGTCGGGTCTACCGGCCCGAAACGGGCGATATTCTCTTTGATGGTGCCGTCAAAAATCTCAACATCCTGGGGCAGGTAACCGATATGCGGCCCCAGGCTTTCATGCTTCCAGGCATAAACGTCGGCACCATCCAGACGCACCGATCCATTGCTCGGGGCCCAGACGCCGACCAGCAACCGGGCCAGCGTGGACTTGCCCGCAGCGCTTGGGCCGACAAGCGCCAACGACTCACCCGCATTCAGGGCAAAGCTCACGCCCTTAATGGTGGGGTTGCTGCCCCCCGGCGGCACGGCGACGACACGTTCGACCGACAGGTTACCCTGCGGCGGCGGCAATTCCATCGTTTCCTTGTCATTATCGAACGCGAGCAGCAATTCGTTCAGGCGGGTATAGGCACCACGCGCACTGACGAACATTTTCCATGAACCGATGGCCTGTTCGACCGGTGCCAAACCACGACCCATGATGATCGACGCGGCAATCATGACACCCGGCGTGATTTCATTTTCCAGCGCCAGATAGGCACCCATGCCCAGGATGGCCGACTGAACGAACATACGGGTGAACTTGGTCATGGCGCTGATCAGGCCGGCATTGTCACTGGCGATGGATTGCAGCAACATGGCCTTATCCTGGCTCATCCGCCAGCGGCGGCGAATGCCGGGCAGCATGCCCATGGCGGCCAGCACTTCGCTGTTCTTCAGGCTGGCTTCGGCAAAGGCGGTTGCCCGCAGGCCATGGCCATTGGCCTCTGACAACGGCTTTTTCGTCACCACCTCGGTCGCCCAGGCAAGCGCGAACAAAACAAGCGCGCCACCCAGCGCCACAAGGCCCAGCAACGGGTGCATCAAGCAGACGATACCAATGAAAATCGGTGCCCAGGGGGAATCAAAGAATGCAAATGGCCCCTGCGAGGTAACAAACTGACGAACAGTATCCAGATCGCGCAAAGACTGGCTGCGGTTCGCCGCCGGCGCACGCAGGTTCAACGCAAAGATCGCATCGAAGACTTTCGTCCCCAGGGTCTGATCCATTTTGCTGCTGACACGCACCAGCACGCGCGACCGGATCACCTCCAGCAGTGCCATGACCATCATCATGGCCGCGATGATCAAGCTGATGTAGAGCAGCGTCGCTTCGCTGCGGGCCGTCAGCACGCGGTCATAAACCTGCAGCATGTAGATGGGCGATGCCAGCATCAGCAGGTTAACGAAAAAACTGAAGACGCCAACAAAGCCAAAGGCACGGGCCGACTTCTGAAGCGCTTGCCGCAGCGGAGAGGGAGCGCCTGCGGGGCGTTTGGTAACCGGGATTCTCATGGTACTCGCCTGACAAGGGTCAATCCCTGGACGCCACCCTGAATAGGCACGGGGTCGGGATACCAGGTTGCACTTTACCCCTGTCGCTATGGCAACGCAACATCAGTGAGTTGCTGTAGTTATTAAAGGCGACAACGCAGCATCAGTTCGGAGAGGTCCCCACCGGCAGGATGACCTGACTGCGGCAATCAATCCACGCGCAATCGTCAAGCGCCCAGCCCGCATGTTGAGCCTTATTGAAAAGCATGCCAGCCAGTTGATGGGCATTGTCCCGAGAAAGGGGGAGAACTGCATAGCAAATCCCCCCGGCCAGAAGTGAGAAACGAATCGTATCCCCCTTTGCTGAAAGGTCGATTATTTGTACTAAGTGAACAGTGTTGTTCGGTGATGGTTCTACGGGCGCTCTGAGCGCAGGAGCCTCCCCCGGGGCTCCTGCTGCATTTTGCCGCAACAATGCCTCCGCATGCTCAAACATCAAAATCTGAGTACGAGAGTCGGAAGGAGCCCGAGACAACAAGCTAGAGGTACGAGTCAGGATGTCGGCTAGGCCTTTCAGCAATCCTGAACACAGCCGGCGGGTCAGCCAGAATGCACAACTGCCTTCGGAACCGCGTACAGTCAGTAAAAGCCTATCCTCATCGGTGAGGTAGGTGACGTCGATCTGCTTGGCGACAACTGGGGAAGGTACATCCGGCATGGGTGATTGTCACACGAGGCCTAACAACTGGTAGGATGGCAGATGCTCTTTCTCAAAGACAGCGTGTCGCTCTGCCAGATCAGCCAGATTTTCTTCCGCACTATGCAAGGTGACACCATTCTTGATGAGCCTTTGTCCCAGATCTGAAAGTATCCGCCACACAAAGGCCACCGGATCGGAGTCTCCCGACTTGCGCGCTAACAAGAATAGCTGCACCAACCGATCCACACTCACGCCGCCGCCCGTCACTGGCGAAGCCAGGAAGTTGAGTTCTGCTGAAGATCGAGCGCGATTGATTACTACGGTGTTGAACCGATCTGTGGCGACCTTGCGACTTTCCAATCCCGCAGCGTCGAGGCAAGGCTGAACTAAAGCGGCACCTGACAATATTGTCACCGCCTGTTGCAACCGTTGGAAGCCAAGGGCCTGCGTCCGAGGGTCACTAAGCAACTGCTTGAACTCAATGGGCCCCTCAGCCAGAACATCGGCAAGGGGGGCGTAGACCTCTTGTTGCAGATTTATTTCCCCCAAGCCACCTGTAACTTTCATTGGTAGGGAAGCGCGCGGAGCCGACAATACCAACCGCATATTCATCCAACGGTCGCGGACATCTGCTTGGGATAGCGGCAACGTCCCTTTTGCAAACAGGTCTCGGCGGAACTGCTGATTGACAAGGAAGTCGCGCACCCCCTCTCGCCGCTCAACACCCCCAATGCTGGCCAAAAACTTCTGCTGGTCATGCGTCAGATTGAGGGCGTCAACCGCGTCCAATAGCTGCGCTGACGCAACCCATGAAAGTTTAGCAGCAGACAGTTCATCAACAACGTCGTTGAAATAGAATGGCGTCCAATCACGATTAAAATACTCATGCGCAAGGTAGGAACGGGGTTGATCCTTGATCTTCCCTAATCGGTCCAGAATACCCGGATTAGCGGCGAAATACCGCGCCTTACTGTCGGCCAGTGATTGCGCGAAGACCAGTGCTTGGTCAATCTTATCTAGGATCGGTCCGCCACGCTCGGCGGCCGTATCCACGAACAGCCGCCGAAGCGGCATCGCCGATGCCCAACCGGGAAGCGTGTTATAGGAAATATAAACCAATCCACCAGGTTTCAGCCGCTTCCGGATGAACTCGACGATGTTGTAACGATTTTCTGGACTAATCCAGCTATATATACCATGCAAAGCGACAATATCGAAATCCGGGAGGTCGCTACGCCCCACCATTTCTGCAAAACTACTGTCCAAGAAACGGACATTAGTGGTTCCAGCGTCACGCGCTAGTGTTTGAGCGCCGATGATCTGAGAGGGATTGAAATCCGTGGCGACAAACTGAATGTTGGGATTTGCGGCGGCGAGAATATTGGTGGATACGCCTTGTCCACAGCCAAGCTCGCAATAATTGAGAGGGGCTGTAACATCAGGCGCGGATTGTCCTCGCGTGAGAGCACATAAGGATAAAATGGCAGGCGTCAGCTCTCTATAGAACCCGTAGGTATAGTTGATCTCCGACACATAGCCTGCCGACCAGTTGTTCGTCATCCCGTTGCCGCCCCTCAGTGTGTAAACTCAAACCGTTGATTGGTAATACAGTGGCCGCTCTTGTGCGGCAATAGTGGGGTTACACGCCTCGCGCCACTTTCTCAATCAAGCCGATCTGGCGCGGCAAGCAGATGCGGGTCAGATCATATTTCTCGACCACCGTCTGCCGGCCCGCCGCCCGCATATCCAGATACCGCGTTGGGTGATTGACCACATTGGCAACCTGCGCGGCAATTTCACTATAGTCAAAGAAATCAACCAGCAAGCCATTGCGTCCGTTAAGGATCACTTCCTGCACAGGCGGTGTGGCTGACCCAATGATTGGCGCACCACAGGCCATTGCCTCAAGCAACGACCAACTAAGTACGAAAGGATAGGTAAGGTAGACATGCGCAGCAGTGATTTGCATCAGGGCCTTGAACACGGGGTAAGCGACATTGCCGACAAAGGCCACGCGCGAGAGGTCGATGTGCTCTCGAACTTCATTGAGGAAAATATTCTTCCAACTTGTTCCCTCCGGTGCCTTGGCACCATAGGAAACACCGTCGCCGCCGATTAAAACGAATAGCGCATCCGGGCAGCGGCGCTGCATTTCTGGAAGGGCCCGCATGAAGCTGTGATATCCACGATAGGGTTCCAGGTTGCGATTGATGAATGTGACCACCTGCATGCCCGGGCGAAGCGTAAAGCTTCCATCGCCGACAGTCAGCGAGGCACCACCGTCCGGTGTCAGCGCATCTGTGTCGATGCCGTCATGGATGACATCGATCCGATCCTGCGCGAAGAACGGATAAGATTGCCGTTGCCATACGGTGGGACTATAGCCCGCAGTCATGGCTTCCAGGTTCAGCAGGCCGTTCGCGTTCTTCGCACGCACACGCGCAGTTGCCCGCCAGTCGTTAGAAGTGAATTCGGGATCAAATCCCACATCCGTACCACCAGCGGCGTAAAAGAACTCCAGGAAGTGAAGCTGCGGTACTTCGCTCCACACATCCTTCAGAAACAGCATCTCTCCCCAGCCGGGATGGCCCACAATTATATCGGGGCGGTAGCCCTGATCGCGTAGCCGTTCTGCCGCCGCGGCAGCAGACTCCCCACGAATCAACTTCGTCTCAAAATCAACACCCCAGGGGTGCACGGTCGCGGAGCTACCGCGTGACGGCTTATAACGCACGCACTCAACGCCGGGCACGTCGTGGCCATCAATGGCCAACGCCTTTACCCTGTGCCCATTACGCACCATCGCTGGGACAAGATGTTTAAACTGCCCGGGAAAATTCTGGTGCACGAAGAGAATATCCATTCACGAGGTCTTTCCTGCACTTGGCGCAATAAGGCGAACCTGATTAAATTTGGCCAACCAGACCAACCCACGAAATGCAATACCGCGACGCTCTGGCGGGAGTTGGTTAATCAGCGTTCCTGCGGACACCGGCCTCCCATGGCTGGCCAACATCTCCAGAAATGCGTGGCAATCCTGAATATCGGGTAACGCACGCTCTGCATAGCGAACCATTGGCCCTTCGCGCAAGGCGGCAAGGTGGACCGTGCCACGGGGATCAGATGCCACGACTAATGTATCGAGGGTCAAGTTATGTGTCGGGTAATGGCCAAAACTTCGGAACGGGTCCGATCGTGCAGGCCATGATGGTTGTCCCTGCCGCAATGGTGCGCTTTCCGGTATCGACTCATTGGCCCGAATGGCGAAAAGCTCCGTCGCAAGGCTTTGGTACTGGGCTATAATGTGTCGCCAATCAAAAACAGTTTTGGCCCGCTCCCGCGCCGCCGCCCCCATTCGCCGCCTCAGATCATCTTCTGTCAAAAGCCGTCGAAATGCCTCACTGACCGCTGCGACATCCACTGCCACGAACTGACAGGCTTGTCCGCAGTAACTGTCATAATTATCAATGCCATTGGCATGGCGCTGGGCAAGGTCCTCGCCAAGCGGTGCGTTGGGCATCCAGGTGGATACGCGGAACCCGTCAATCCCATCGCGAACCGTCTCCTTATACCCGTCCCAGTCTGAAACCACGCACGGCAGGCCGGCTGCCATCGCCTCGATAGGGGTAAGCCCAAAAGTTTCTTGGATATTGTCGGACAGGGAACAAAAGATGTCTGCCGCATGCCAGATTGATGTTCTTACATCAGACTGGCGTCCATCCACCACATGCCGAACCACGGATGGGCAGTGCAAGGCCGCCATCTCGGCGAAAGCGTCACGAATAAAGTCATTGGCAAACCAGCCAGACTCAATCAGATGGACCCTGGCGGTACTCGGGAAACGCCCTTCTTTAACAGCGGCTTCTAGTGCCTGATACATCGGCACGGGATGTGCCTTGGCATGAAAACTCAGCCGGCCAACAAACAACACCACGCGGTCATCCTGATCAATGCCAAGGCGCTGGCGCCAGGCGTTGCGCGATGCGGCATTGGGCGCATAGGCGTCCGTATCTACCCCCAGCGGGATGATAGGCAATTGTGGTGTGGTCAAGACCCGGTCGGATGCGTGCCCGAACCGTTGGGCCAGATACTCGGCGTGACTGGACCATAGGTCTTGCACCGTTGTCTTCACGGCACTTGATGTGCAGATCAGCGCGTCCCACGGCTGGACCGGTGCCGATAGCAGATCAACGATGCTGTCCATGGCGTTGGCCGACGCCGTCGTGTGCGTGAGACCAATGATGGAATAGCCGCGCTGACCAGTATGGCGTCTTTGCCAAGCGGAGATGCCAACGCCCGGGCCAGGCAATAGCAACGTCCCGACACCCGATAACAGGTGCGGCGTTTCAAGTCCGATCCAGGCCGTTGGCGCATCACCACCAAAGGACTTCACCATCCCGGCAAAATGCCGCGCCATCGCCGCACTGTCTGCATGACAAATGAAGGGCGTAACATTCGCGTGTTGAACCCAGGCCCGAAGCATTCCTTCGCCGGCGGCCTGCCTCCCCATCAGCCTCGATACATTAGTGTCGAAGCCATCTGGGTGGTAGCGAATGGCGATGTTGGTGCCCATGAGGCTTTTCCTTGGACTTGAGACAGCGTCTTCAGCTCGAACTTGCATAAATCGCGTTCGTACATCTTAAAGATAAATGGGGATGGGGTACCCATCATTTCAGTAAATTAGATAGAAGGTCCATCGGCCACGCTCCATGTAACATTTCAACAGTCACAAAAGAAAAAAGCCGGCCCTTTCGGGCCGGCTCTGATGTAAAAGTGCCATCTTAGCTGTGCGACAGATCACCGTTTGCCCAGGCGGTAACCGAGGTAACCTGCGCGATCAGCGTCAGTTCGCCCTCGTCAATACCGCCAGTTGCACCGCCGTCAGCATTCGCCTGGTTCCAGTACCAGATAAAGGAGTTGCTGCCGTCGTTAAGGATGAAGACAACCTTATCGCCAGACGCCGCGTTAGTGGTGTCGAAGCTGTTAAGGTAGGTTGCCACCTCTGCGGCCGTGTCCACGCCACCGGTCGAAGCGGCAGTCGTGATTTCGACGAACACCGAGTCAGCACCCAGCGTACCGTTGCTCGCAAGCTCCGCCAGTGTATTGGAGTTGGTACCGTTAGAGACCAACGCCGAGGCGAAGTTGATAACGTCGATACCGGCATCAGACGCGAAGGAAGTGATGGTGTCACCGAACTCGGTCGAAGCCGTGTAACGGACGATATCAGCCGCTGCCGTGGTCTCGTTCAGGTTGATGGTATCCGCACCATCACCGCCGATCACGGTATCCGCACCCTCACCACCGGTCAGGGTATCAGCCCCAGCACCAGCAGTGATGAAGTCTGCACCGCCACCGCCGTTGATGCTATTCGCAGAGCTCGAACCAGCGAGATAGTCGCCAAGGCTGGAACCGGTGATGTTCTCAAAGGTCGCCAGCGTATCGCGAACCATCGAAGTGGTGCTGTTAGCAGCGGTCGTAGCGAGGTAACCCGCACTACCGGATATGAGGTCCGTACCGGCACTTTCGGCATTACCACCGAGAACGATGGTACCACCCATTGCACTTGCAATGGTCGCAGCAGTCACAGTGGCACTGCTCAGGTTAACCGCGACACCCGACAGGTGCGTCAGGCTGTGGCTCGTTGCCGAGGTAACATCTGCGTAGGACACAGTGTCATCGCCTGCACCACCGGTCAGATTATCTGCGCCGATGCCACCCGTGATGATGTCATTGCCGTCACCACCAACGATCGTGTCGATGGTCGAGTGACCGGTAATGGTGTCATTACCCGAACCGCCCGTGATCGAGAACAGGACGTCAGCCGCCGCGATGGTCGATGCCGCAGTTGAGCCGGCATTGACATTGACCGCGTAGTCAAGAGAGGTGATCAGGTTGTCGTTATTGACGTTGACATACAGACGGCTGTTGGCCGTATCGTAAATCACCTGACCGCGTTCACCGGACAGCGACGACTGGGCTGCCGCCAAGCCATCGACGCCGCTGGTGATCACACCGGCATTCACCTGCACGCCGCCAGCCGACGACGAGTAATCCAGAGCAAACTGGAACTTATCGGTACCGGAGACGAAGTCGGTAACGGTGTCCAGCGTCGTACCGCTGGAGTTAGCAACGGCAGTGAACACGAAGAGATCACTACCGGTGCCGCCGGACAGGCTGTCCACGCCAGCACCACCAACGATCGTATCGTCGCCGATACCACCCAGAATGGTGTCAGCACCCGAACCGCCAGTCAGGCTGTCGGCACCCGAACCACCGGTGAGGCTGTCGGCACCCGAACCACCGGTCAGGGTGTCGCCGCCGGTACCACCGGTCAGAACAACCTTACCATTCGACTCGTCTGCGGCGTTGAAAGTCAGGTTGGTCGTCAGGTTAGAACCATCTACCGTCAGCGTCGCACCAGAAGCGATGTTTCCATCAACGGTGGTCAGCGTGTAGGTGTTGCCCGCGGTGGTGAACTTGATGGTTTCAAAGCCAGTCACGCCAGAGTTCAACGTCACAGCACCACCGCTACCAGCCGTCAGTTCAAGCGTATCAGTGCCCGAACCACCGCTCAGGGTGATGGTGTTGCTGAGGTCGTTGGCGTCATAGATGACGGTGTCGTTACCGGCACCCAGGGCAATGTTGTCACCACTGGTGTCGCTATCGCTGTCCAACACGCGAGACACGGTTACGCTGTTCGCAGCGCTCAGAGTGCTTGCGGCGATAACGACGTTACCGGTCGTAACACCCGTCGTACCGCTATCGTTAGCATTGATGCGCAGCGAAGTGGAACCGTTTGCCGTGTAAACAGAGTCCGTCAGCGTGAGCGTGAAGCCAGACGTCTGGGTGCTAGAAGCGCTCTCGATGACCTCAATGCTAGAAATACCCAGAAGGTCCGTCGAGTTGATGGTTTCGCCACCTTCCGTGAAGGACAGGGTGTCGTTACCAGCGCCCCCGATAACCGTCTCGATACCCGTTGCCAAACCGGTGAAATCCGCGGCCGCAGCGACCACAAACTTGTCATCACCAGCACCACCATCGACACTGTCAGAGCCGGCACCGGCGGTGATGACGTCATTCCCTTCGCCACCGCTGATCACGTCGGCACCGGCATTACCCGTCAGGCTGTCATCACCGAGCGCGCCGGTGATCGTGTCCGCACCAGCACCGCCCTGCAGGCTGTCATTACCCTGACCGCCGATCAGCGACACAACTTCAGACGAGCTGTTGGCCGATGCGTTGACAGTCAAAGTCTCCTGACCGCCGCTGGTGGAGTCGAGTTCGCTACCGTCGATGGTCAGCGACGACCCGGTGAAGCCAGCATTGAGCGTGATCGACACGTCACCATCACCGGTAACGTCAGACCCGACATCCTTAACAACGATACGCTCAACGCCCGTCACAAGGCTGTCCAGCACCGCGGTGGTAGCAACACCAGTACCCTCGGTGTAGCCACTACGGTTGTAGATCTGGATCGTATCAGCCGTACCGGAACCCAGCTTGACAGCATCTTCAGCCGTCAAGGATGCCGTGGTGTTGAAGCGCACGACGTCGTTGCCCGCACCACCCGTGACCGATACGTTACCGGCGGTGGTGGTCTGAACCAGAACCGAATTGGCGCTGGTCAGAGCAGACGCATCAACCGTGCTGGCGTTAGCAATGTCGATGCGCAGGCTCGTGCTGTTGGCAGCAAGAATGGCATCGGTGAGAACAATGCTGTTGGCACCGGCATTTTCCAGCGCGATGACTTCCACACCCGTAACGTTTGCCAACTGAGCCGCAGAGAGGGTGGTCAGGCCGGTAAACTTCAGGGTATCCGCAGTGCCGTTACCACCGACGACCGTGTCGGAGAACGTGGTCGCACCGCTATCATCGCTGAATGCAGCTTCGCTCGCATAGGTGAAGGTGTCGTTGCCTTCGCCGCCGATCAGGCTGTCATTGCCAGCACCACCGATCAGCTCGTCATCGCCGGCACCACCATCAACAACGTCGTTGCCGGAACCGCCGTCCAAGTTGTCGCCGCCAGCACCACCATTGATCGTATCAGCACCAGCGCCACCGGTCAGGGTGTCTGCACCACCACCACCGGTCATGGTAAAGACCACACCCGACGTCACCTCAGCGCTTGCGTTGAAGTTCAACGTGCCGGTGGTCAGAAGCGAGCCGTTAACCGTGATCGTGCCGGCGGACGTCACCGCGTCGTCGTCATGGGTAAAGGCATAGGTGCCCGTCAGGCCGGTCGTGCCGCTGCCGAACTGGAACACTTCGATATCGCTGATAGCATTAGTACCAGCAACGGTCACAGTGGCACCAGCCAAGACCAGCGTGTCGGTACCGCCGTTACCATCAAGCTCGTCAGCTTCAGTAACGCCAGCGCCACCATTGATGGTGTCGTTACCAGCGCCACCGGTAACGGTGTCGGTCACCGACGCATCACTATCAAGCGTGACATTAACCGTCTATGTGGACGAGGTGTCCACAAAAGCAACCTTCGTCTTGATGCTCTGACCGGTCGTGCTGTCATTGCTGTTGATATTCAGCGTATTCAGCGCCGCTGTGCCGTCGGTGGTGATACCAAACAGCGCATCGGAAACGTCAACATTCACAGTTGTTGCGGCCCCAGCACCGGTCAAACGGAACTGCAGGGTTTCGATGCCCGTGATACGGCTGGAAACCAAGTCGCTGGCATCAAGAGTATCGGTGTTGCCGGCTGCATAGGTAAGGCGAAGGGCATCAGCACCCGCACCACCAGAAATGGTGTCGCTGATATACTCAGTGGTCAAGCCACCAGCAGCGCTAACAACGATGACGTCAGCGCCATCCTCACCCGACAGAACGTCCGCACCGGAACCACCCGTGACGGTGTCGTCACCGGTACCACCGGCCAGGGTGTTGGCACCCGCACCGCCGGTGATGTTGTCATTACCAGCGCCACCAGAGATGCTGTCGGCACCGCCGACGGCGGTCAGCACGTCATTGGCGGAACCGCCCGTGATCGTCATACCGGTCGTGTTTGCACCAGTGATCGACAGTTGGCCGGACAGGCCGCTGGCGTTGACAACGTTGATGGCCGCGGTCAAGGAGCTAGCAACCGTCAGGTTCTGATCACCAGCGATGTTGAGCGTCTTCGTGCCCACGTCGGTGGTCACGATGCTTTGCAGCGTCGATGCACCACCACGGGTCGTGATCGAAACCGTCTCCAGCGTGTTGGTGGTCGTGCCGTTGACGGAGAAAGTCAGGGAGGTGTCACTGCTACCGTTAGAAACGGTATCCAGCGTGACAGCAGCAACATCGGCAGTACCAGCCAGCGCGCCGGCGGTGTAGTTAGCCCGCAAGCCTTCGGCAGTCACGCTCGTCAGCGCAAACGTCGTTCCCGTGGAGGAAACGTTATCGAACGTCACCGACTTCGAGCTGGACTGCGAAGCCAAGCGGGAATAGCCGGTGCTGTCAGCCAGATTCAAGGTCGCGGCGGCCGAGCTCACCGTCAGGGTGATGTTTTCAATGCCTGACAGGGTCGGGCGCAGAGTGCCGCCGCCGGTGATCGTCGCCGTCAGGCTGTCCGTGCCGGCACCACCAATGACGGTGTCGGTGGTGTTCAGCGAGTTTGCGGTCGTCGCATCGAACGTGTCGTTACCAGCACCGGTCGTGAATGAGTCGGCACCAGTGGTCAGGGTCTTGGACTGCGGCGCATTGGCGCTGTTGTCGGTGATGATCGCGGTCTGCGAGCCAACCAGCTTCAGGCTGCTGTCCAGCAGGTTCAGCTTGAAACCTTCCAGGCTTTCGCTCGCGGTGTCCAGCGAGGGGCTAACGGTAAATTCAAACTTCGTCACGCCAACCGGGAAAGTGACAACGGCGGAAGCAGCGCTGAAGTCTGCAGACGTTGCCTTATCAACCGTGCCGCCAACATCGTCACCAGCGATGGTCCAGGTGAAGGTCCGCTCTGCGGTCAGGGGGATCGACGACGTGATCGTGTAAGTGATAGTGCCGCCTTCAGCAACCTGATTGGTAGACTGGCTGATGGAGAACGTTGGACCGGAAGCAGCGCCCGGTCGGCCCTCGTAAATGCCGTAGTTGTAGTAGTGGTACAGCGCGGCAGCATTGCCCTTGAGGCCGAATATACCGTTCGCAGAGGAAGCGGCGGCGGCAATATCGCTATTAGCTGCCAGATAGGTTGCCGGGTCGAACGACGCCGAAGCCTGGCGACCCTCACGATAACCGTACTCAACAAAGTGAGCGCGCAGCTGCTCATCGCTGGTGAGGCCAGCGTCCCCTAGTTCCGCACCATACAGCGCGCGGTATACGGCCACATCGAAGACACCAGCCTTGAAGCCGTCACGGCCTTCAGCGGCACCGTACATGTTCCAGTGCGCGATCTTCTGAGCGTCAGAGGTCAAGCCAGCAGCATCAAGCTCGTCACCGTACAGCTGCTTGTACTTAGCCAGATCGAACAGGGGCGATCCAACGCGGCCCTCAGCTGCGCCGTAGGCATCAAAATGCTGCTTGCCAGAGGTGTAAAGGGTAACGCCATCCGGCTGTAGCTTGCCGATAGCGCCGGCCACATCCGTGTACGTTGCGAGGTAGTAAGCCTCGTTGAAGACGAGACCCGAGTTGACAGCCATCGTAGGATTCTCCGTGGGTTGGCTATTAGACAGCGCCTGACCGATACAAACTGCTCAAACTAGCAACAGCAACGAGCCCAAAGGGCAAATCGCAACCGATGTCTCGGTCGCATATGGCAGTTGGAAGACCGTGCGGCCTTGATTGTCGACCGCACACCGCGGAAACAACGACCATTCTGAAAGTTAATTTGCTCGCTTGCTGTACCACCAAGAACATTTGCACCGGAGTTGCGCATTAGGTTCTTTAAGCGAGGGAACCACGCCGCGCAAGAGGCAATTTGGCGAAAGCGATATGGCGGATTCACAAATGTTCAGCAACTCACTAACATGAGGTCGCTGTTGATCTGAGCTGCTTGAAGAATGACGAACAACTTATTGATTTCGCAGTATTATTTTTCCATTGGCCTGACTGTTGCTTTTCTGCAACAACTCGGCAGTGAAAATGACCGGATACAGCGTATCCCAGCATGACGACCATCGAAGCGCCGCAGCTCCGCGAAATGGCAGAGAAAAGACCCTTTGATTCGAGAGAATGCTGCGACGCGGAACCAGGATGTGCGTTGACGGCACCAAGGGGCACGGTCTATCCCTAACCCTTAGCGTCGCAAAGGTGAAACATGGCTGCTCCGAAGCGTCCGGTTTGGATCGTTCTCCTGAACTGGAAAGGGGTGGAGGATACTATCTGCTGTATCGACAGTCTTCTTGCCATGTCAGAAACCGGCTGGTGCCTCGCCGTATGTGATAATGCGTCGCCGAATGATTCCCTGCCCCGGCTACGCACCGCGCTGCGGGATCGGTTCGGCGATGACTGGACAGAGCTGTCAGAGGCAGATGTCGCAGTGACGGCAGTAGCGACCCGCGCCGTTCTGATCCGCAACGCCGGTAACCACGGCTATGCCGGTGGCAACAATGTCGGCCTTCGGCTGGCCCTTTGCGATCCGGCGATGACCCATTGCTGGGTCCTGAACAATGATACCGAAGTGGCCCCAGATGCACTGTCGCAAGTGCTATCACATGCTGCTGCCCACCCGGACCAGGGTATCATCGGCTCCACCCTCGCCTATCATGACCGCCCCTGCATTATGCAAGCGGCAGGCGGCGCGCAGTATAATCGGTGGACAGGGATGGTCCGCCTGATCGGGCATGCGCAACCCGTGGCGGAGGCCGCCGGTTTTGCCGGCACACGGCTGGACTTTGTAGTAGGTGCCGCCATGCTGATCAGCCGCCCCTGGCTGGAGCAGATCGGGCTGATGGATGCCAGCTACTTCCTTTATCTGGAAGAGGTCGATTATTGCCGGAAGGGCCGGGGCCGTTTCGCGCTGGGCTATGCTCCTGGTGCCATTGTGTATCATAAGGAAGGCGGGTCAACCGGCGGCAAGCGGCAGGATATCAGCCTGTTGGCCGATTTCTATAATATCCGCAACCGGTTGCGGATCACCTGGCGGCACTTTCCCTATGCGATGCCCACGGTCATGGCTGGACTGCTGATCACGATTGCCAATCGCATGCGCCGAGGACAGTGGGACCGCATTGGCATGGTGTTCCGCATAGCCTTCAACTTCCAGCGCATCGACTATAGGGACCTGCCGTGATGCGGCTTGACGTGCCATACACGGCGTGAGAAAAGCCGCCGCTTCTACCCCCGGAGGCATGCTTTTCTACAGCGATGAAAGCCCGGCAGTACCAACAGTGGCTTCATCAGGGGGACGCGAGCAGGGACTGAACGATTGGAACAAAGAAGCATGAAGAAGAATTTCTTCTTCAACCTTGTGGGCATGGCACTGCCGATCGTTTCGTCCTTAGTGACGGTCCCGATTTATATCCATCATATGGGGGTCGAACGCTATGGCGTTCTTTCCGTTGTATGGATTCTGCTGGGCTATCTAGGCTTTTTGGATTTCGGGCTGTCGCGCGCATCCGCGCACGCCCTGGCGCGGTTGGCCCATGCCCCCGCGATTGAGCGCGGGCGCGTCCTGATGTCGGCACTTTACATCAATACCAGCCTGGGGCTGGTGGGTGGTTTGGTGATCTATCTTGGGACTGGGATCCTGTTTGAGCGGGTCTTCGGATTGGCCCCTAGCGTCTGGGCGGAGGTAGAGTCCAGCCTGCCTTGGATCGGCTGCATGTTGCCGCTGGCCCTGCTGACCGGTGTCGGCATCGGTGCGCTAGAAGCGCGCGAGCGTTTCCTGGCCGCCAACATTTTGCAGACCTCCGCTCTGATCTGCGGCCAGGTCATGCCGGCGCTGGCAGCAGCCTTCATCTCGCCAAGCCTGGACATGGTGCTGCCGGTAGCCTTTGGTGTCCGCCTAATAGCCCTTCTCGTGCTGTTCTTCGTGCTGGCCCGGTCGGAGCGGTTGCGGTTATACCGCTATGACCGCAAAGCGGGCCAGTCCCTGTTCCAGTACGGCGCCTGGGCTACCGTCACCAACGTTGTTAGCCCCATTCTGAGTTCCATCGATCAGTTCGTGCTGGGTGCTAAATCCGGCGCCGGTGCCATCGCATATTACGCAGTGCCCATGAACCTAGCAACACGGATGCAGATCGTGGCCGCGGCCCTATCGCGTGCGTTGTTCCCCCGTTTTGCGCGGTATGAGGAACAAGACGCCTGTGATCTCGCCGCCCGCGCCACGGTGGCACTAGCCTACCTCTTCGGGGCCTGCTGTGCGGCAGGTCTGTTCTTAGTCGGCCCCTTCCTCAGCCTGTGGATCAGCCCCGACTTTGCGATCACGGCGGCGCCCATCGGCCGGGTACTCATTCTGGGCGCCTGGATCAACGGATTGGCCTTCATCGCACTGTCGCTGCTGCAGGGTCGGGGACGGCCAGATCTGGCTGCGCGCATTCATGTGCTTGAGTTGCTGCCCTTCATCGGTATCCTATGGCTGCTGGTCGACTGGTTCGGCGCCCTGGGGGCAGCCTGGGCCTGGACCATTCGTGTGACGGTTGATGCACTGCTGCTGATGTGGTTCGGGGGCGTGCGAGGCGCCACGACCGTGAAGCTGCTGCCGGCGCTAGCCGTGCTGGCCGGTTGTTTCCTGTTGATAGAGCAGAACGTGACAGCTGGAGGATGGCATGTTCTTTGGCAAGGGTTGCTGGGCTTTGCATTTACCTGTTGCCTTGGCCTCGTCGTGGATGGTCATCTCCGGGCTGTTACCGCACAGCTTGCGGCGACCCTACGGCGGCCGTTTCTGCCCTGATTGCCCCTGGCGGAGCTTTGCATGACCGGTTCAGTCGATATCCTGCTCGCCACCTATAATGGGGCCTCTTATCTGCCGGCCCTGCTGGCCTCGCTGGAGGCGCAAACACATGCTGGGTTCCGCGTATTGATCAGCGATGATGGGTCGACGGACGACACGCCCGACCTTCTGCGCGAGTGGGCCACACGATTTGGAAATGATCGCGCCCATATACTGACCTTCCCGACTCGCGCCGGGGGAGCCTGCCCGAACTTCGCCCGGCTTTTGGCCGCCAGCGATGCCAATTATGTGTTGTTCGCGGATCAGGATGACCATTGGCACCCGACAAAGGTGGCCCGCACTCTGGAGAGTTTGCGGGCATTGGAAAGCGAGCACAGCACGGAGCGCCCTTGCCTGGCCTTCTGCGACCTGCGTGTCGTCGATGCCGATCTGGCGGTGCACCATCCCAGCCTGTGGGCCTTCCAGGGCCTGGATATCGAAGCCGGGCTGCATCCGCGCCATCTGCTGATGGAAAATGTCGTCACGGGCTGCGCCATGGGCATCAACGCCGCCGCACGCCGCCAGTGCTTACCCATCCCGGACAAGGCCATCATGCATGATTGGTGGCTGGCCCTGTGCTGCACTTTCACTGGACATGTCGCCGTCATTCCGGAGGCGCTGATCGATTATCGCCAGCATGGTGGTAATGATGTTGGAGCCAGCCGATGGAACCTACTTCAACAACTGCTGGCCCGGCTGCACAACAGATCTGACATGAGGCACCAGAAATACCGGGCTTTCCTAAACCAGCGTTTTGATCAGGCAGCAGCTGTGGCGGAAATGCTGGGGCCGTCGCTACCGGCGGCCGAGCGTGAACTGATTGAAGAATACGTCGCCTTACGCCATAGGTCTTGGCTGCGGCGTCGCCTAGACAGCATCAAGTTCGGCTTTGGTCCGCGGGATCCGTGTAAACGGATCGGCTTCCTGTTACGGCTATAAGCGCAGACGCTCAGCCCGCGAGCGGTGGGGCACCAGGATCACTGCCGCGCACACCGGCAATGAAGGCCCGCAACCGAAGGCCACCGACCCTCCTGCTGTCCGGCCGGAATAACATCAGGACACTTTTCGCGCAGAAAAGCACTGCTCTCCAAAGAAAATAGCCCCTATCACCTAACCGACTCGCCGGCAGGGTAACATACCGCCCAACCAACCAGCCCTGCCCCCAAGCGTAACGAGAGATTTTTACCTGCAGATCGTGCCTTGGCAACCGAGTAACAGCTTGGCCCGACAACCAGCCCACTTTCTCCAGCCCCGATCGCGCCCAAACCGCATAGAGAAACCGTGAATCTTCACCGGCCTGATGGCGTGAGGGGGTCCCAGGCCCTACATCCTCGTTGAACCTGATCCCACGGACATAATCGACGCGAAACATAGAGGACCAAATAAATCCACGGAAGACCAGCCGACTTATTGCTTCACCCCTTATTTTTCCATCGCTGCCGTCAAACGGGTGCTCAGAGAAGACTACAGGTGCAGAAACAATCGGCCACCTTTCGAGGGCGGCGGTAGCTGCTGCCAGGAAGGAATACCCGGGACGGACACCGACATCCACAAACATCACAGCATCGACAACATTTTCGATCAACGCCAGTGCGCAGTTGCGAGCCGCGGACACGCCGAACGCGAGCAGGCGATACACAGTCACCGATGCAGAACCAGTCACGGCAGGGAGTGAAGGAAGATAGCCCTGCCCTTGCACACATACCACGATGACAGGTGTGATAGCCGGAACGGCCCGGCATTGCTTTAGCAGATTGGCGATGCAAGCGTGAAGCAGTTCGGATTCGCCGATCAGGGCGGGAACGATGAAGCCGACCTTCATTAAATGGCCCAGCCCCGGCTAGCATTCGGCTGGTCACGGAAAGCGATCATCACCCCGATCACCGCACCCAGCATTGGGTGCGCAAGCGGGATTGCAGAGAATAGAAGCAAGGAGTACGAGAACAATACGAATATCCTCATCGGCAAAGCCCCCTTCATCTGCAAACCCGATCTGATAACAATTAACATGAATAAGAAGAACAGAGCCCCCAGCTCAAATGCGATACGGCCCGCACCGGAAAGATTGGACTTGTTCGGCGCAGCAAACCAGAGGAATTCCGGATTCAACTTTTTAAGAATAACGTATTTTTCATAGAATATCTGACCAGAAATTCCATGTGGCAAGAACATATTTTCTTGTAAAGATGTGAATGATACATATATAGCTGCAAACCTTTCATTGGCCGATGCATCCACCAAAAGAATACTGGTTGGATTGCGAACGATGATATCAAGGAGATAAAAAATTCTAAATCGATCCTTAAATTCTACGAAGACAATGGAGGAAAAGGCCGTGACTACAAAGATCCCAGTGAATACCATCAGAGCATTACGGCGGCCAATCATGAAAGGCGCGGATGCCGCCGTCGCGACCGCCAGAATCATGACCACCTGGCTGGAAATCGAGCAGATAAATATAGAGATCAATGCCAGCAGCGCAATAATCCGGCTTCCCCCCAATATCAGGTGAATGATCAGCAGGAACAGCACTTGGCTGGCATAGAAGGTTGGCTCCGGTGCCAGGCTGGTTACACCACGACCGGCCGTAGTCCGGGCGTCGGATATCAGAAAGGTCATGAAGCCTTTGCCCAACAGGACCTGCATAAGGCCAACGGCCAGCCATACACAGATGGCCACCGCCACGAAGCGCCGCAACCTGTCCGGCTGTTCGGCAGCGATAAGAAAGAAAAGGTAGGCGAAGACGAACAGGGATATATATCCAGTGATATTGCGGATCGCCGATAAATCCTTCGCTCCAATCGCAAACAGGGCCACAGCAGCTGCGGTCATGGCGCCGATTACCCAAATATCTGGTGCGCTGGCATGTCGCTTCAAAAGAAACAACAGCATCATTCCCAATAAGACCGCCGTCGGTTGGGTATCAATTGGCAGCGGGATGACCTTGATATACGGAAAAAAGGAGAAAAACAGGAAGGCGGCAACCAGCAGACCCGTCTCCCCTGCGCCGGACGCGACTGTACTGTTATGTGTTCCTACTGCTGCGATATGGGTCATTCGGCTCTTGCCTTAGCCGAAAATACAACCACCGCGGAAATCATGACAAAGAGCATTGCCGTCAAGCTTACCCAGATAATGATGAAGTTTGGCCGGGACCGGGTGGTCGCCGCCGATGGTGCATCAATGACCGTGAATGCATATGGCGACAGAGATCGTGCGCTGATCAGGTCGCCGCCCAATCGCTCATAAAGAGTGACCAACGACTTGCGCGTACTTTCCACCGCGGCCTGCTGAAGCATAAGATTCACCCGTACCTGGCGTTCTTCAAGCCCTGAAACGTTGATGGCGCGTAGCAACGTGTCTGCTTCCTGCATGATCGCGATCAGAACCAGCTTGGACGCGTCCTCACTGCGGGCGGAGAATTCGATAGATACCACGCTGGATGTCGTACCGGAGCGGCTTAGCGACAAACGTTCCACCAGCAGTTGCCGGATGTTGTCGGCCAATCCCGCCTCGCCAGCACTGTCCATGCCGAACAGACCGGTCTCAATGACATTGGTGATACGGCGCATAACGGAACCCCGCAGCTTGTCTATGCTCAGTGCATCGACGACGTCTCGGCGTGCCGCCAACCTCTCCGCCAAAGTCCGGGACCCCAACACCGCGTCAAGTGAGTTGTAGCTGTCGGAGTTGGAGAGGCTGGAAAGGATGCTGCTGAGCTGGGGACTGCGCTGTTCTTCCCGCAACTGGATAGTCGCCTCCGCCTTGTACCCCTTGTCGAGTAGCGGTAGAAAGAGGCCTGTCGCGAGAAAACCGAGAACCAATGCCGCCAGGTACCAACGCCACTTCGCGCGGAGCAAACGCTCAACTGTCCGGATATCCATCAATTGCAGAGCATTGCCCATCATCATCTTCCTAAGAAAATCGCGATAAAAACTCTGTGCTTCCGTCATCAATCCAGTAACAAGTTCCAATTGCGCCGTAGCGCAGCGCCATCAGCGGCATTCACCTGACCGATCAGTGGCCGACGAGCACTGAGAGTCTGGCCACCATCGCGGGTCAACGGTCGCCACAGCCAACCCAGGCTGCCCCGGGTGGATTTCACATAGAGATTGTCCAGCGGAATGATGAAGTAAATACCCTTGTCAAAGCGCCCTTCACCGAACTTCTCCGGTGACACATTGGTGAAGGTCGCAAAGGCACCGACCGTAACACCGCTGTCGAACGTGCGGGACAATTCGAACGTCGCCCCCTCATCACCAGCCAGATAGCGTCCTACCTTCACATTGGCGTCAACGCCCAGTGGCTCGTAATGATAATAGCCGGTCAGGTGACCAGTAACGACATCGTATGGGCGGAACTTGAACCACTGGTCATAGTCACGCTGTTTAGCCCAGGCCACGTCCAGCCCGATAGCCCATTCCTTACCGAACGGCTTGTACAGGACCTCGCTGCCCATGCCGCCGAACATTTCCTCCAGATACCCGCCATAAACGCGGGCATAGGTGTCGGTGCCGATTTCCCGCGTATAGTCGGCCTGGAGATAGGTCATCGCGGTCGTACCCTGCTGCAGGTACTCCTTGATGTCGGACCGGACACGCGGCAACAGACTGTCCGACGGGATGCGCATCTTGTCGAAATTGTTCGACACGTCGATGCCCAGCCCGCCGGCAAGGTTTAGGCCCGGAGCCAGGACCAGCGTGCCGTTCAGACGCACCCAGGCCTGATACAGGATGAAGCTTTCCGGACGGCCTAAGGTCTGACGCAGGGCCGGCCGGATGTTCCAGCCGACGCCGGGATATTCCACATCTTCGGGATGGCTGGCATCCTCGGCCTTGGCAGAGGGCCGTTCGATGCTGGTGCGCATCCAGGCTTCCTCGATGGACCCGCCATAGGGGGACAAGGCACGTTCCAGATCGACCCGGAATATCGTGGCCGACAGCATCTCCATGCCATTGTCCACGAAGATGATCTCGATCTCCTGATATTCGGGCGGCAGGACGGCAGCGGCTGTGCGGGCCGCGCGCCCGATGGCCTTCGGCACCTGCCGATAGCGGCCATTGCCCAGGAACAGGGTCACCTTCGGAGCCTTGTAATCGACCGCCGACAGGAAGAAACCCTGCTTCTGCAACTGCGCGGACAATTCCTTGCGTACTGTCTCATCCGGTGCCTGGCCCGTAACGGGCGGGACCGGATAGATGGCGGGGACCGGGGCACGGCTGGTGACGCGCAGCCCCGCATCCCGGCGCAGACTGTCGGCCTCAAAACTGGTCACCATCCAGGGCAGGTTATATTCAACCCGCGTCACCTGGATGCGGCCCGTGAAATCTGGCGCCAGTTCCGCCGCGCGGCGGGCCAGATCATAGGATACGGCCACGCTGTCGCGCGCGGGCGTTCCCGCCACCGTGATATGGATCTCACCGGCCATGCGGGCGAAATGCTGAAGCGCCAGACCATCCAGTGCGGCCTGCCGGCCCAGGCCCGTCCGCACATCATCCGCCGGCGCGGACGCAGAACGCGGTGCATCAGGCGCGGCAGCGGGCGCCGCCGAGGGGGCAGCAGCGGCAGCAGCGGCCGTGGGCATCAGCGGGGGCGGCGGCGCGTCGATCTTGCCCGGCCCCTTCGCCTTATGAAAATTCGTTGTCGTTGCGAAACGAAGCATGGCGCGGTTGCCACGCTCCAGTGCGGCACCAACCTGCAGCCAATCCCACGGCTTGTAATCAAAGCCGATATTAAGGGGGATGGACTGTTTCAGGTCATTGTCCAGCGGCTCGCTCTGATAGTCGTTCGGATCATATTCCAGCTTCAGACGCAGCCCTTCCAGCGGCGTTTGCCAAGCAACCCCGCCGAAAAGCGAGACGGGGCCGCGGAAAAAGTCCGTCGACAGGGCCCCACCGCCCTCTGTGAAGCCGGTCGGGCGCGTCTTGAACTTTTTAGAAATCAGACCCAGCGGATTGCTGAACTTGTTCTGGGTGCCCATATTGCCCCAGCCCATGCCCAGGGACAGGTCAAAGTCACCGAGGCTTTGATCCGCAACGATATATTCGGAACCGAAAAGACCGGTGCCGGCAATATCGCGCAGCCCGACAGCTACATTCGGCCAGGTGGCATTGCCCTCGACCAGCCGCACTTTCACGTCGATGCCGCGATCCTTGTAGGATTGGAACCCGGAGAAATCTTCGGGCCCGTAGAAGCGGTTGGCGACGCTGGTATAGCGCAGGGTGGCTTCCAGCCAGGGCAGCCCCTGCACCGTGATGAAATAGCGTGAATAGGGCCAGACATAAGTAAAGCCGGCATAGGCCTGACCATCGGGTGCTGCCCGGGCGACAGGGGTCTGGATCAGGCCAGTACCACCAAAATCGTTCACCGTCTCCGGTGGCCGCCAGGGCAGGAAGGGATTGTTCTCCTGGGCGGCGACCGGAGCCGCCATCGCCAGAAGCGCGATGGCGGCGGTTGCCGTCCTGCCGAAGCGGAACATGGTCACGATCTATCCGCCTCAGTTCCGGGAAATCACGGCCAGCGACGCCGCCGACAGGGCCAGATCGCTCAACAGGCCCACGACCGTACGGGTCATGGTCAGGAAGTTGAACGGCTGCGGGTCACGCGGCACCACGATGGTCGCCCCTGGCGGAATCGGCACGCTGCCGTCGCTGAACCGACCAAGGCTCAACGGCTCGGACTCACCGTTGGGATAGATCACGAACGCATCGGACTCCTCCGCCGCAGAGGTGACGCCACCGGCCATCTTGATATAGTCACGGGCCGATTTACCGCTCTTAAACATCACGGAACCGGCGTTGAGGACTTCACCCGACACGGTCACATGCGAGGGCCGCTTGGGGATGATCAACTCATCACCCGGCTCCAGCACGAAATCCAGCTCCGGGCGCGCGGCAAGCACGGTGGGGTCAACCTCAACCACAACGCGGCCCACGGCCTTTGTCGCCTTTAGGCTGGCGATCAGGCCTTGCAGGAACGGCAGGGCCTGACGTGCCTGTTCGGCTTCCTGACCCGATGCGCTGGCCATGACGCTAGGAATGGATTGTTCCAGTTCCAGGGCGGCACGGCGGAAGCCCGCCTCCTCGGCTTGTCGCACGCGTTCACGCGTGAAGACCGCGCCATAGGGGAAGGCCTCGGCGGTCAGCCCGTCGACACGACGCAGCAAATCCGACAGACGCTCACCCCGCTTGATGTCGTAGCGACCGGGACGCATCACCTCGCCAGCCACCTTGACGACGCCGACCTCGCGCTTGGCGACACGGGCCGCAATACGGACCACATCACCGGGATTGAGGGTGGACTGGTTCAGCTGGCGCAGGCTCATGTCCGCCGTACGCTCGCCCTGGACATTGGTCATCTCCACGGCATCGGAATCGGCGTCCAGGGTCACGCCCCCCACGGCCTTCAACACCGTGTCCGCCTTGACACCCGGCACAACGGGATAGACGCCGGGAAAACGCACTTCACCCTCGATGGAGATGGCGTATTCAAGCAGGAAGGGCAGCAGGTCGGGATGACGGTGGAAAATGCGCGGGCAGGACCGGATATCAATCACCGACGTATCCACCAGTTGCCGAGAACCGGTACGCATCGCTACAGAATAGCGCTGCTGCAAGCCCTCAGACGCCAGCGAAGCCAGGGTCTGCAGGCCACCACATTCCACATCGGATTCGACCAGACGGACACCGGCGGGATTGGTCGGATCCTGATAGGTCCCGATCAGACGGCGCGGGCGGCCCGTGCCGTCACTCTCCCGTCCGTCCTGGATCTCGTCGCGGGGCGCGTATTGCTGGCGGTCACGATCCTGCTGGTACGCCTCATAGGCATCGAAGCCCGTGCCGGCGGCAGGCTCCCGCGTGCGGCGGGCCTGTGAGCGCTGCTGACTCGACTGGCTCGTGGCAGCGTCCTCCGCGGGAAACGAGGCAGCACCGGCCATGGCCAACTTCTCACCAGTGATGGTGCGATCAACGGCCAGCTTCACACTGGGCGGCTGTTCCCCACGCAGTACGGCCTGAACGTCGGCGGAACCCAGATAGCGGATATCCGCCTGGCTGAGCACGATCACGCGGTCGCGTTCCCGCAGCGTCATATTCATGGAGCCATCCAGGACGCGCTGAAGGTCGATAGGCACATAGCGGCGCTGCCGCGTCACGGGGTCCTCAGTGTCGATGACGGCCAGAGGCAGGTAGGGGTTGGCCGACAGGACATAGGGATCGCTCAGCACATCGCGCAGCGTCTTGGCTTCGGCCAGGCCACGGCCACCCGGCATCTCCGCAGCACCCTCAAGGGCGAAGGCATCACGCGGCAAGTCCACCGAGACGATGTCACCGGCCACGACCTTGGCCCCGCCGGTGGCGTTGCGGATCACCTGATTGCGGCCCGATTTGTCCAACCGCAGAACATCGATGCGGTTGCCGCGCGCACGCTGCGGCCCGCCGGCCAGTTCCAGCACAGCCGAGAGGCCGGCCTCATTGGATTTCAGCTCGTAAATGCCGGGGCGCACCACATCGCCCTGCACCGCCACGGTTTCCCCGATGGCGGGTACCACGATCTGGTCCCCATCCTGAAGCCGCAGATCATTCAGCGTACGGCTGCCCAGCAGCACATCATAGAGGTCCACCGCGATGGTGGTGTTGCCGCGCAGGATCTTCAGCGCACGCAGCGATCCCGACTTCTGAATGCCATCGGCCTGTGACAGGGCATCGACAAGGCTGGAGAAGCTGGTCAGCGTGTAACGGCCCGGCGCACGGACCTCACCGGTCACCAGTACGCCGATTGAGCGCACGGAGCCGACGGAAACGAACACGTTGGTCTGGATGAAGGCGGACTGGGCCTGGGCCGTCAGATCCTCCCGGAACTCACCAAAGCGGCGACCGGCGGCAGCAACAGGGACCATATTGGGCAGCACGATGCGCCCCTCGCGGTCCACCCGTACGCTGGTCGTGCTGTTGACCTGGCCGCGCAATGTCACAACCAGTTCGTCACCGATGCCCAGGACATAATCATCCGGCACCGACCCGTTCAGCAGGGCCGTGGAGGTCAGCCGGCGCTCGTTGCGCAGGTCATAGCCAAACTGTTCCAGGCGCTTGCCCGCGCGCTGGCTATATTGACGCTCCAGCGGCGACGGGCGGCGCATTTCCGCATTTTCCGCGAAGGCCGGGTCCATCGGGTCGCGCGCATCGAACTGCGTCTGGCCGGACGGCATATTAAGATAATTGTCGACACCCCCGACACCCGTGCGGGACCGATCCAACTGGCTGCTGGCATTTTGTGGCGTGTTGCCACGCTGGCCGAACTGGCTCTGCAGGTTTCGAAGGTCGATGGCCCCATCCGGCAACTCGATGGTCTGGGCAGCGGCGGGCATCACAGCACTGACAAGCAGGGCGGCACATGCTAGACCGACCTGCAAGTGCCGCCCACTGACGGCGCCCTTGAACACACGACGCATCGAGTTCTCCATGACACTTCCCAAAAGCGATTCCAAAGGCCACGCGACACTGCTGAACCGTCGCCAATGCCTGGGTGCGATCGCCACCACGCTGCTGCCAGCCACTGTCCTGACGGCATGCGGAGACCTGGGTAACACTGAATCTCCGTACTGGGCAACTGTGGCGGCGGTGGGTGGCATTGGCGGCAAGGCACCTGTGACGCGGGCGCAGGCGGATGCCCTGCCCTATGCCTCAATCCTGGCTTGGTTGGAGGACAGCAGTGAGGCCTTCATGGTGCTGGGCGAAATCGGCGGAAATGGGGCACTCTATTATTATAGCCAGACGCGGCAGGTGCTGGTGACACGCGGCCCCTTCCTGATACAGACCGTGGGGCTGCCCGGCGATCTGTCACGCACGTCATTTCCGCAGGATACCATCCCCGATCTGCGCTCGCTGATCGGGAAGGAGTATATCCGCCATGTCGATATTCAGGCCGCAGGCCTGTTCGATGTTGCGGTCAAAGGCCGGTTCAGCGACCTGGGCACGGAAAAGGTCACGATCCTGGAACGCGACTTCACCCTGACCCACCTGCGTGAAGACGTGGTGATGACGGGGATGAAGCCCTTCAGCAATGATTATTGGATCGAACCGGCGACCGGCTTCTGCTGGAAAACCCGGCAGCACATTCACGACCGCACAGAGCCCGTGAATATCGAGATCATCAAGCCGGCGGCGTAACCCGGAGCCTGGCAGCACTAAAGGACATGTGGATGTTCTGTGACGCCGCCCTGCCCGCCACAAAACGCGCAAACAAGAAAAGGACCTCCGGAGCGATCCAGAGGTCCAGTTCCATAGCCCACAGCCTGCTGGTACGGACCCGATCAGCGGGTCGACGTCGCCGTGCGCGTGCTGGTGCTCGTGCTGGTCGGCGTGGTCTGGGTGCCAGGACCCGGACCCGGGCCGGGACCCGGCTGCTCTTCGTCACCACCACCGGAAGCGGCAGCCACGACGCCAGCAACGGCGACGGCGCCGACAACAGCAACGGTGCCCAGGGAACCCAGGGCGACGCCAGAGGCGCCCGCACCAGCGGCAGAACCGGTGGCGGTCGGAGCAGCCGCCGGCGCGGCGCCGGAAGTGCTCTGTGCGTTAGCGATGCTCGGGGCTGCGCCCAGCGCGATGGCGAACGTCAGAGCCAAGAGTTCCTTTTTCATTGGTAAATTCCCCAGAGGTTGGACCGATGTGCCTTATACCACTTCTTTTTCGCGTTGCGAGAGGCTTCTTGCGTGTGGCTGGGTCCAAAATACCATCATGACCAGCCGCATCAAGACTTTCCTGTCACGCCACAACGCAGCGCCACTCACCGGCACAGTTACTGCGCGATCAAATATAATCCTTTAATACCAATAATTTATGACAGGATGACGATTCCTTTTTCCGCCGAACGCGTTCCTCATCCATACCATCAGCACAGGTGGCTTACCGCGAAATGGCGAGTGTTGCGGCACCGCAACGGCGAATGGTCATAGAAGGTTTGTTCGAGTGCTGTGGAAATACTTGCAACACCCGCCAAGCAGGGGCGAATGCATTTCCCGCTTTGCAGACTGGCGATTCGGTTTATACCTTTTGGTGGAGGTATCTTTCGGATGCAAAGCAAATCAGCCGACCGGACCATTCGATTGCAGCTGGCATTGCTGCAGGAAGATCTGGCCCGTCTGCAGAATCGGTGCGCCGGTCTGCCCATTCCACCGGACGTTACCATCGCGCTGCGGCAGTTCAAGGAGCTGGGTCCCGCCTTCGAAGCGGTGGCCGCCTTCACCTCGGTCATGCGGTCCAACACCGCCTCATTGGACGAGGAGCGGCGAGCCCAGGTGGAACGCCAGCTGCGTCAGCTGACCGTGGCCCTGTGGCAGCTGCATCTGGGCGCCGTTGCCCCGCGCCTGGAGAAGATGGCTGCCAATATAAGCCATATGCCGATCGGAACACGATTCGTGTTGGAGCGCTGGGTTAAACAACTTTCTGAAATGAAGAATGAGACGGAAATCGTCGAGGGCCTTGAGCCCGGCCTTCTGGCCCGTGTCGAGGCCATGGCCGAAACGCTGGTCAACAACGCACCCGACCTGATGGATTTCGGTCGCGGCTGAGCCCCTGACCGCTAGCCAACAGCGGGGCTGGGCGTGTAATCTCGCCCCCATCAGCCGCCCCCACCGGGGCAGGCTCCAGCGGGAAACAGCAACGCGCATGAGCAGCATTCTCGATATTCTGAAGCCCTACGGTCGCCCCAACCCCAAGGAGGAGTCGATTCTCGACGCCATTCTGGAAAAGCTGGGCCGTGGGTCGCTGTCACCGGAAGACGCGATTGATGAGATCATCGAGCGCCTGAACTGGCCGCTGGAACGGGCGGCTGCCGAGGTCGACGGCTATCTGGAGTAGGCAATGGGGCGGTGCCGTCTCTCCCTAAGGACGTTATAAGCTTTAGGATAGGGAGGCGTTCTGACGCTGGTCTGCACCGCTTGATTGCGTCATCGTCGTTTCGCGGGAAGGGACGACGGACAGTTCGTTCCGGTCCGCATCCTGAATTGCGGAGCGGACCGACCGCGCATGCGCCTTCGCTTGCTGATCCCCCTGTTGATGCTGGTCATGGCCGCCGCCCTGGTGGCTTTGGCTGTCCTGGGGCTTTTGCGTGACTGGAACGACAAACGCGCGGCCGACCGGTATCTGGCGGCCGATCAGGCGCGCGGCATGCTGGTGGAACTGGCGCTGGGCTGGGCGCTGGAACGCGGTACGACCTATGTCCTGCTGTCCCAGGAAACCGTGCCGGGGGAGGCACAGCTGGCCCCGCTGCGGTCGGTCCGCACCCATACCGACACGCAGTTGGACACGCTGCTGACCCATCTGTCCCATCCCGATCAGGCCCCCAACGGCGCCACGGAACTTCTGGCCACGCTGCGTCAGGCGCGCAAGACCCTGGGGTCCATGCGCGAGCAGCTGGACGAAGCACTATACCGGACACAGGCGGAGCGACCGGACGATCTGGCGGAGCGCTGGTTCGGCACCATGACGGGCCTGATCGATCAGGCCCGGCTGTCGCATCAGATGCTGGCCGACCGTTCCCCCATCATCGACCCGCTGATCGCCGCGCATGCCCCGCTGCGTCAGTCGGCCTGGATCGCGGCGGAGCAGGCGGGGCGGCTGCGTGCCCTGCTGTCGGCGGCCCTGATACGCGGCGCCACCCCGAACACCATCGAAATGCTGGCGGAGTCGGAGACCCGCTTCACCCTGGCCTGGGAAAATGTCCGGCAATTGGCCGCCCAGAGCGATGTCGGCATGGAGACAGTGCGCATCGCCACGTCCGCCACCGATAGCCTGATCTCCAACCGCATTGAGCCGTTCCGTCGAAGGGCTATGGATCTGGCCCGTGCCGGACAGATCGACCCGGTCTCCGCCGCCGACTGGTTCAGCATGGCAACGACGGGGATCGAGGCCGTGGAGGCGGTGCTGACCGCTTCCAAATCCGTAACGGAGGTCCGGGCCCGCCGCCTGTCACAGGACGCGCTGGTCAGTCTGGCCCAGGGTGTGCTGCTGTGCCTGGCCACGCTGATCATTGGCGGTGTGGCCCTGTTGCTGGTGCATTGGCGGGTGCTGCGGCCGCTGGCCAAGCTGACCGAGGTGTTCGAGCAGATCGCGCGTGGGGAGACCGACGTGACGATGCCCGACATTTCAAGGCCGGATGAGGTCGGCGACCTGTCGCGCGCCGCCGGTGCCTTTCGGGCGGTGCATCTGGCTGGCCAGTCACTGGCCGATGCCCTTCGCCGGCGTGAACATCTGCTGGACCTGTTCATCCGGCATGCGCCGGCGGCCATCGCCATGCTGGACACAAGATTGCGCTATGTCGCCGTCAGCCGGCGCTGGCTGTCCGACTATGATCTGAATGACCGCGACCTGATCGGCCGCTCGCATTACGAGATTTTTCCGGAGATCGAGGAGCGGTGGCGGGGCATCCATGAACGCTGCCTGGCCGGCGAACATGCCAGTGCCGCCGAGGATCAGTTCCAGCGCGCAGACGGTTCCGTCGTCTGGCTGCGCTGGGAAATCCATCCCTGGTACGATATCGACGGTAGCGTCGGCGGTATCGTGATGTTCACCGAGGTGATCACGGCCCGCAAACAGGCCGAGGATGAGATGCGCCGCCTGACCAGCGAGCTTCAGGCCATTGTCGACAGTGCCGACAATGCCATCATCGTCACCGACCCCCACGGCACAATCCGCGCCTTCAACCGCGGGGCAGAACGCATGCTGGGCTATACCGCCGCCGAGATGGTGGGCAAAGAAACGCCCAAATGCTTCCATGACATGGGAGAGGTGGCGCGCGCCGTCGCCAAGCTGACCGCCGATCTGGGTCAGCCGCCCCCCGATCCGTTCGAGGCCTTTGTGCACCGCGCCCGTTTGGGCAAGCGGGATCAGCGGGAATGGACCTATATCGCCCGCGATGGCCGCCATTTCCCCGTCCTGCTATCCGTCACCGCCATCCGCGACGGCCAGGGAGAAGTGACGGGCTTCCTGGGCGTGGCCAATGACATCTCGCACCTAAAGGAAATGGACCGGCTGAAGTCGGAATTCATTTCCACGGTCAGCCACGAACTGCGTACACCGCTGACCGCCATCCGTGCCTCGTTGGGGATGATCAATTCCGACATGTTCGGCCCCTTGCCCACCGATGCGCGGCAATTGACGGATATCGCTCAGGAAAGCACCGAGCGCCTGATCCGCCTGATCAACGATCTGCTGGACATGGAGAAGATCGCATCAGGCAAGATGCGCTTCGATCTGGCACCGCGGTCGCTGCCGGCCCTTCTGGATGAGGCGGTGCGTGACCATCTGGCCCTGGCGGAGCGGTCGCAGGTGAAGCTGGCCGCCGGTCCGGGTCTGGCACCACAGACACGGGCAGAAGCCAAGGTCATGGTCGATCCGGACCGGCTGGCCCAGGCCTTCGCCAATCTGATCTCCAATGCCGTGAAATTCTCCCCGCCCGGCAGCACAGTAACCCTGTCAATGGAACTGCGCCCTGACGGTATGGTGCGGGCGACGGTGGCGGACCAGGGGATCGGCATTGATGAGAGTTTCCGCGACCGCATTTTCCAGCGTTTCGCGCAGGCGGACGGTTCCGACAGCCGGGCCAAAGGCGGAACGGGCCTGGGCCTGGCCATCACCAAGGAGATCGTGGAACGCCAGGGCGGGCAGATCGGTTTCGACAGCGTGCCCGGTCACGGTACCCGGTTTCATATCGACCTCCCGGTTTTGCAGGATGCCAATGTTGTGTCGCCACCAGCGATGCCGGCCCCGATTCCCGCCGATATCCTGATCTGCGAGGATGATCCCCATATCGCCCGGCTTCTGTCGCTAATGCTGTCGCAGGCCGGCTTCACGCCGACCGTCGCCGCAACGGCGGGGGAGGCCCTGTCCCTGCTGGCCCGCCATCCGTTCCAGGCCATGACCCTGGACCTGATGCTGCCCGACCTGCCGGGGGTCAGCTTGTTCCGCGCCATCCGTGCCCAACCGGAAACCAGGGACCTGCCGGTTATCGTTGTCACAGCCAGCGGTGATGGCGAGCGCGACGCCATCGAGGGAGAGGCCGTGGGCGTCATCGACTGGCTGTCCAAGCCCATTGACGAGGAACGGCTGATCGCCGGCCTGCGCCGGGCCGTCCGCGATGATGCCCCCCACCGGCCCCGACTGCTGCATGTGGAGGATGATGCCGATATCCAGGCCGTCATCCGCCATCTCCTGTCCGGACAGGCAGAAATACACCCAGCCTCCACCCTGGCCGCAGCCATGGAAGCAGCCGCGGCGGGGCCGTTCGATATCGGGATCATCGATATCGACATGCCCGACGGCTGCGGCCTGGATGTCATCCCGCATCTGCGCGACCGGCAGGGACTGCCCGTGCCCATCGTGGTTTTTACCGGCGCCGATGCGGGGCCTGTGAAGATGCGGCAGGTCGCGGCCACACTGGTCAAGTCCAGGGCCCGCAACGAGGAACTGGTGGACACCATCCGCAGCCTGATACATAGGATGGCCCCCGAGTTGGAAACCGGCGCAATGTCAGCACCCGTGGAGCCCCCCCATGATCCCCGCGCTTGAGCGTATCCTCTATGTCGAGGATGAGGAAATGCTGCGCACCGTCACCAATCTGGCGCTGACCCGGATCGGGAAGTTCACTGTGGAACTGTGCGACAGTGGGACCAAGGCCGTGGAAATGGCCAAGCGCTTCAAGCCACAGTTGATCATGCTGGATGTGATGATGCCGGTCATGGATGGGCCTGCAACGCTACGCGCGCTGCAGGATGATCCGGAGACCGCCGATATCCCCGTCATCTTCATCACCGCCAAGGTACAACCGCGCGAAGTAGAGGCTTTCCTTGCGCTGGGCGTGGTGGATGTCATCGCCAAACCGTTCGAACCGATGGGCCTTGCCGGGCAGGTCCGTGGCGTCTGGAACCGCCTGAATGGTGGCGCATAAGGGCTTCTGCCCGTTCCTGTCACGCAACCACCATGGAATGGTGACATTTCTGTCGCCGATGATGCGGTAAGTCCCCAGGCGCTATCCACGCGCAACGGGGTCCGACCCATGTCGCCTGACCGTCCCTTTTCCGTTCTGTTCATCTGCCGCCGCAATGCCTCGCGCAGCCTGATGGCGGAGGGGCTGCTGCGCAAATGGGGGGCGGGCCGCTTTGATACCTTCTCTGCCGGCCCCGAACCGCGCGACGAAGCCGATCCGATCACGCTCGACCTGCTGCGCAAGGTTGGGGTCGACACGGAGACGCTGCGGCCAAAGCGCTGGGATCTGTTCACAGGCCCTGATGCGCCGGATCTGGATTTCGTCTTTCATGTTTGCGAACAGTCCACCGCGCTGCCGCAGCCGGCCTTCACCGGCAATCCGATGCGGGTGACTTGGCGGTTCCCCGATCCGCTGGCGCTTGAAGGATCGGAGACGGAACGTCGTGCCCTGCTGAATCTTGTGTTCGGCATGGTGGAGCGGCGGGTGAAACTGCTCTGCGCCCTGCCCGACCATCGTCTGGCCCGACTCACGGCCTCGGATGTAAGCGACATTGCCCTGGCGGGGTGAAGCTTCCCTTTCCTGACAGGCCAGATCCGCGTTAAACCCTGTGCTGGTTTCGCAACGGGTGCGGTGCAGGGATGAGCAAGGCCTGGGTCAACGAGAATGCGCGCGACGCCGCCGCTGACCATGATGACGGCGCCGATGATCCGCGCCCGCTGCCGCCGGGCACCAAGAATCACATCACCCCGCAGGGTTTCGACCGCATGCAACGGGAGTTGCAGAACCTGCTGCGCGTGGAACGGCCCAAGATCGTGGAGATCGTGCATTGGGCCGCCGGCAATGGCGACCGGTCGGAAAATGGCGACTATATCTATGGCAAGAAGCGCCTGCGCGAGATCGACCGACGCATGCGTTTCCTGACCAAGCGTCTGGAAATCGCCAATGTCGTGGACGCAAGCCAGCAAAAGCACCGCGATCAGGTGTTTTTCGGCGCCACCGTCACTTATGCCCGCGAAGACGGCATGGAGAATACTGTGACAATCGTCGGCGTGGATGAGACGGATATGGGGCCAGGGCGGATTTCCTGGGTCTCGCCCGTCGCGAGGGCCCTTCTGAAGGCGCGTGAGGGCGATCTGGTCACGCTGCGCACACCGGCGGGGCTGGAGGAACTGGAGGTCGTTTCCATATCTTATCCGACGCCTGATCACGTGACCTAACCTTCTGCACCCGCCAATAGGCGGGGTTGGTTTGTTACTTAGTCCAGGTATCGAATGATCGCGCGGCAGGGGAATTGCCGCCGCCCGGAGAATCGATGGTGGTCGCGTCCAAGAAGCTGACCCTGATCCTGGCATTCACCTTGGTCCTGATCTGGGGTGGGACGGGCGTGCTGCTGTGGCTGGAACGCGAGCGGGCGTTGGACCAGGCTCGGCGCGATGTCTCCAATCTAGCGCTGGCATTCGAGGAACAGTCCTTCTGGATCCTGTCCACGGTCGAACAGACGCTGCGCACGGCCAAGACCGAATATGAAACGGACCCGACCGGCTTCGACCTGCGCCGGTTCATGCGCAAGCACACGATGCCCGAAGGCTTCACGGTGCAGATGTCGATCATCGGTGCCGATGGCTACCTGATCGACAGTTCGCTGGGCATGGGGCCGGAAGCGCGGATCACCAACTATCTGGACCGCGCCCATGTCGCCGTGCATGTCGGACAGGACACGGGCAGCGTCTTTGTCGGCCCGCCCATCGTTGGCCGATTGTCGGGCAGATGGTCGCTGCCGGTCAGCCTGCGGCTAAACCACCTCGATGGTACCCTGGCCGGTATCATCACCCTGGCCATGGACCCCTTCTACCTCTCCGCCTATTACCACAAGCTGGATCTGGGCGAGAACGGCGTGGTCAATCTGCTGGGAGCGGACGGGATCATCCGGGCCCGTTCCAGCCGCGCCGACAATGGCGACGGCAACAGCGGCCTGGGACAGGTGCTGGACGATGGCGCCCTGATGTCCACAGCGCGCCAGACCCCGCATGGGGTGGTGGAGAATATCAGCAGCGTGGATGGCATTCACCGGCTGCTGGCTTTCCGTCAGGTCCGCTCCTACCCGCTCTACGCCCTGGTTGGCCGGGCCTTGAGCGATGTTCTGACGCCTTGGTGGACGCTGGCCCTGCGCGCCCTGGCCGCCGCGACAATCGCCAGCCTGGGAATGATCGCGCTGTTCCGGGCGTTGGCGGTGGAGGCGCGCCGTCGGCGGGCGCAATCACGCGATCTGTCAGAGGCCAACCGCCTGCTGCGGCTGGGTGAGCAGCTTGCGATGGTCGGCCATTGGCGGTTCGAGCTGTCGACCCGCCGCCTCACCTGGTCGGACGAAGTCTATCGCATCTATGGCCTGCGCAAAGACAAGTTCCAGCCGACCATGGAGGCCACACTGGCCGCCCATCACCCAGAGGACCGTGACCGGTTACGTGAGCTTGTGACCACGGCCATGCAGTCGGGCGCCAGCTATGAAATGGGCCTGCGCATCATCCGGCCCACAGGCGAGACGCGTCATGTCGTGACGCGCGGGGTGGTGGAGTTCGGGCCCGATGGCAAGCCCTTCGCCCTGTTCGGCGCTGTCAGCGACGTGACCGACCGGACCGCACAGGAGGAAGCCCTGCTGATGGCACGGCGGGAGGCGGAGGCGGCGGCCCGCGCCAAGACCGACTTCCTGGCCACCGTCAGCCACGAGTTGCGCACGCCCCTGAATGCCGTGATCGGCTTTGCCGACCTGCTGCTGACCGCCGACCTGCCGGAGACGGAGCGGCGGCGTTACATCGGCTTGCAGGCGGAAGCCGGGCGCACGCTTCTGGCCGTCATCAATGACGTGCTGGATTTCTCCAAGGTCGATGCCGGACACCTTCAGCTGGAGGAGATGCCCACCGACACCGTGGGCATGTTGCAAACCTGTGCCGAACTGGTCCGACCCATGGCACAGGAAAAGGGCCTGTCCCTGCGGATCGATCTTTCAGCCGACCTGCCCCCCTGGCTGATGCTTGACCCGACACGGGTACGGCAGGTGGTGCTGAACCTGCTGAACAATGCCGTCAAGTTCACGCAGGCCGGCCATGTCACCCTGTCGGCCACCACGATCGCGGGCGAGGGCAACGGGTCGCTGCGCATTGCGGTCGCCGATACCGGCATCGGCATCGCACCGGAGCGTCAGCCACAGCTGTTCGAGCCGTTCCATCAGGCCGACGCCTCCACGGCCCGCCGCTATGGCGGAACGGGCCTGGGTCTGGCGATCTGCAAGCGCCTGATCACCTTAATGGGCGGACGGCTGGGCCTATCCAGCGAAGCGGGGCGGGGCAGCCTGTTCTGGATCGAGATCCCCCTCCGCCTCACTGATCCGCCCAGCAATGCACCCGCCCTGCCAACACCCGGTGCCGGCGAGGATGGGGCTGACGCCCGCACCATGCATATCCTTGTGGCAGAGGACCTACCCGTGAACCAGCTTCTGGTTCGCGCCATTCTGGAACGGGTGGGCCACCGGGTCGATATCGCCGTCGATGGCGCCGCCGCCGTAGCCGCCGTCCAGCGCACGACCTATGATCTGGTGCTGATGGATGTGCAGATGCCGGGGATGGATGGGCTGGAGGCAACGCGCGCCATCCGCGCCCTGCCCTCCGTCGCGGGCCGCATCCCCATCATCGCCCTGACTGCCAACGCCCTGCCGTCGGAGGTAGAACGCTGCCGCAAGGCCGGGATGAACGACCATATCGCGAAACCGATCGAAGCCAGCCATCTGGTCGCCGCCCTGACCCGCTGGTCACAGCGCATCGGCCCCGCCCAGGCACCAGCACCCGCTGGCGGCCCCGCTGGCGGCAATCTGCCTGTGCTGTCCATGGACATGCAGGCACAGCTGGAAGCGCTGATGGGGGCGGGTGCGCTGCTGCCCATGATGGAGGAGGTGGCCACGACCCTGCGGCAGCGTACGGCCCTGGTCGGCGATAGCACGATCAGCGTGGATGTTGTGCGGGCCCAGGCCCATTCCATGGTTTCCCTGGCCGGAAATTTCGGCCTGATGGAACTGTCGCAGGCAGCGCGCGACCTGGAACAGGCAATTGATGCGGGCACCGACCGGGCCGCGTTGGCGAAACCGCTGGCGCATCTCGCCGCTGCGGCAGAGCGGGCGCAACGCGCCTTGGCAGACCGTATCCCCGAGCTGTCGCGCGCCATGGCGACGGAAGCGGAAGGCTGATCAGCGAAACGGGCCCCTTGCTATCGGCGCGCGGAAACGCCATGAAGGGTAGACCTGTTTGTGCCGGAAAGTTTGACCGCGATGCTTACCCAGCGGGCAAAATACGCCCTTCGCGCCTGTATCCATCTGGCTGATCGCTTTGAAGATGGCACAACGGTCCAGATCGGGGAAATCGCCGCGTCGGAGAATATTCCGGCCAAATTCCTGGAAGCCATCCTGCTAGACATGCGCAAGGCCGGGCTGCTGCAAAGCCAGCGAGGGCGGCATGGCGGATATCGTCTGGCGCGCGCGCCGGAGAATCTGTCGGTTGGCGACATCATCCGCGTCATCGACGGCACACTCGCCCCGATCCGCTGTGCCAGCCGGCTGAAGTTTGAACCGTGCGAGGATTGCGAGGACGCGGCCACCTGCGTCATCCGCTGGGCCATGCTGAAGGCGCGCGACGCCATGGCGACCGTGCTGGACCGTTGCACCCTGGCAGAGGCGTCCCGGCGCCGGCGATCGCTGAGCCATCCGCTGGATTTCGTGATCTGATGGCTGTCAGCCGGCACCGTCACATGATCGTCACGCCGAACCGGCTTGACTCTATGGCGGCCTTAATTCCTACTGATGACATAGGATAATACCGCCAGCCAGGAAGCCCTGCCCGCATGACGGATCGCACCCGACGCCCCACCATTGCCGTGATCGGCGCCGGTTTCAGCGGTTCACTGGTGGCCTTGCACCTTCTGGCCGCCGGCCCGGCGGCGCCCCGCATCCTTCTGGTGGAACGCGCACGCGGATTCGGCAAGGGGGTCGCCTACAGCACGCAGCACGGCGCGCATCTTCTCAATGTCCGGGCCGGCAACATGTCGGCTTTTCCCGACCAGCCAGGGCATTTTCTGGACTGGCTGCGCGGTCGGAATGAAACCGCCGATCCAGCAGGCTTCGTGGCGCGTGCCACTTATGGTCAGTATCTGCAGGACATGCTGTCCCAGGCGGCCACCAGGTCGGATGCTGTCGGGCGTCTGGTCCTGGTCGCTGACGACGCGGTCGGCCTGATGCCGGCTGCCGCCGGCGGCTTTCTGGTGACCACAGATGTCGGTCGGACCTATGAGGTTGATGGGGCGGTGCTGGCCGTGGGGAACTTCCCGCCCGACCCGCCACCAGGCGTGGACAAGGCGCTTCTGGACACGTTCCGATTCCAGAGCGATCCCTGGGCCCCAGGCGCACTTTCCCGGATCGGTGAGAAGGATGGTGTGCTTCTGCTGGGCACCAGCCTGACCATGGTGGATGTGGCCCTGTCCCTGGCGGATCAGGGACATGTCGGGCCGATTCTGGCCCTGTCTCGGCGCGGGCTTCTGCCACGACGCCATGGCCCGGCGGGCCACCCTGCGACGCCACAGGCGGCCCCCGTCATCACCCCTTCCCTATCCGCTTCCCTTCGCGCTGTGCGGGCGGCGGTGCGGGCGGCCATGGCGGAGGGGCGTTCATGGCATGGGGTGATCGATAGTCTGCGGGCCGCCACCGGCCCCTATTGGCATGCTCTGCCGGTTGAAGCACGCTCCCGCTTCCTGCGGCATCTGCGGCCCTGGTGGGATGTGCATCGCCACCGGCTGGCACCACCCGTCGATGAAAGGCTGCGCACTATGATGGCGCAGGGCCGTCTGCGGGTTATTGCGGGCAAGCTGGAACGGTTACGCGCCGGGGAGATCGGTGAACTCTCTCTGCGGCTACGCAGGCGCGGACAGAGGGCGGCAGAGGAATTGACGGTGCAGCACGCGGTGAACTGTGTCGGTCCCGGTGGCGACATTGCCGGAACCCGCGACCCGCTGCTGCGCGGTCTGCTGGATGCGGGACTGGTCCGGCCCGACCCGCTTCGGCTGGGTCTGGATACCGACCGGGATGCCCGGTTGAAGAATGCAGAGGGGCAAGTCGTGCCCGGCCTGTACGCCATGGGGCCGATCATGCGCGGCACTCTGTGGGAGATTACCGCTGTGCCCGATATCAGGGTACAGGCGCAGAAGCTGGCCCATTCGATCCTGGCCGCGACATAGAACCGGTGTCAGAAAAGGTGACGCAGACGGCGCAGCCGCGCCTTGTGATAATACCGGCCGACCGCCGTGATCGCGACACGCTTGGCAGCCGACAAGGTGCGCCAGAGGAAGGGCATGTTGCGCAAGAAGGCCAGACGGCGCGACAGCGCGTTTGACCGTTCCTCCACTGTGCCGATCAGGCTGTCCTTGTTCCGGAAATCCTCGTGCTGGCGGGTCGGGGCGCCGTTGGAAACCGGGTGGCTGGGCACACAGATATCGCGGCGGATCTTGAAGCCCACGATCGATTCGTAGAAATGCAGCGAGAAGACACTGTCCTTGTAGGGGAGTTTGGAGAAGGGCTGATTGATGCCGGGGAACCGTGAATTGATGTTATCGACGATCACCTTCGTCCATTCGATGAAGGAATAAGGGGTGGGATAACCGAAATCCTTGAAATAGCTGGTGTGGGTATCCTCTACCGCGATCAGGCCCCCATCCCGGACATGGGGCAACGCCTCGCAAACGGTCACGATCTGCTGTTCGAAAGTGTGTCCGCCATCATCCAGCAGGATGTCCACCTTGCCGATCTTGGCAAAAACCTCCTGCCAGAATTGCGGGTTGGCCTGATCCCCGATATGGATTTCAAACCCGTCCTGTTCCCATCTTTTTGCGGCGGGATTGAAGTCCAGGCCAATGATACGGGCCTTCGGGCCAAAAAACTCCCGCCACATGAACAGCGACCCGCCGTTCAGAATGCCAACCTCGACAAAGGTGATCTCACGCCCCCGATATGAACTGAATAAATCTTCATATGTATGAAAATAAGATGAGTGCTTTATAGATGAATAAGGTGAATGTTTATAGCATTTATAGATATCAGTATCTTTATAAGATTGCCCGGCACCCGAAGATTGAGCGGTACTTCCTTCAACCTTGGCGGACAGCGACATATCCTTCACCTTTTAACAGGGGGACCTTTCTACTTTCTAATATATATCACCGTTTACCCCGTGGTAACAGGTCATAGGAAATCCCCAAATGGCGGTAGGCTATTGGGGAAACCCGGCAGTTCCGATCTCATCCTTTGCGTGGTCCGTAGCGCTTCTTGGGCGCCCCCCGAAAGCCCTGCGGCGGCTTTGGCTTACCTCCACCGCCGCCGCCGGGCCGACCGCCCAGTCCCTTGCCGCCACCCATGCGCTGTCGCCGCGCCGTGCTGGCCAACAGTTCCGACAGGCGTCCTGCCACCTCGGCCCGGCGTTCCTCCACGGCCTTGCGGTCAGGAAACAGGCGGGGAAACTTGCGGCTGGCCCAATAGTAGAGGTCGCAGGACCGTGACAGTTCCTCCAACCCATAATCATCTAGCCGTTCCATGCGGGCCGGCACAACCAGGCCCAGCGGCACCGGCTCATCCGTCTCGACCGCGCGCAAGATCTGATTGAAGAAGCGGGCATCCACCTCCTTCTCGGGGTCGCAGGGCATAAACAGCAGAGAGAGCTTCTGTTCAAATCCGATATCGCGCTCGTCCAACGCTTGGGCCAGACGGCGCAGGGCCGACAGGTCGGCCACACGATAGGGGCTGCCCGTGGTGCGCGCCGCCGCGAAACAGTCGATCAGCAGCATCATGCTGTCCCGACCGATCCGCCCGGCAAGACGGTCGACCATGGCACGGGTAGGCCGCACCGTCAGGGCGCGGCGGGCGCCGAAGGATGGGTCATGGCGGGTCCAGATGGTGCGCAGCTGCTGCACCGTCCCCTTGGCCACCACACCGAATTCGCCCACCTCATGATGACCGTAGCGCCCGGCGCGGCCAGCAATCTGCTTCAGCTCGGCAGGCGCCAGTTCCCGCTGTTCCACCCCGTCAAACTTTTCCAAGGTGGTGAACAGGACGCGGCGGATGGGCAGGTTCAAGCCCATGCCGATGGCATCGGTGGCGACCACCACATCCGCCTCGCCATTGGTAAACCGCTCCGCCTCGCGCCGGCGCACCTCCGGCGCCAGCGCGCCATAGATCACGGCGGCCGTCAGGCCCTTGGCCTGTACGATGTCGCGGACCAGATGCACATTGCGGCGGGAGAAGGCGATCAGGGCATCGCCCTTGCGCACATCCTCAAATTCCAGCCGCTCCTCAACCATGTGCAGCGGCTGCTTGCGTTCCAGCCGCACAATCTCCAGCGGTTCCCCCAGATACAAGGCCACCCGCTCAATCAGCGGCAGGGCCTCCGGTGCACCCAGCAGATAGACGGTGCGCGCCGCTACACCCATCAAAGCCGCTGTCCAGGCCCAGCCACGATCCTTGTCGGCCAGCATCTGGATCTCGTCGATGACGGCGACATCCACCACCTGTTCGGGGTCCAGCATTTCGATGGTGGAGGCCAGATGCCGGGCGCCGGGAACGCGGATTTCCTCTTCCCCTGTCAGCAGGGTGGTGGGCGTCCCCTCCCGGTTCAGCCGGTCCATCACCTCCAGCGCCAGCAGGCGCAGCGGGGCCAGATAAACGCCCTGCTCCGCCTCATGCAGGGCCGCCATGGCGCGGTGGGTCTTGCCGGAATTGGTGGGGCCGACGACGGCCACCAGCTTGCGCCCCATGGACCGGGCCGTCGGGAACAGCCGTTCGAACTTAGCGAAGTCGAACTCGGTATTCACGAAGGTGCGGCCACGCGCCACGGCGCGTTCACGCAGCCAGGTATCCGCCACCTCTTCCCAACGGCGCAGGATATCATTGGGCTGATGGTTGGTGCGGGCGACACGGTACAGACGCTGGGCCAGATTCTCGAAGGTCCAGCTGTCATCTGCCTCCCCCACCAGATCTTGCAGCTGCCACAGCCGGGCCGCCACATCCTCCAGGGCCGCCTCCAGCAGTTGACGCAACTGCGGGTCTTCCACCAGATGCTGCCGCAGGGTGGCGTCATCCAGACCGGTCAGTTCATCAATGTCGAAGCTGCGGCTGACCTCCAGACGGATCGGACCTGGCATCTCGGCAAAGGACAGCTCATCATGCGCCCGCGCCCGCACCCTGCTTTTCGCCTCCGCCGCCAGCAGGGCGACATGCGTCCCCTCCAGCACGCGACGCCCCTGTTCCAGCAACTCGGCCCGGCGCACCAGCCGTGCCACCAGCCCCTCAATCTCCAGCGCCACCGCGTCCCGCCGCTCCGCCATCACCACCAGATCGCGCCGCCCCTGTGGCAGCGGCAGTCCCAGCGGTACCATGCCATAGGCAGCCGCCTGCTCCACCCGGTCCAGGCCCAGTCGACCGACAGTGGTAACTTCCGGGTGATGCCGAGCAACAGAGAAGACCATATCCGGGTCCATCGCCATTGACGGCTCCGGGGGCAACATATCCATGGGTAACGCTACTCGAAGAAGAGGATTTCGCAGGCGCACACTATGCCCGCGATCCGGCACTTTGCCCAGGGGCCGGGTGACATGGCTTGCCTGTGGACAGGGGGTGGGGGGATAGGGACTTGAACCTGCGCGCGATCCGACGCAAAACCTGCGGACGGCCCGCCTGCTTTTATGCCGGAGTGATGATGCGCCCCGCCCGCCTTGCCTACCCGATCTGTTCGCTGTTGTCCGCCGCTGCGCTGAGCCTGCTTCTGTCGCTGCCCGTGACGGCGGCACCCACCCTCACCGTCAGCAGGGAGGTCGGCCTGCCGCTGCAAGCGGCGAAGGAGGCGCTGGCCGCAAACCGGTTTGATGCGGCCCTGGCCGCCATCGACAAGGCTGCGGCCGTGCCCACCATCACGGCAGAAGAGAAATGGGCGGTGGAGCAGACGCGCGCCGCCATTTTCAAGGCCCAGGGGCGTTTCGACAAGGCGGCCATCGCGTTCGAGGCGGCGACCGGCTTGGTGCCGCTATCCGCCGCCGATCAGGCGGGTGCCCTGGAAACCCTTTCGCAACTCTGGTACCGGGCCGGGGACTACGCCAAGTCAGCGGCGTTCGGGGAAAAGGCCATGGCCGCCGGCCGGCTCAGTGATGCCTTCCGCCAGATGGTGGCGGAGGCCTATTTCCGGGCCAAGGAACCCGGCAAGGCCGGCAAGCTGGCCCACGCCATTATCGAGGATCAGCGCAAGGCTGGTCGTACCCCCTCGGCGGAAGTGCTGCAGCTTCAGGCGGCGTCGGAATTCGGGTCCGGCAATATCGAGGGCTATATCAAGACCTTGAAGCAGCAGCTGCGCACCGACCGCAGCAAGGAGAACTGGCTGCGCCTGTTCAACGCCATGCAGCAAGCCAAGCCCATCCCCGAAAAGCTGGATCTGGACTGGGCTCGCCTGCGGCTGGCGGCCAATGCTTATGAGAACCCGGACTCCTTCACCGAAATGGCTCAGCGCGCCATGGTGGAGGAACTGCCCGCAGAGGCCGCCGCTGTGCTGGAACGCGGCTGGTCGCTGGGTATCCTGGGCAAGGGGCCCAAGCAGGACCGGCATGAACGCCTGCGCGATTATGCGACCAAACAGCTGGCTGCCCAGAAGGAAGGATTGGCCGCGCGGCAGCAGGAGGTGGCGGCGGGCAAGGATGCCAATGCCATGGCCAAGCTGGGCATGATCCTGGTTTCCCTGGGGCAGACGGATAAGGGTATCGCGATGATGCAGCAGGCTTTGAAGGGCAAGCTGCTGTCCCCCACTGTCGTCCGGTTACGGCTGGGTATGGTGCAGTACCGGGTGGGCCAGACCAAGGCGGCGGCCCAGACCATGGCGGCACTGCCGCCCGGCAGCGACGAGGCGCGGCTGGCCGAGGTCGGGGCGCTGCTGTACCCCGCTGCGAACTGACCCCATGAACAAGCCGCCCCCCGTCCCCACCCATCTGGACGCGCCGCGTACCAACCTGCTGATGCGGTCGGGCCGCTGGGTGAACCTGTATGACCCATCGCCCGCCGATATCATGCTGGAGGATTGGGTCACGGGGGCGTCGCGTGTAGCGCGCTGGGGCGGGCAGACGCGGGGCGACACCGCCTATAATGTCCTGCAGCATTCGGTGCTGCTGGAACAGGTGCTGGTCACCCTGCTGGCGCCCGATGCCAGCCCTGCCCTGCGGCTGGCGGCCCTGATGCATGATCTGCATGAAGGGGGCGGGCTGGGTGACGTCGTCACCCCCTATGGCAAGCTGTTCGCGACGGCGGGCCTGAAAGAGGTCAAGGCCCGGCTGGATCGCGCACTGTTCCTGTCCGTCGGTCTTCCCTGGCCGCTATCCGCCTCCCAGACCGATCTGATCAAGAAGGCCGACAAGATCACGGCCATCTCCGAGGCAATCCAGCTGATGGGCTGGCCAGAGAAACTGGCCCGACGTGATATTGGCAGCAGTTACCGGGGCAAACTCTGGACCGACACGATCAAGGTCGTGGGGGAGGCAGAGGCGCGGGCGCTGTGGTGGGACCGCTATAAGGCGGTTACCGGTGCAACGTCACCCTGACACACAGAACCGCCCCGGAATCAAGACGCCACCGGGCGCGCTGCCGCGGCGGCGTTCATCCATCGCAGATGTGAATGGCAGATCAGGCCGCGTGCTGGCTGGGTCCCAGACGGCGGAAGCGAGTGGTGTCCAGCACCACTTCCAGCGCCAGCGACAGCCGGTCACTGTTGCGACCTTCCACCAGGAACTCCACATGCGTCGGACGGGTGGCATGCTGGTGCACGGCATGCACCAACAGGCGCCGCCGGGGCATCTTCAGTTCCTCCAGCCACTCCCCCACCTTCGGGGGTTCCGCCGTCCGCCTGGACAATACCATCGCCACTCTCCTGAAACTGCGGGCCAATGCTTCCCGATGGAAACAGGCCGAAACCGGTTACCCGATGCCGTCCACCGCCCGAGCCAGAGGCGAGGCCGGCTGAACCGGGTTCATGGGTGGATAGCCTTATCCACGTCCCTATGATAGCGGATTTTTCTCCCAAAGGAATAGACCATCCGGCTTAGATCATGGGGCAATGCATGTTGAAACATGAGTCCAATGGACAGAACGCGCCCCCGTTTTGCCATTGGCGGCGGTTAGAGGGATAGGGTACAGGGTCCGTGACCTGTGGCAGCGGGCCCGTGAACGGAAAGAAACATGTTCGACAATCTTCTCAATCTGGTCGATCAGATGGGCTATTGGGGCCTGTTGATCCTGATGTTCCTGGAAAATGTCTTCCCACCCATCCCGTCGGAACTGATCATGCCGCTGGGCGGGTTTCTGGCGGCGCAAGGGAAGATGGACCCGGTGCTAGTCGTTCTGGTCGGAACGGCGGGATCAGTGCTGGGCGGGCTGCCCTGGTATTATATCGGCCGCGTGCTGGGCCATGACCGGGTAATCGCCCTTTCGGAGCGGTTTGGCTTCATCATGACCATGGACCCGCCCGACGTAGAAATGGCCTTCGGCTGGTTCGCACGTCACGGGCGCAAGGCCGTGCTGCTGGGCCGCCTGATCCCGGCCATCCGCACCTTGATCTCCGTTCCTGCCGGCATGGCGCGAATGGGCATGCCGACCTTTCTGCTGCTCACCACCATCGGCTCCCTGGTCTGGACATCGGTCCTGACGGCGGCAGGATATCTGCTGGAAAGCCAGTATGAGAAGGTGGAGACCTGGGTCGATCCTGTGTCCAAGATCGTGGTCTATGGCTGCATCGCCATCTATCTGGGCCGCATGGGCTGGCGCCTGGTGCGCGGCGCCCGCAAGTGACGGCGGATTGAGGGGCAGCCGCCCCTCACAATCCATCAGCGGACGCGGCGGAACCGGTGCATGTCGGCCAGCGCGAAAATAGACAGGCTGAGCCGGTGGACGGGATTGCCATCCACGGCCAGTTCCACGTTGGGTGCCGGGGTGCCCGGCTTGGAGTGAACGGCCATGATCTGAAAGCGACGCTTCGGCGGCGTCAGTTCCTCTACCCACTCACCCGGAGAGAAATCAATCACTTCGCGCGCCATGATGGCTCCCATTGCACCGACAGGGGGACATCATAAGCGATTATCCAACCTTTTGGGAAGTGGGACGGAGGCACGGGTTAGTCCATTTGGAATAACCCATGCCTCCATGCGCATGTTGTAGAAGGTAAGGAGGCCGGTTTAACAAGTTAACCGGCTGAATCTTTCGGTATCGCGCGTGCGCGGACCATGCCGATGGAAAACATCGACATAACAACTTCATCCTTGTGATTCAGCACTTCCGTGGACTGACGGATGGTGCCCATTTCCGGCCGGGAACGAGAGCGCTTGACCTCCATGACGCGAACGCGGACCCGCAACCGATCACCAGGTCGCACGGGCTTCAGCCAGCGCAACTCATCCAGGCCGGGCGACCCCAGCGAGGTTTCCGGGGACAGCATATTGTCCACCAGCATGCGCATCATGAAGCCCGCTGTCTGCCAGCCACTGGCGACCAATCCACCGAAATGCGTGGCCTTGCCCGCCTCTTCATCCAGATGGAAGGGCTGCGGGTCATACTCCTTCGCGAACTGCACCACCTCCTCGGCGGTGACCAGACGGTCTCCGAATTCGAACTCCATACCGGGTGCGAAATCTTCTAAGTAACGAACGGGGGCTGGCATCGTTGCGGGTTACTCCCTAGGGGCAGAGTGCGACTGCCTATCAGTCGCTTTTTCCTTTAATTGCAATACGTTATCAGAAGACAAAGCGGGTTGGCTGTGCCAGTATCGGTCCCGTGGGCGCTATGCCTTCCAACCCGTTTCGACCGACAAGATTGAGAAGGTTCCCATGAAAGGCGACGCCACCGTCATCCAGCATCTCAACACCATCCTGACCAACGAGCTGACGGCGATCAATCAGTATTTCCTGCACGCCCGCATGCTGAAGAACTGGGGTTTCCTACGTCTGGGCAAGAAGGTTTATGAAGAAAGCATCGGCGAGATGAAGCACGCCGATCTGCTGGTCGAACGCGTTCTGTTCCTGGAAGGGCTCCCGAACCTGCAGAACCTTCACAAGCTGCATATCGGTGAGGATGTGCCGGAGTGCCTTGAGGGCGATCTGGCCATCGAAAGCCGGAACCGCACCGAACTGATCGAGGCCATGCAATATTGTGAAGGCGTGCGCGATTACCAGTCGAAGGAGATTTTCCGCCGCATTCTGGAGGATACGGAGGAGCATATCGACTGGCTGGAAACGCAGCTGGGCCTGATCCAGAGCGTGGGCCTGCAGAACTATCTGCAAGAACAGATGGGCCGCGACGAATAAGCCATTTCGTGTGACCGGAAACGGCCAGGGCCGCGCAGGGAAGCCTATGCGGCCCTTTTCATTCCACCCGAATTGGGTCCATGACTGGAACCGACCGGGATCTAGAATTGCCCCCAAAATCCGGACGGGGGATGGGATATGCAGGATCGGGCGGGGCTGCCGGCGACCATTGTAATGGCCGGGCTGGCAGGGGCCAGCATTGATGGGATTTATGCCTCCATCATGGGCATCGTGCGTGGCATCGGCGTGATGCGCGTCTGGCAGGGCGTGGCAAGCGGCTGGATCGGTGGAGCAGCCCGCGATGGGGGCGTGACCACAGCCGCCCTGGGCTTTGCCACCCACATCGGCATCGCCCTGATCATGGCCACCGTCTATGTGCTGGCGCTGCACCGTATCGCGTTGCTGCGGACCTGGCGCTGGCCGGCGGCTGTGGCCTATGGGCTGGCGCTTTATGGGGCGATGTATCTGGTGGTCCTGCCCCTGCGCTGGCCAGGCATTTTCCCGCGCTGGGACGGGCTGTTCTCCGTCACCGACATAGCCGCCCATGTGGGTGTGGCCTTGGCCATTGCCGCCGTCGCCCGCCAGCGCAGAGAATGAGGGCGTCTGCCCTCACTCGATCCGCGTATGGGCGCCGGCCTCCCCCTGCTGCCAATAACCTGACGCCTTGACCCATTGCGGGTCGAGCCCGTGACGGTTCAGCAGCGCGTCACGGATCAGGCGCGTCTGCCGCGCTTCCCCCGCCACCCAGGCGAAAACATCCTGATGCGGCAGACGCAGGCCCGCCACCGCCGACAGCAGATCGCGCCCGCCATGGGCCAGGTGGCGAAACAGCCAATGGATGGTGATTTCGGCCCTGCTGGTCAGGGGCAGGCGATCCTCCGGACTGTCCACCTCTACCAGTACCAGGGCACGAACGCCGTCCGGCAGTTCCTCCAGCCGCCGCCCGATGGCGGGAAGGGCCGTATCATCACCGATCAGCAGGTGCAGGTCGAAATCGACCGGCCACACGCTGGAACCGCGCGGGCCCCCGATCACGAGCCGGTCACCGACCTGCGCCCTGTGTGCCCAGAGGGTGGCCGGGCCTGCCAGGCCCTCTGCCACCCCATGCAGGGCGAAATCAAGCACCAGCGTGCCTTTCGCGACATCGAAACGGCGGGGTGTATAATCACGGGCCAGCGGCTTGGCCCCTTCCGCCACCTCATAGGAACCCGTGACAGGATCGGGAAAGAACAGCTTCACATGATCGTCAAAGCCCAGCGACTGGAATCCCGAAAGATCGCCGGCGACAGTCAGACGCACCATGTGCGGGGTCAGTTGCTCACGCCCGGTCACCGTCAGATCACGGCGGCGCGTTTCAAACCGATGGCGCTGTACGCTACGGGTGGGGCTGTCGATATCAGGTGCCATGCTCACAGCCTTTCAATCTTGCGGGCCAGTTCGTCGATCCAGTCGACGATGGTTTCGATCTCGGTCTTGGACAGGGGCCGCAGGGCGCGGGTGCGCAGGGCGGCCTTCAGATTGTGCATGGCGCGGAACAGGGGCGCATATTCCGGCCCACCGCCGCGTTCCTCTGCAACCGCCTGCATCAGGGCGAACAGCCGCTGTACCTCATCCGCCTGCTCACGCAGATAGGTTTCGCCCGCCGGTGTGATGCGGGCCTGCTTGCGTGCATCCTCCCCCGCCTCAATAGTGATGAAGCCACCATCCTCCAGCCAGGACAGGGCGGGATAGATGACGCCGGGCGACGGCGTGTAGTGGCCCTGCGACCGCTCCTCAATCTCCTTGATCAACTCATAGCCGTGGCTGGGCTTGTCGGCGATGAGCCGCAGCAGCACCAGGCGCAGACCGCCATGCCCGAAGCCCCGGCCACCCGGCCCGCCGCGACCGCCATGACGACCACCACCGCCACGGCCAAAGCCCCGGAAATCTTCATCATCCCCATCGCGGCCAAAGCCGCCACCATGGCCGCCCCGGCCAAAAAAGAACCCCCTCATGGGCCCCTCCTCTATCGGACTGTGTTTCGATATATCTGATTTGATCTTCCGACGGAGATTTGTCCAGATAGCTTCGATGCATATCAGATATATCTAGTTATGATCAGTAAGCGGAGCTTGGCGGCACGGAGCACCCAAAAGCAAAAACCCGGCGCCCTTTCGGACGCCGGGTTTCACAGACCGCAGAGCTCTGTCGGTCAGCGGGCCTCGCGAACCTCTGCGAAATCGCTGTCCTGCTCATTCAGCGCACCCAGCTGGCCACGCGCCCGGGCCTTGCGACCATAGACCAGTTCAAACAGGGGTGAGGCCATGAGGGTAGTTACAATCGCCATCACGACCAGCATGGAGAACAGGGCCGGGCCGATAATGCCCTTCTGCAATCCGATATTGATGATGATCAGTTCCATCAGCCCACGGGCGTTCATCAGGGCGCCGATACCCATGGCGGTGGCATTGTCCTGCCCCGTCAGGCGGGCGGCGGCCCAGCAGGCCCCGCCCTTGGCCAGGATGGACGCCGCCAGGATGCCCAGCGTCACCAGCACCAGCCCTATATTATCGACCAGCGTCAGTTGCGTATGCAGGCCGGAATAGGTGAAGAACATCGGCAGCAGCACAACAACGGCGAACGGCTCCAGCTGTTTGCGCAGTTCGGTGGCCAGCACACCACGCGGGATCACGCAGCCCAGCAGGAAGCCGCCGAACACGGCATGGATACCGGCGGCATCCATGGCCCAGGCCGACAGCAGGAATAGGATCAACACGATGCCCAGTGTTGTCTGGCTGACCTTTCCTTCGCGTTCGGCCTTACGTCCAAGCGGGGCCAGCAGACGGGGCCCGAGGGTCAGCATGAAGATCGCAAAGGCAAGGCCGCCACCAATGGCCTTCACCGCCACCATGGGGCCATCGCCGAATGTCGCCAGCACGATGGCCAGCACCGTCCAGGCCCCGGCATCATCAATCGCACCCGCCGATAGCGACAAGGTACCCAGGGGGGTGCCCGACAGACCGCGTTCATGAATGATGCGTGCCAGCATGGGGAAGGCCGTGATGGCGATGCAGGCGCCCATGAACAAGGTCGTCTGCGGCAGGGTCAGCGCCTCGTTGAACAAGCCATGGCTCATCAACCAGGGCGTGATCAGAACGGCCAGCAGGAAAGGTGCCGCCATGCCCGACAACGAAACGGCAGCGGCACTGACCGCGTTAGACTTGAAATGATCACCCCGGAAGCCAAGCCCCACCAGGAACATATAGAGCCCGACACCGAACTGCGCACCCACGAACAGCACGCCTTTCGATTCCTTGGGGAACAGCAGCCCCTGGATATCCGGTGCCAGCAATCCCAGCAGCGACGGCCCCAGGATCACGCCGGCGATCATCTCACCCACCACCTGCGGCTGGCCCAGATAGCGCTTGGCAAGCCAACCCACACCCCGGCAGGCCACGATAATCACGGCAAGTTGCAGAAAGAATACGACACTGAGCTGGGCTGGCGTCATACTACCGTCCTCCCATCGGACAACGTTGTCGGAAGCGCGTTGATCCGCGTCTTTGCAACATTGTGGCTATATCAGCGCTGTCATTGGGAAGAAAGTGATTTCCATACTCGTGTCCTTTTTGGCGCCCGTGACGGAATCCGTCCGATTCTAACGATCGTTGGATCGCAAGTTTGGTGCGCCGCGATATGCGGAAAAAACATGTCACAGAACTGTCATATTTCATTCGTTACTTGCCAGTCTGTGCCATAACTGCATCACCGTCATGGTAACGTCACAGTTGCGCGGTGCACGATCTTGATCGGCGTCATTCAGCACTTCATGTTGTAACGCAGCAAATGATTGATCAACCCGGCCGGGGTGACCCGGGCGGGTATTTCTGTGCGCAATTACGACGAACGCCCCTCGGGCATGAACGAAGGGGCGGCGTTTCGGACCAGGAATCGACGCCGGCGCCATGACCGCCGCAATCAGGCTCTGAAGGGGGCATTCCATAATGCGTAAAGGCAATCCGTCTCAACTCCGTCTGCTGGCCGGTGCCGTCAGCCTTCTGGCGCTGTCCGCCGCGGCACCCGCCGCCAGCGCCCAGGCCGTACTGGACGAAATCATCGTCACCGCCACCAAGCGCGCCGAGAACCAGCAGCAGGTTCCCGTGTCTGTCGGCACGATCAGCGACGACAAGCTGACGTCCGTCATGTCCGGCGGCGTCGACCTGTTGGCCCTGTCGGCCCAGGTTCCCAGCCTGTACGCCGAATCGACCTTCGCCCGCACCTTCCCGCGCTTTTATATCCGCGGCCTGGGCAACAGCGATTTCGACCTGAACTCGACCCAGCCCGTCGGTCTGGTGATCGACGAGGTGGTGCAGGAAAACCCGCTGCTGCGCGGCTTCCCCATCTTCGACACCGAGCGGGTGGAAGTGCTGCGCGGGCCGCAGGGCACGCTGTTCGGCCGCAATACGCCGGCCGGCACGATCAGCTTCGTCTCCAAGAAGCCGACCCAGGAGACTGAGGGCTATCTGTCCGCCTCCTATGGCCGCAAGAACACCATCGGGGCCGAAGGTGCCGTCGGTGGTGCGCTGATCGACGGCGTGCTGTCGGCCCGCCTGTCCATGAAGTATGACCGCAAGGACAATTTCATCGACAACACCTTCACCGGTGAGAAGGACGCCATCGGCGGCTTCTCCGAAACGGCCGCCCGCCTGCAGTTGATGTATGAGAAGGGCCCGCTGACGGCATTGTTCAATGCCCATGCGCGTGATCTGGACGGCTCTGCCCGCGTGTTTGTGGCCAACGCCATCACCAAGGGCAGCAACAACCTGTCCTCCACCTTCTCGCGCAATGCCGTCTTCCAGAACGGCCAGAACGATCTGGACGTGTCCAGCCAAGGCGGCAGCCTGAAGCTGGAGTATGATTTCGACGGTCTGCTGCTGACCTCCATCACCGGCTATGAAACGGCGGACGTCTACACGCGTGGCGATATTGATGGCGGTGTGGCCGGTCGTGGTCCCGGCTTCGTACCGTTCGACAGCGAGACGGCGGACGCCCTGCCCGACCATGCGCAGTGGACGCAGGAACTGCGCCTGTCGAATGCCGATGGCGAGCGGTTCCGCTGGCAGACCGGTCTGTTCTATTTCAACGAAGACGTGACCGCCTATGGCTATGCCTATGGCAACGCGTCTGACCCGCGCAACATCTTCGTCTTCACCGACAGCCGGCAGGAAACCAAGACCTGGGCCGTGTTCGGCCAGGCGTCCTACGACCTGACGGAACAGGTCGTGCTGACAGGTGGCGTGCGGTACAATGACGAAGAGAAGGACTTCTCCGTCGTCCGCACCATGCCGGGCGTGCCGGGCTCCACCACGGGCGGCGCCAGCCTGTCCGATGGGCAGGTGACCTGGGATGTTGCCCTGACCTACAAGGCGACCGACGATATCAACCTCTTCACGCGCGTCGCCAATGGCTATCGCGCGCCGTCGATCCAGAGCCGTCCGCTGTTCTATTTCGGTCCGAACATCAACCGCGACGCCCTCTCCATCGCCAAGGCCGAGACGCTGATGTCCTATGAGGCCGGCATCAAGTCGAACTTCTGGGAGCGCAAAGCCCGCCTGAATGTCACCGCCTTCTATACCGACATCAATAATCAGCAGTTCACGGCCGTTGGCGGTTCGTCGAACAACAATACGCTGATCAATGCTGATGGTGGCGAGGGCTATGGTTTCGAGGCGGAACTGGAACTGCTGCCGACCGATAACCTGCTGCTGACCGGTGGCTTGTCCTATAACCACACGGAGATCCAGGACAAGACCCTGCGCATCCCCGTCTGCGGCGGCGGCTGCACCGTTACCGACCCGGTGGTGAACGGCTTCGCCCAGTTGGACGGCAATTCCTTCCCCAACGCGCCCAAATGGATCCTGTCGGCCACGGCCCGTTATGGCATCCCGGTGTCGTCGGGTGAGGTCTATGTCTTCACGGACTGGAACTACCGCTCCAAGGTCAATTTCTTCCTGTATACGTCGAAGGAATTCTACTCCGACAGCAAGCTGGAAGGGGGTCTGAAGCTCGGTTACGTGTCGGATGATGAGAAGTTCGGGGTGGCGGTGTTCGGCCGCAACATCACGAATGAGAAGTCGCTGGAAGGCGCCATCGACTTCAACAATCTGACCGGTATCGTGAACGAAGCGCCCTTCTACGGCGTTGAAATCACGTCCAAGTTCTGATCCCGGAAGGGTTGGGACGAAAAGGCCGCGCCGGGCAACCGGCGCGGCCTTTTTCATTCAGGGCTGCTTCAGCCCGACCCCATAGAAATCCAGCCGGGTGGAGGGGGAGGCCCGGAAATCAATGACTTCGGGACGTAGAGCCACATAGACATGCGGGTGGGCGACGGGCAGCCATGGCATGGTCTTACGGAAGATGGCCTGCGCCTGGATATAGTAGCCGCGCCGCGCAGCCTGATCACTGGTGCGGCGGGCGGCATTGATCAGGCGATCCATTTCTGGATCGCACCAGCGAGCCAGATTGCCATTGCCCGGCTTGGCCGCCTCACAGGATAGAAGGTCGGACATGAACCGGTCCACCTCATCATTGGACCAGCCATATTGAGCCATCGGTGCCTCACCGAAACGAACCCGGCGGACATATTCGCCCCATTCATAGGTGACGATCTTCGCCTTGATCCCCACCTTGGCCAGATCGGCCTGCATCATTTCCGCGATGCGACGGGGCGCTGGGTTATAGGGGCGGACCACCGGCATGGTCCACAGTTCGGTCTCAAACCCTTCCTTCAGCCCAGCCTCGGCCAGCAGCGCCCGGGCCTTGGCGGGATCATGGGGCAGGTCCTGGACGCTGTCATCATGGGCCCAATGGCCGATGGGGATGGGCGTGGTCGCCGCCTTGGCGGTGCCCATATAGGCCTGATCCAGGATCGCCTTCTTATCGACCGCCAGATTAACCGCCATGCGCACCCGCAGATCGTCAAACGGCTTCTTCGCCATGTTCATGGCGACATAGCCGACGGACATGGCCTCCACCCCTACAATCCGTACAATCGGATCCTGGCGCATGCGGCCCAGGTCGGCGGGGTTGGGATAGGTCATGGTATGGCACTCGCCTGCCTTCAGCTTGGCATAGCGGACGGTGGCATCGGGTGCGATGACGAAGACCAGTTGGGTCAATGGCGGGGCGCCGCGCCAATATTCCTTGTTGGCGCGCATCCGCACCTCCGTATCCAACAGGTGCCGGACCAATTGGAACGGGGCCGTACCGATTGGCTCCAAGTCTACCTTCTCCGGCGTTCCTGCCTTCAGCATGGCCTCGGCATATTCGGCGGATTGCATCGACATGGCCTGACTGGTCAGGGCGCGCAGCAGGCCTGCATCAGGTTCCTTCAGGCGGAACCGCACCTTGTAGGGTTCCAGCTTCTCTACGGCCACAAGGTTGGTCGATAGGCCCAGATTATGAAAGGGCGCATAGACCTTGCCGCCGGAAACAGCATTATAGGGATGGTTCTTGTCCATCTGCCGGGCAAAGGTGAAGAGGACATCGTCGGCGTTGAAATCACGGGTCGGGGTAAACAGCTTGGACCGGTGCCATTTTACGCCTTGGCGCAGGGTGAAGATCACCGTCCGCCCCTCATCCGCCAGTTCCCAGCCTGTTGCCAGTTGCGGTTCCAGTTCCAAGGAGCCGCGCTGCACATTCACCAGCTTTTCATAGAGCTGCTGGGCGATGTCGTAAGAGTTGCCCGATGTGGAGTATTGCGGGTTCAGGCTGTCAGGGGCGGCTTCGGCGCAATGGACCAACGTCTGGGCCTGTCCGGGCACACCAGCCAGCGCCAGCACCCCACCCAACAGTAGCCAAAACGGAACCCGCATCATTGCCCCCGTCAGAAACTGGTCCCCAGGGGATCATGGAGGGGGGCTTGGGCGCAAGCCGCTTGGCGGCCCCGCCCCCGTTACCATTGCCTGATAACGGTGAAACGTGCATAAGGGACCCGTCCCGAACCGTGCCCTGGGGCGAAGGGGCGGTCGCGATGGCTCTGTTATTCTGAACCCCTTGTCTTTCCCTTCGCCGGATCCGATCCCATGCAAGTCACCCGCTTCGATATTGACGGCCTCGCATTGCTGAAGCCGGCGCGCTTCGGCGACCATCGCGGCTATTTCGCCGAAACCTACAGCCGCCGCCGCTTCAAGGAGTTGGTGGGTGCGGACGTGGAATTCGTGCAGGACAATCACTCCCTGTCGCGCGATGCCGGCACGCTGCGCGGCCTGCATTTCCAGCGCCCGCCAACGGCGCAGGGCAAACTGGTGCGGGTGGTCGCGGGTGCGGTTCTGGATGTGGCCGTCGATATGCGCCATGGTTCCGCCACCTTCGGACGGCATGTGGCTGTGGAACTGACCGCCGAGGGTGGCGAGCAGTTCTGGATCCCCGCCGGCTTCGCGCATGCCTTCTGCACGCTGCGGCCGGATACGGAGTTCGTGTACAAGGTGACCGACTATTACAGCCCGGCCGATGATGGCGGCATCATCTGGAACGATCCCGACCTGGGCATCGAATGGCCGTTTCCGGCGGAAAAGCTGATCCTGTCCGATAAGGACATGAAGCTGCCGCGTCTGGCCGATCTGCCGCCCATTTTCTGAACCGACGATCCGAGAGCCCTGGAATGACCATGCTTTCCCCCAAACTGATCCTCGTTACCGGGGGCGCCGGCTTCATCGGTTCCGCCTTCATCCGTTATGTGGTGGGCGAGAAGGGTTGCGCCGTCGTCAATATCGACAAGCTGACCTATGCCGCGAATCCTGAGAATGTGAAGTCGGTCAAGGATAGCCCGCTTTACCATTTTGAAAAGGCAGATATCTGCGATCGTTCCGCAATCGATGCGATTTTCGCGAAGTATCAGCCCGACGCCATCGTCCATCTGGCCGCCGAAAGCCATGTCGACCGGTCCATCGACGGCCCCGACGCCTTCATCCAGACAAATGTCGTGGGCACGGGCGTGCTGCTGTCGGCGGCGCGCGACTACTGGCAGGGTCTGAACGGGCAGAAGAAGGCGGATTTCCGCTTCCACCATGTCTCCACGGACGAGGTGTTCGGGTCGCTGGGTGAAGAAGGTTTCTTCACCGAGACCACGCCCTATGCGCCGCGTTCGCCTTATTCGGCGTCCAAGGCGTCGAGTGACCATCTGGTTGATGCCTGGCATCACACCTATGGGCTGCCCGTCGTTCTGACCAATTGTTCGAACAATTACGGGCCTTTCCACTTCCCGGAAAAGCTGATCCCGCTGGTCATCCTGAACGCCCTGGAGCGCCGTCCCCTGCCCGTCTATGGCAAGGGCGACAATGTGCGCGACTGGCTGTTCGTGGAAGACCATGCCAGCGCCCTGTGGGAGGTGCTGACGCGCGGTCCCGTGGGTGAACGGTTCAATATCGGTGGCAATAACGAGAAGACCAACCTGGAGGTCGTGGAGCGCATCTGCGACATCCTGGACAGTCTGCGCCCCGACGGAACCCCTCGCCGCGACCTGATCACCTTCGTGAAGGACCGGCCCGGCCACGATCACCGCTATGCCATCGACGCTACCAAGATCCGCACGGACCTTGGCTGGGAGCCGAAGGAAAGCTTCGAGACGGGTCTGGAGAAGACCGTGCGCTGGTATCTGGATAATGAATGGTGGTGGGGCCCGCTACGGGAAGAAGCCCACAAGCGCCGGGGTGAGGGGAAAAAATAATGGCCAAGCGTAAAGGCATCATTCTGGCAGGCGGGTCTGGCACAAGACTGTACCCCATTACCATGGGCGTCTCGAAGCAGCTGCTTCCCGTCTATGACAAGCCGATGATTTATTACCCCCTGTCAGCCCTGATGCTGGCCGGCATTACCGATATCCTGGTGATCAGCACGCCGCATGACCTGCCGCAGTTCAGCCATCTGCTGGGTGACGGCAGCCAATGGGGCCTGAACCTGTCCTATGCGGTGCAGCCCAGCCCCGACGGGCTGGCACAGGCTTTCATCATCGGGCGTGGCTTTGTCGGTAATGATCCGGCAGCACTGGTGCTGGGCGACAACATTTTCTACGGCGACGGGTTTGAGGCCTTGCTGGCCAATGCCGATAGCCGGGATAGCGGCGCCACAGTCTTCGCCTATCACGTTAACGACCCGGAACGATATGGCGTGGTCAGCTTCGATGCCACGGGCAACGCCCTGACCATCGAGGAAAAGCCCAAGGCGCCCAAGTCGAATTATGCCGTTACAGGCTTGTATTTCTACGATAATTCGGTCGTGGACATCGCGGCAACCATCAAGCCGTCACCGCGTGGTGAGCTGGAAATCACCGACGTCAACAATGTCTACCTCCAGCAGGGCAAGCTGATGGTGGAACGGATGGGCCGGGGCTATGCCTGGCTGGATACCGGGACCCATGACAGCCTGGTCGAGGCCACGCACTTTGTGCAGACGGTGGAAAAGCGCCAGGGCCTGAAGATCTGTTGCCCGGAAGAGATCGCGTATCGGCGCGGGTGGATCGGGGCGGAGCAGGTGGAGAAGCTGGCCAAGCCCATGATGAAGAATGAGTACGGGCAGTATCTGATGAAGATCCTGCGCGAAGCAGGGGCTTGATTTTCATGCATATTTTGGTGTTTGGCCGGGGTGGGCAGCTGGCGCTTGCCATGCAGGATCAGGGCACGAAGACGGGTCATCGGGTGACCTGCCTGGGCCGGGAAAGCCTGTCCATTGCCGATGAGGCCGCGGTTGCCGGTGCCATCGCGGCGCACAAGCCGGACCTGATCGTCAATGCCGCCGCCTATACCGCCGTGGACAAGGCGGAAAGCGAGCCGGATCAAGCCTTTGCGGTTAATCGTGACGGTACCCGCCATATCGCGGCGGCGGCAAGACAGGCCGACATTCCCTTCATCCATGTCTCCACCGACTATGTTTTTGAAGGCGGCGGCGACCGGCCCTGGCGGGAGGATGACGCCACCGGACCGTTGGGAGTGTATGGAGCCTCCAAGCTGGCTGGCGAACTTTCGATTGCAGAACTGGGTAAGGCACGCAATGCCACATTGCGGACAAGCTGGGTTTTCAGCCCCTACGGCGCCAATTTCGTGCGGACCATGCTGCGCCTGGGCGCCGACCGGCCAGAATTGCGGGTGGTGGCGGATCAGCGGGGGCGGCCCACGGCGGCCCATGATATCGCCGATGCCATCCTGTTGATGGCGCCGTTCGTGGCCGATGGCAGCGCCCATGGCATCTATCATTTCGGGGGTGCGGAACCCACGAACTGGCATGCTTTTGCCGAGGCCGTGTTTGCCAGTGCCGCCCGCCATGGCCGGCCCATACCGGTGGTGAAACCCATTTCGACAGCGGAATATCCCACACCGGCCAAGCGCCCGGCTAATTCCGTGCTGGATTGCAGCCGCTATCTGGCACTGCCAGGCGCGCATCTGCCGGACTGGCGGGTTGGGCTGGATCGGGCGGTAGATGCGTTGGTGGCCGCTGGGTGAGGGGGCGATCAGGTCGAATGTTTGGACCCCGGTTCCGCAAGGAGCCGGGGTTTTTCTTTGGGCCTGCGACAAGCTGACCTGGGACTCATCGGAGAGGTAAGCGTATGGATACTTGAGACACCATACAATGCTGATTGTATGGCCATACAATATGGAGGTGCCGCATCATGGCCACCCATAAGAAGATCGACTTTTCCACCACCCCGTTCGGGCTGGGCATCCGAGGGTTGTGCCCGCATTGCCGGCAGGGGAAAATCTTCGCGGGCTATCTGGCGCTGGCCAAGAATTGCTCACATTGCGGGTTGGACCTGTCCTTTGCCGATCCGGCGGACGGGCCGGCCTTTTTCACCATGTCCATTGTCAGCTTCCCGCTGACGGGATTTGCGGTGTGGCAGGAGCTGGCGTTCCAGGCGCCCTATTGGGTGCATCTGTTCACGACCTTGCCTGTGTCGATGCTGTCAGTGATGGCGTTGCTGCGGCCATTGAAGGGCTGGCTGGTCTGTGCCCAGTATATGAACAAGGCGGAGCAGGGGCGGCTGGATGACGATGGGGATGGACAGGGCTGATGGCTGATTGGGTTCCGCCGACGCTGCCGCCGGGCGGGGCGCTGTACCGCGCCATTGCCGATGCCATCGCCATCGATATCGCATCGGGCGCCCTGACACCCGGCATGCGACTGCCACCGCACCGCAAGCTGGCGGACGCCTTGGGCGTGGACCTGACGACGGTGACGCGCGCCTATGCCGATGCACGGGCGCGGGGCTTGGTGGAGGCGGTGGTGGGGCGCGGGACCTATGTGGCCGATGCCGTGAACCCGCAGCGCACCAAAGTGGAACTGGACCTGTCCATGAACCTGCCGCCACAGCCGGCCAGCGCCAATCTGGCGCTGCGGCTGGGCCGGGCCATGGCGGGGCTGACGCGGCGGCCCGACCTGTCCAGCCTGCTGAATTACCAGCCCAGCGGCGGCGGCGATGGTGACCGGCGGGCGGGGGCGAAATGGCTGTCGGCGCGCATCCCCGACCTGGATGTCGGCAGGGTGCTGGTCACGGGCGGCGCGCAGGCCTGCCTGTCGGCGCTGTTGACCATGCTGGGCGGCTGGGGCACCGACGTCATGACGGACCCGTTCACCTATACCGGGTTTCGCATGGCAACACAGTTGCGCGGCCTGTATGTGACGCCGGTCCAGACCGATAGCATGGGCATCGTACCGGAAGCGTTGAGTGCGGTGGCGCGCAGTGCGGAATCAAAGATCGTCTATCTGATCCCTACCATCCATAACCCGACCTGCACCACCATGCCGCTGGAGCGGCGTCAGGCCATCGTGAAGGTGGCGCGCGACCTGAACCTGACCCTGATCGAGGATGATGCCTATGGCATGCTGGCCGATCCCGGCCCGCCGCCGCTGGCGGCCCTGGCGCCCGAACGCGTCTGGCATATTTCCAGCCTGTCGAAGTGCCTGACGCCGGGTCTGCGCGTGGCCTATCTGGTGGCCCCAACGGGGGCCGACATCCCGGCGGTGCGCGCCCACCTGCGCGCCACGGCCCAGATGGCCCCACCCTTGTCAGTGGCGGTCGCGACGGGGTGGATTGAGGATGGGACTGCGCAGGAGATCCTGGCCGCCATCCGGCAGGAGGCCGAGGAGCGGCAGGCGATTGCCCGGCGCGAATTGCCCATCGGGTCGATGGTGGCGCACCCTCAGGGGCACCATGCCTGGGTCACCCTGCCCCCCTATTGGACCGACCGCGCCTTTGCCGAAGCGGCACGCAAGATGGGGGCGGCGGTCATCCCCGGTGCAGCCTTTGCCATGGCCCCGGAACCACCGCCGAAATATGTGCGGGTGGGGCTGGGTGCCGCACCCGACCAGCAGACGCTGACGGTGGCGTTGCGCCGGCTGGCGGCCCTGATGCGCAATGGGCCGGTGGCGGAGGAAGAGGTGGTTTGAGGGCTAATTGCCCGTGCGGCGGCTGGCACGTTCGTGATCAACGAAAGCGCGCAGGACCTGATTGATCCGGGTCTGGTAACCCTTCCCATGATCCTTGAAGAAGCTGACAATGTCGCGGTCAAGCCGGATGGTGACGGGCACCTTGGTATCCGGGTCCACCAACCGGGCATTCGCCAGCCATTTCGCATCCATCACGGGGGCGGCATCGGGATCGGCATCGATGCCCGCCTGAATATCCGCATCGGTCAGCGCATCGACGCGCGACCAGTCAACCGTCGGGCGGCGATCGCCGAGCGAGCGCCGCGTGATACGTTCGCTGCTCATGGTCATTAGCCTTTCTTGCCGAAATGATGCGCCTGATATCGGCCCGGTCCGTATAGACGACCACGAGAACGCGGCCATCCAGGGTGCCAAGTGCGATGACGCGGGTCTCTCCATAGTCCTTGCGGGTGTCTGGATATTCCAGGGTCGGACCCGCAAAGATGTAAATGGCGTCTTCGAAGTCGATACCGTGTTTTTCTAGATTTATCAGCGCCTTATGAGGGTCCCACTCGAACTGCATCGCGTTCGCTCCTCTAGCGTCACCCTCCCTAATACCTACTTGTTCTCGGTAGTTATGAACTCTAACATCGTACATACATTTTGTAAATATAGACTATCCAATGTCCCCTCACCCCTTCCGGCACACGATGTAATCCAGCGCAGGAACCGTGACGCTGTAGGCCGTCCCCTGCCCTGCCGCGCAGGTGCCGTGCAGGGAGGTCCAGGTGGTGCCCGGCCCTTCGGTGTCCAGTGTCAGGGAGCGGGGTTTGGTGTCGGTGTTGGCGACGATGAGGAATTGTTCGCCGCGCGCGTCATCGATGCGGGAGAAGGCCAGCAGGCCCGGACCCTTGCGTTCGAAATAGCGCATCACAGTGCGGCCCTGGCGCAGGCCGGGATGGGCCTGGCGGATGGTGGCCATGCTGGCAAACGCGCGATAGAGGCTGTGGCCGGGCTGGAAGGCGTCGCCGGTGCGGGGGCCGATGGTGCCCAACCGTTCCTCGGTATTGAACTGCTTCGACGGGCTGGCGAACATCGGCTGGCGCGAGGCCTTGTCATCGCCCAGGCCCACGAAACCCTGTTCATCACCGTAATAGAGGGTCGGCACACCACGGGAGAAGAACATCAGCGCGTGGCCCAGCACCACACGGGCCTGCAGCTCTTCCGCCTTCATCTTGGGATTGGCCTTGCGGATCTTGAAGGCCAGACGGCCCTGATCATGGTTGGAGATGAAGGTGGCCAGTTGGTGGGCGGTCTCGTCACCTTTGGGGTAGAGCCGGTCCGCGCGGAACAGCCCGTCCCAGAGATCGAGATCGGCGCCCATGCCCAGCGTGTCCCGCGCGGCCACGGCCACGCCGAAATCCAGCACCGAGGGCAGGCCCAGGATGCCGGTATAGGCGGCGAGGTCGGCCGGCTTTTCATTGGCCACTTCACCGAAAATGATGAAGTTGGGAATGCCCTGCGCTTTGGCGAAGGCCGTGATCTCCGGCACGAAACGGTGCCAGAATTCCGGGTTCACATGTTTGGCGGTGTCGAGGCGATAGCCGTCGATGCCGTACTCGCGGATCCAGTGCTTGTAAATCTCAATCAACCCGTCCACGACGGCGGGCTGTTCGGTGTAGAGATCGTCCAGGCGGGAGAAATCGCCGAAAATACTGTCCTCCCCGCTGAAGTTACTGTCGCCGCGATTATGGTAATGGCGGGGATCATTCATCCAGGCGGGGTTTTTCACACCGGCTTCCGCCGCCGGGACATAGGGCGTGTAAGCGTAGTTGATGTCGGTGAGCGTGGCGTAGTTGGGCACCGTCTGATGCGCCGCCCCATCACCCTTGAAACCCGTGTTGATGGCGGCACCGTCTGATGCGCGCCGCGTGGTGGGGTAGTCGCCCTTGGACCGGTAGGGGCAGGGCTTTGACATGCTGCTGCCGTCGCATTCACGATACTGGATCACGTCGCCCGTATGGTTCACCACGATATCCATGATGACCTTGATATTGCGGGCGTGCGCCGCGTCGACAAAAGCCTTGAAGGCCGCGTTCCCGCCCAGATGCGGGTCGACATTCAGGAAATCCAGACCCCAATAGCCGTGATAGCCCGCCGACAGGCCGCCATCATATTTGTGCACCACCTTATTCACGACGGGCGGGGTGACCCAGATGGCCGTGACGCCCAGCCCCTGGATATAGTCCAGCTTCTGCGCCAGCCCCTGAAAATCCCCGCCATGGAACATGCCGATATCGGTGGGGTCATAGCCCGTTTGTTCCGGCCCGCCGGTCAGCCCGCCCTTGTCGTTGGACGCATCACCATTGGCCATGCGGTCGGTGACCACGAAATAGACCACGTCATCGGCGAAGGGCCGATCCCGATAGGGGGCCGGGCTTTCAGCCAGCGCAGGGGCGGCCAGGGCCAGCAGGGTGGCGGCGGTCGTCAGCAGGCGGGACATGGCGGATCCTTTCGGTTTGGTGGTTGGGGTAGGTGGGGTGGCGCCCCTAATTCGTCACCCCGGCGGAAGCCGCGGCCCAGCATTGAGCGGCGTCTGCCGCGATAGAGAGTCATATCGGCGCTAACCGCGCCACGACACTGGGTCCCGGCTTTCGCCGGGATGACGAAGAGGGAGCAGTTCAATCACTCCCCCCCGAAAAGTCCGGCCGGCGGGGCGCCCCGCCGGCCGCAGTTTCCCTTGAGGGAGCAAGAACCCGGTCAACGCGACCGGGCCGGCCCGGCGGATGGGAACCACCGGGTTTGGGAGGATGGGCGGGTCAGGAAGGGCGGGCGGCACATTGGCGGGCGATGAAATCGGCATGGGTCGGCAGAGCCGCCATTTCATGCGCAATCATCGCCTTGATCTCGGCCAGGAATTCCTTCAGTTCCGTCTCGCTCAACTGGTCAGCCAGCGGATGCCAACTGCGCGGGATCACGCCCTGGCCCAGGAACACCTGAATCCAACTGACATCCAGGAACAGTTCATCAAAGACGCGGGACACGCGGCCATGGGAGGCGAAGACCCGCATCCGCCGCTCCAGCTCCTCCGGGATCTCCATGGCGCGGCAATCGCGCCAGAAGGGACTGTCGTCGCGTTCGGTCGCCTTGTAGTGCAGGATGATGAAGTCGCGTATGCGCTCATACTCCGCCTGGGCCTTGGCGTTGAAATCATCCACCTCCACCGCGTCGATCCCGTCATTGGGCAGGGCCATCAGAATGCGGGTGATGGCCGATTGCACCAGATGAATGGAGGTGCTTTCCAGTGGCTCCAGGAAGCCGCTGGACAGGCCTACGGCCACAACATTGCGGTTCCACATCTTCTTGCGACGACCTGCCGTAAAGCGCAGCAGGCGGGGTTCAGCCTGGGGCGTGCCATCCAGATTGGCCATCAGAATGTCGCGGGCCTGTTCCTCGCCCATATAGCGGCTGGCAAAGACATGGCCGTTGCCGATGCGGTGCTGCAATGGAATGCGCCATTGCCAGCCGGCGGGATGGGCCGTGGAGCGTGTATAGGGGGTGAATTCGCCGCCATTGGCGCAGGGCACCGCCCAGGCGCGGTCACAGGGCAGCCAGTGGGACCAGTCCTCAAACCCGGTGCCCAGCGCCTGCTCGATCAGCAGGCCCCGGAAGCCGGAGCAATCGATGAACAGGTCGCCTTCGATCTTTGTGCCATCCTCCATCTCCACCGCCTCCACATGGCCGTTGAAGGCGTTCAGGATGGTGCGGCGGATCTTGCCCTCGGTCCGCACCACACCGCGTTCGGTGGCGAAGCGGCGCAGGAAGGCGGCATAAAGGCCGGCATCGAAATGGAAGGCGTGGGTCAGCGGTTCCAGCGGCGTGCGCCGCTGCGGCCCTGGTCGGGCATAGCGCAGGGCGCGGGCGGCAACCGTGTTGTAGACATATTGTTCCCAATCCCCATCCAGCCCCAGCGCGTTGGCGCGGCGCCAGACATGGTGGAAATGGGTCATGCCCAGGGGGCGGCCCAGCGCCCCGAAGGCGTGCATATAGCGATGGCCCTGCCGGTACCAGTCCTTGAACTCAATGCCCAACTTGATGGTACCGTTGGTGGCGCGCAGGAACTCATCCTCGTCGATGCCCAGCACGCGGTTGAAGGTGGCGATCGGCGGGATCGTCGCCTCCCCCACCCCGACGGTGCCGATCTCTTCCGATTCCACCAGATGCAGCTTGTGGGTCTTGCCCGCCACACGGGCCAGGGCCGCCGCCGACATCCAGCCGGCCGTACCGCCACCGACGATCACGATGCTGCGAATGGGTTTGTGCATGTTGGTCTGCCCGAATGCCATGAGAATCTCAGGGTAAGGGGAAAGGACGGGCGGGCCAAACCAAACGCGCTTTACACCGGTGCGGGACGGCCCAGCAGGTAGCCCTGCAGGAAATCCACCCCCGCCGCCGCGACCCAGGCGCGTTCCGCCTCCGTCTCGATCCCTTCCGCCACGATGCGCGCCCCGGTATCGGCGGCGATGCCGATCAGATGGCGCACGATGCTCTGCTTGTAATGGTCCTGGTCGATGCCCCGGATCAGGGCCATGTCGATCTTCACATAATCCGGCCGCAACTCCTGCAGCATGTTCAGGCCTGAAAAGCCGGCCCCGATGTCATCCAGCGCCACGCGGAACCCCGATTGCCGGTAGAAAGCCAGGATGCCGCGCAAATGGGCCTGATCCTTCACCTCGGTCGTTTCCGTCACCTCGAACACGATGTCCGACGGCGTCAGGCCCATGTCGCGCACGAAAGTGTGGGTGGTGCGCAGGCAATAGGCCGGATCATAGATACTGGACGGGTTGAAATTCACGAACAGTTTGGCCCCTGGTGCACGCTTTGTCGCAAAGGCCTTGATCGCTTCACGCCGGGCAGCAAGGTCCAGCGTGAACAGCAACTGCGTCTCCATCGCCACCGACAGCAGCGACCCCGCCGAAACGATGTCGCCATTCCCCTCCCGCCCGCGCAGCAGCGCCTCATACCCAAAGGCCGTGCCATCGGGACGGCAGATGGGCTGCAGCATGGAGAATAACCGGTCCTGTTCCAGCATGCCCACCAGCCATTGCCCCTTCACCGCCGCGATGAGCCAGCGCAGCGTGCGCGTGGACATATAGTCGGACAAGGCCGGCGCCTTGTCCCCGTCCAGCAGCAGGGCACGGCAATGATCCGTCTCCTCCTGTGACAGGCTGCCATTGACGTCCGTCAGGAAGGCATCCATATCGCCGCGTGTGAGGCGGATATCCAGGCAAGCCGGGTCCTCAGTATCCACCAGCCGTAGGCGGCGGCGGGTCGCGATGTCCAGCAGCTTGGAACGGGTATGGGATGTAGGCGGGGCCAGCAGCAACCGGTTGTCGGCATGGACCAGCGCCTTGATCTTCTCGCATTCAGGACAGTGCATGGGGATTCCTCCAGATTTGGAAGGAAACTCGTTCTGGCCGCGCGATTATCAAGGTTTGCTTATGGAAAGAGTCGATACCGTTCCCGATAGAAAAAACCCCCGCCGGCAGGAACCGGCGGGGGCAGAGGGAGACAGGATCAGAACTTGTAGGAAGCACCCAGCAGGTAGCGCGAACCGTAATCCTCGAAGCGCTCCACCAGACGCGTGTCGCCACGGCCATAGGCGATGAAGGGCTCGTTGGACAGGTTGTAGCCCTGGACCATGAGGGTCAGACCCTCAAGGCTGGAGCCTTCCTGGAACTCATACGACACCTGGGCGTCGTAAATGGTCTCGCCCTTGCCCATGCGCAGGGCGCGGGACTGACCGAAGCCGGTGACTTCCGCCAGGAACTTGGAGCGGTGGTTGGCCGAGATACGGGCCTGGAAACCGTCCTTGTCGTAGTAGAAGGTCGCCTGCGAGGTATACTTGGAGAAGCCTGGGATCGGCTGAACCGGATCGTTCGGGTTCGGCTGGATCGAGGTCTTGGTGTAGCCGAAGCTGCTGGTCAGACCGAAGCCATCCAGACGCTCGCTGATGATCTCGAACGGCAGGGACAATGCCAGCTCGAAGCCGTAAATGTCGCCGCCATTGCCGTTGGCCGGCAGGTTGGAGTAGCCCTGGAACAGACGCGGCGTGACAGTGCCACTGTCAAAGCCGGTGAAGTCCATGATCTGGCGTTCGTTGTAGATGTAGGTCTTCAGCCACTTGTAATAGGTGTTCAGGGCGAAGTAACCGGCATCGGCGAAGTAGAACTCGTACGTCGCATCAACAGCGTCCGCCACCCAGGGCTTCAGCTTGGGATTACCGTTGCCGTCACCGCCAGCGCTCCACGGCGAGAAGTCGATGGAAGTGTTGTTAGCGAAGGCCGGGTTGAAGCTGAAGGTCGACAGGGCCGACAGCTGATCCGGACGGGCGCGGGCCATCTGACGCGAAGCCGCCAGGCGGATCTTGTGATCCTCGTTCGGCATCGTGAAGATCAGGTTGGCGCTGGGCAGGAAGTTATAATACTTCGCGCCCTCGGTGCGGATACGGAAGGTGCCGTTGCTGGCGATGGCCGGACCGGTCGAGGACTGGTCGGTGTGGACATACTGCGCGCCGACATTACCGGTCAGCTTGACCTGACCCAGCATGGCATCCAGATCGACCTTGGCAAAGCCGGTCCAGACCTTCTCGTTGATCTGATAGGCCAGATCGTTCACGCAGTTGTTGCGCGGGCACTTGACCAGAGAGTAGGTGCCGTTGGCCAGCAGGTCACGCGGGTCGAAGGCCAGCGTATCACCCAGACCAATCCAGGACAGGTCCGTCGGCTTTAGCACAGAAGAGGCCGGAACCGCAATGGAACGCTGCGCCGTCGGGTTCTGCACGTTGACCGTGGTGACCACGTACCATTCCGGCTGCGTGTAGTTCTTTTGACGGTCGGTGTAATTGACGCCGGCGGTGATGGCGGAGAAGGCGTTGCTTTCGATCTCGCGCTTCACATCCAGACGGGCCGACCACAGCTCGTCATCGATGGTGGGCGTGTTCAGATAGCCGTTCTGATCCAGGGTACCGATGGAACCGCCGGACCACCCACCCGGATCGGTCAACAGCATCAGGTTCGGATCGGCATAGTTCAGACGCTTGGTCAGCTGCCAGCCGAAATCATTCGGGGCGGAGGTGAAGCCGACCGTGTCGGTCGCACCGGCCCCGGCGGCACCACGACCCGTGCCGAAATAGGCTTCAAAGCGTGAGGATTTACGATCAGCAGAGCTGTAGCCGACATCACCGGTGACCGTCCAGGCGTCCTTGGTATAGACGCCGTTCCAGCCGGCGGAGTACAGGTCGGCCTTGGTGGTGCGGATGTCAGAACGGCCCACGCCCTTGACGCCCGAGAAGGAACCGGCGGTGATCAGGCCGTCTTCCTGGGTGCGACCGGCGGTGGCCAGCGTGGCGGCGGACCAGAACAGCGGCAGTTCTACACCGCGCTGATACTGCACATCATCGAACTTCGAATAGTAGAAGTCGGCGGTGCTGGTGAAATTGTCAGACGCTTCCCACTGCCAGGTGGCGACGACGCCCGTACGCTTCAGCGTCTGGGAATTGGCACGGAACTCGCCACCGCCGATGATCCAGGGCTCCGCCTGGGTGCCGCTGCCCGGATAATTGCCATCGCCCCAGAAACGGGCCGACTTGATCTGCGTCGGCTGCATCAGGTGCGACACGCCGAGCGAGATACCCATCGTGTCATTGGCGAAGCGGTCGATATAGGTACCGGAGAAGCGATAGCCGTACTCGTCGCTGTCGCTGTTCAGCTTGCCATTGGTCACATACTCGGTACGGGCCGAGACGGACAGCACCCGATCCTTGTAATCAAGCGGGCGGATCGTCTTCAGATCGACCGTACCGGCCAGACCCTGGCCGATGACGTTGGACTGCGAGGTCTTGTAGACGGCGACGCCCGAGGAGATTTCGGCCGGATACTGGTCGAATTCCACCGAGCGGTTATTGCCGGTCGTCACCTGTTCGCGGCCATTCAGCAGCGTGGTGGTGAAGTCGGGGCCCAGACCGCGCAGGCTGATCGACTGCGCACGGCCATCGATACGCTGGGCCGCCAGACCGGGCAGACGGGCGATCGATTCCGCAATGGAGTTATCGGGCAGCTTGCCGATATCCTCGGCGGTGATCACTTCCACGATCTGCGTGGCGTTGCGCTTCTGCTCAATCGACGCCTGAAGCGACTGGCGGAAGCCGGAGACGATGATCTCTTCCAGCAAGCCGTCGCCGGCAGCGGGAGCGGCGGCGGCCGGGGCGGCCTGCGCCACCTGGGTCTCGCTGCGCTGGGTCACGATGCTGTCATCGGCGGCGAACGCGGCGCCGGCCGTCAGCATGGCAGTGCCGGCAACCGTCGCCAGCAACGCGAAACGCATTGGATGAACCTTGGACATTCCTCTCACTCCCCATCGACTAAGCGTCACCGACGCCATTGTTCTTTGTTGACCCCGTTCGGGGCGCAGTTCCTGACCGCGAGCGACTTTCGTCCGGACCTGGACACACGGCTCCCATGACCCGCCACTTTACGCGGCGGGAATGCCGGGACCCTGTCCGAACACGCAACAACCCTGACAAGCGGACGCGACGACTAACTTCACCCGCAACAGGCCTTGATCTTTATTGAATGCCGCAGGGCCGCCCTTGATTATTCGGCTGGCAAAGAATTCGGGTGCCTTTTTCTTATGCAGGCACCTTTTCCTCCCGTCGGCACCGACAAAGGGGCCCGTAAGGTCCCAATTGTTCCGGCCATGTCGCATTTCGAATTTAGTTATAAACCCCGAAAACGGTGAGCGCGAAAATACGTATGCATAAGTTTGCTGCGTTGCGACGCATACGTATTCACCTGCGCCATTGTCGTTGGGGGGTGATGGGGCGCACTGTACGAGCTGTTTTCGGCTGACCGGAAACAGCGCCGGCGGCGACCGCTGCCGCGCCGCACGTGCGGCGGGAAGCCAAGCGGCGGATGCCGCGCCGGCGCTTGAGGAAGAAAAATCGGCCCGCAATGGGGGCAGCCGGGGCGGAATTCAGGGGGCCGCCCGCATTTCAAACTGGCATGCGCGCGGCCATGGCGGCATCATCGGCGCCCGGATCAGACAAGAACAGGACGGCGTATGCGGCGGCAGATGCGTAAAGGCATGGTGACCATGGTGGCGGGGGCGTGCCTGATCCTGCCCGCCGCCCTGCCCCCTGCCCTGGCAGCGCCCGTCCCGTCCAGTTCATCGACCGCCCGCCCCCTGGTCACCATCATCGGTGAGCTGTCCTATCGCGAGCGGATCGCCCTGCCGCCCGGTGCCACCTTGCTGGTCACCCTGGCCGAGCCGGGCATGGCCGCCGATCCCGCCGCCCCCGTCCTGGCCCGGCAGAGCATTGACCTGGCGGGACAGCAGGTGCCCCTGCGCTTCCGCCTGACGGCGGTGGCGGCCAAGCTGAAGGCCGGCGAACGTTATGCCGTGCGCGCCATCATCCAGGATGCCGCCGGTCGCCCCCTCTGGTCCATCCAGAGCGCGCATGTCATCGATCCCGGCACGGGCCTGCATGATCTGGGCACCCTGTGGCTGAGCCGCGCCGCCGCACCGCCGCCCGTTCCTCCGGCACCACCCGCCCCCGCATCGGGCGCAGACGCGGCCCCACGCCCGCCGGGCGTGCCGTTCCAGTGCGGGGAACGGGAGGTGGTGGCACTGTATGATGAAGGCGGCCTGGACCTGACCGTCGACGGTCAGACCCACCGTCTGGACCGGGCGCTGTCGGCCTCGGGTGCGCGCTATACCGGAGAGATACCGGACGGGCGGGAGATCGAATTCTGGAGCAAGGGGCGCAATGCCCGCCTGTCGCTGGGGCCTGAGACGGAGATCGCCTGTGCCCAGGCCGATTTCACCGACACCAGCGCACCGGGCCAGTATGAGGCGCGCGGATACAGCCCCAGCTGGACCCTGCGCATCGGCGCAGACCGCCTGGACCTCGTGAGATTTGGCACAGGAACGTCGCAGATCGCGCGGATTTCCTTGCCCGAGCGGCAATTGCTGGCCGATGGCTATCGTTATGAAGGCCGGCTGGGCGACGGCGACTTGAGGGTGACCATCAATCCCGGCACCTGCCTGGATAACCGCACCGGCACCCCCCTGCCCGACCGGGTGCAGGTAGAGGTGGAAGGCCAGACCCTGCAGGGCTGCGGCGGGTCGGCGGCGGCGTTCCTGGCCCAGGGCGAATGGCAGGCGGTATCGCTCAACGGCAAGGAATTGCCGACCGACAATGCGCCCAGCATGCGCTTCACGGCAGCGGGTGAGGTGACGGGACAGGCGGGATGCAACCGCTTCGTGGCCCGGTTCCGCGCCGACGCCAACGGCATCACCATCGCCAGCCGTTCCGCCGCCAGCACCATGATGGCCTGCCCGCGCGACGTGATGGTGCGCGAACAGGCCTTCCTGACAGCACTCCGCTCCATCCAGCGCCACACGCTGGACGAGGCAGGGCTGCTGGTGCTGTCGGGCCTGGATGATGCGGAGATACGGTTGCGGCGGGTGGGCGGGCCGTAGAACGTTATGGCTTCGCTACGCTCGGTACAGCACAAAAAAAGGGGCGCCCTGGTCCCTGACCACCCGCCATGGCATCCCGGATCAGCCTTGCATCGGTGAGATCAGGTAGGGAGGGATCAACCGGACCGAACGGAGACGTTGGCGTACTGCCATCTTCGCGGGCGTAGAAGCGGATCAGAGCCTGCTGCATCTGGGCGCGCTGGATGGTGTCAGCGGGGTCTGTGCTTGCCAACAGGTCGGCCAGAATGAATGGGTCCCGGGCGTTCCTGCCGGCATAGAAGATAAACATCTTCCGCGCGCCAGGATCGCCGCACCAAATCTGCTCTACCACAGGCCGCATGCGGGGCCATTCGTTCATCGCCAACAGGATGGGCGCCAATCGCTGTGCGCCCGTCATTGGTGGTGGCCAGCCCATCGGAATCGGTTCCGGTAATTGCGGAATCAAGGCAGCTGCCTGTGCGTGCGCCCAATCACGCACACCCCGGTTGCTGGTGGTCGCCAGGGCGGCTGCCATTTCCTGATCATTGGGGACATACCGGCTGTGGCGACCGAATATATCTTCCAAAAGCCGATCACCGAAACCTCTGACCTCCCTTCCCAGGACCAAGGCCAGTTTCGGCCAGCGGGTGGCGACGGCGGGGTCCTGTAGCCAGGCCTCACTCTGCTCATCGGGGCCGACACGGCCCTGCATGGCCCGAATGAAGCCCTCCAGGTCGTCACTATAATGCCATGGATTGTCCGTGAAGATCAGGAGTTCGAAATCCCGTTCCAGCAGGTCCAGTGCCTCCGCCCGGCGACCCAGCAAGGCGAGATGGCGTATGGCCCAGATCAGGCTTCGCAGGTCACGGTGATGGTTCAGCCGTGCCTGGAAAAAAGCTACAGCATCAGGATGGTGCCCGGTGACCAGTGCCAACAGGGCATAGTCGGCGCGGCGGCTATCCTTGCCTTCCAGCGACTGCCCGGCCCCATCGATTACACCAGCAAGCAGTTCCAGCCAGGGACGTTGGTCAGCCCCCGACCAGGTCAGGTAACGCCCCATCCCATTGTCAATACGACCGCCCCAGGCCGGCGGTTCTCCTCGTTCGGACCGTGTGACCATGGCGGTAAGATGCGCGGTCGGCATGGAAGGCCAGGCACCCGTCAGATAATCCAGCGCATGATGGGCGCGCCATTGCGCATCCGGGTCCGCATCAGGACGGAGCCGGGACCGCAAGTCGGCTTCCAACGCGCGTAACGCGGTCTCTGGCCCCGCCTTCTGCATCGCCACATAATCGCGGATCAGGTGGACCCAGCGTGACTTGGCACCACCATAAGGGGCTGCCACGTCCCCACCTGCCGCCGGCAGGATTGTCCAGGAACCGTCCGCCTGTCGCGCAAGGAACAAAACGTAGCGCTGCCCCCGCTGTGGCATGAAGAGTAAGCAGGGATTGACCTGATCAGCCCCCAGTGGCCCGCCGCTGAAAAAGCCCAGCGCAAGATCAGCCTGTTCCGGCCCCACCCCTTTCAGCGCCGAAAGCCGGCGAAAGGTCGCGAAGGGCGGGTATTGGTAAGGCTCCGGCCCCCGCCGTGGGGCCAGAGACGTCGCCTCCGCCACAATGATGGCGTCGGCTCGGGCCACCATATCGAATGCTGCACTACGCGCCATGTCCGCATATCCACCGCAGCCACCGGGCGGAGGGGACGGAAGGGACAACGCCCAGGCCGGGGGTGCGGCCAGGAGGAGGAGCATTGATAACAGCAGACTGCACAGAGCACGTGTTCGCAAAGTGCGGATCAACACGGTGTTCCTTCTCGGCAGGTTCGGTGGAGCAACATGGCCATAGCTGTTTTCTTAGTCGTCTTTCCGCATCGGACAGGAAAGTGGTTCCGCTATTGGTTTGCCACCCTTCAGGATGGGAAGAAAGTCACGCTCGCTGTAGGGAAAGCGGCTTGCAGCAGCTGCAGCTGCCAACAACAAGCCGTCGCGCTGCTCCTCTGACAGGCCGGGAGTGACCAGCATGCGGGCAAAAAGGCGGTCTCCCATATGTGTCAATTGTTTGCGGAAGGCTTGGATCACCCCCATACGGGATTTGCCATCGCGGCAGAACAGCTCCGTCAACACAGCTTCGCCACTGCGTTCGCCCACCAACAGCTGCAAGGCTAGCTGCGGTTCGTCCTGTTCCCACCCCTCATATTGCCGATCCCATTCCACGCGGTTAGCAGGGTCGCGAAGTTGTTTCTCGGCCCACGCAAGCAGCGGATGGTCTGTGGTCACATAGGTCAGCCAAAGGGCTTTATCCGGTTCGGCTATCGGATCGGGAACCATCAGGTAGGGAGCGATATCCTCGAAAATCCGGCCTCTGGAATCCTGTCCCAAATAATCCATGATACGCCAAGCCAGATCGGGCCAGATGGCACGCAAATCGGGGTCGCGGTGCCATGCCGGCTTCCCATCACGATCAGTGTAACCGGACATAGATTTTTCAACCATGCGTATGTATTTATGCACCTCTGCGATTGAAACGGTCATGATCCGTGTGGACAAAAGCCGCGCAGCGTCGGCCCGTCGGTCATCCCACGCCATGTGGATGATGGCGAAGAATAGGCCAGCGGGGTCATCATTTCGTGCCGCCAGACCCGCGAAGAACTCAGCGGCATCCGGATGCCCAGGCCGCGACAGCGCCCAAAGTACGGCAACACGGAATTCCGGCGCGGTATAGACATGGGGACCCGTCACCGTGCCATCGCTGCTGGTGACTGTCCAATCCTCCACCCACGGATTCCAACGCAGGTCGGCGGGGATGCGGCCCGCCTCCAACTCCCCATGCAGCCAGATCAGATGGCTTGTCGGCTGTGTCGCCTGTATCGTATCCAACTGTTCCGACAGACGTGCTGCCTTGAACTTCTCCGTCTCGCTGGCCTTGGGGTGCTGAACCCGTGCCAGAGCGGCACGGATGGCAGCCATTCGCTGATCCGGCGGCAGTTCATCCTCGATCCGCACAATTTCTGCCGCCACTCTACCCAGGCCCGGCGGAGGGACGCGTGACCCGGTGCAAACTGCAAAGGCGAGGCATTGGGGCTGTAGCCCCCCTTGTCATCGGGTGACACCAGCAGCAGGTAGGTGGCACCCGCCTGATAGACGTCGTGAAAACATTCGCCCAACCAGCCGCCGTAGGTCCGCAGATCGGAAAAATAGCGTCCAGAAACCCGGATGCGTCGTTCCGCCGTTCCGCGCAGCACACGCTTCACGGCGAACTCAACATAGTCATCCGCCAATGGCCGGATCACCCGTGCCTCCACGACAATAGGTGCCGCAGCCACCTCTGCATAAGGCGTCCTCGGCGTTTGCCCTGGTTCGTAATAGGTAGAACAGGCACGTACCGCAGGTGCTGCAAACAGCGCCAGCAGCAGCAGAGGCAGCAGCAGAAGCGACCAGCCACGCCCCGCCACCGCCGCCTCAACCAGGGCGCGGTCATTCTCGGGCAGGTCGGTGGGCATATTTGACATGGGCAGGGTCCCGGTGTGGAAGATGGTTATCTTTTCACAACCGGGTGGGGTGCGGCAATGGGGGTGGCGGTGAGGGTGTGCCTGTGGCCCCTGGGTCCCGGCTTTCGCCGGGATGACGAAGAAAGAGGGGGATGACGAGGGTACGGTGCAGGGCGTGGGGGATCAGCCCCTACCCTCCCCTTACGGGAAACTCACCGTCACAAACGCCGCCACGCGGCCGCCGCACTTGCAGCCGGGTTCATTCTTCAGGCTGGTGTCGGTATAGGCGATGCCGATGGTGGCGGGGGCCAGGGCGTAGGAGAGTTCAGCGCCCCATTCCCAGAAGTTGGGGCCGCCCAAATCCTTGCGGTCATACCATTGGTGGCCGAGATGGGGGGAGACAGCGAAGCGCTCGGCAAAGGGGATGGTGACAGCGATGCGGTGGTAGAGCGCGTCGCCGGCCCCGCCATCATCGGGGCTGTAGACCATTTCGGCTTCCCATTGATGGGTTTCGAGGTCGAGAGAGCCGGCCAGTGCGAATTCCCAGAGGTCCATACCAGCGCCCTTGGGCGCGCCGGCATAATGGGTGCGGCTGATGCCGGCCACGACGGCCCACTGCTCCCATTGCCATTGATAGCCGCCAATCAGGTTCAATTCGGCGTCGGTGCTGTCGTTAAAATCGACGGTGGAGCCGTCCATGGCCAGGAACAGGCCCGTTTCGTGCGTCCAGGTCAGGCCGCCCTGAAACGCGGCATTGCCATCGGATTGGGATAGGCCCTTGTCGATGTAGTCGCTGGTGAGGCTGACCGAGCCTTCGACATCCGCCCAGGCCGGGGCGGAAGACAGAGCCGCCACTAACGCCAAAGCCGCAAACCGCGTAACCATCCTGCCGACCTTTTTTCTTCTGGATACCGGATAAGATTGCCACGGATGGGCATCACCGGTGCCGAAGATACGAGGTGGCATGAGAATTTCATGCTGTTCATTAGGATATATCGGCAGAGAGGCCGCTATTGATTTTGATTATCAATGGTAATACTTCAGCCGTCCTGATCGGCACCGAACAGGGGCGTCGGGGCCTGGTCCCGCACGGGGCGCAGGACGATGTTGGAGGTGACGCGGCTGACGCCCAGCTCGGTATCGTCGATCCAGCCCTGGGTCAGTTCCTGATAGGCGTCGATATCGGGGCAGATCAGCTTGGCGATGTAATCGAACTCGCCACTGACCTCGAAACATTCCACCACTTCGGGCGTGTTGGCCAGCCGGCGTTCGAACAATTGCCGCCCGTGGCGGCCATGATGCTCCAGCGCGATCTGGGCCAGGACCGTGATGCAGCTTTGCAGCCGGCGGACATCCAGCACGGCGCGATAGCCGGTGATCAGCCCTTCACGTTCCAGCCGCCGCACCCGTTCCAGACAGGGCCGCGCCGACAGGCCCACCCGTTCGGACAGGGCCTGATTGGTGATGCGGCCATCGGCCTGCAGCTCTGTCAGGATGCGCAAGTCGATCTGATCAAGGCGGCGGCGCATGGCGGGTCCGGTTGGTGGCGGGGTGGCAAGGGTAGCCCATTGAAAGGGCACATACCACCGGTCAAGATTCCTGACCGGTGGTATGGCGGCGACCGCCGCCACGCGGCCCGTGCCTTGTCGAGCCAAGCCGCCGGATGGCGGCGCCCGGCGTCTGAGGGAACGTCAATCACGCCACCAGGGCGGTCTGCCCCTGTCGGCCCGCCATCAGGCCGGCCAGCAGATGTTCCACGACATGGGCCGTGCGGTTGCCCTGATCCTGGGTTGCGGCATACTCGACAATATCCAGCGACTGAACCAAGCCGGACTGTCCCAGCAGGCGCAGGGACTCCACGGCCTCTTCCAGGGTCAGCCCATCAGGTACGGGCGTGCCGACGCCGGGGGCGACCGACGGGTCCAGCGCGTCGATATCGAAGCTGACATGGACATGGCCGCCGCCCGCCGCCTGTATCCGGCTGATCGTGTGGGCAACCAAGGCGGCGAGGCCGCGTTCGCGCACCGCCGGCATCTCGTGAAACTCGATCCCCGACCGGCGCAGGTTCGCCCGCTCCCCCTCATCAATGTCGCGGATGCCGAACTGCACCAGACGGTCGGGGCGCAGCAGCGGCGTGAAGGCACCGACGCGCAGCAGGGCGGGGTGACCAATGCCACAGGCGAGCGCCGCCGGATAGCCGTGGGTATTGCCGGACGGCGAGGTTTCCGGCGTGTTGAAATCGGGATGCGCATCGAACCACAGGACGAAGAAATTCTTGCCCTGACGGCGCGCATGCTCGGCGGCGGCGGCCACGGAACCCAGCGCCATGGCATGGTCGCCGCCCATCATGACGGGCAGGCCGCCATCGGCAAAGACGCCGGCGACAGCATTGCGCACCGCCGTGCACCAGGCGGCGGTTTCGCGCACCGAGCGGCTGCCCGTTTCATCGCGGGTGCCATCATAGGCGGGACCCTGGACATCGCCCCGGTCCACCATGCCCATGCGGCGCGGCAGGCCGATGGCGCGCAGGGCCGCCGGCCCCTCTGCCGCACCACAGGCGACATTGCCAACGTCCGTAGGCACCCCGATGAAACCGTACCAGCCGCTCATTAGTCACTCCGCTTGTTTGTTGTTCTTATGGGAAAGATTCAGGCCGTCAGGCGCGACAGCACGGCGGCGAAGCGGTCGATGGCCCAGTCCAGTTCGGGACGGGAAATGACCAGCGGCGGGGCGAAACGGATGGTGGTGTCGTGCGTTTCCTTGGACAGTACCCCCTGTTCCATCAGCAGCTCGCAGACATGACGGGCGGTGGCGATGGCGGGGTCGATCTCCACCCCCACCCACAGGCCACGACCGCGCACGGCGGTGATGGCCTTGCTGTCGATGCCGCGCAGGCGGGCGATCATGTGGGCACCCAGTTCCGCCGAGCGCTCCACCAGACCTTCATCGGCGATGGTGTCCAGTGCTGCCAGACCGACCGCGGCGGCCAGCGGGCTGCCGCCAAAGGTGGAGCCGTGGCTGCCGGGGCCGAACATGTCGATGACATCACGGCGGGCCACAAAGGCGGAAACGGGCATGACGCCGCCACCCAACGCCTTGCCCAGGCACAGGCCGTCGGGGCGGATGCCTTCATGCTGATGCGCGAACCAATGACCGGTGCGGCCCAGGCCGGACTGAATCTCATCCAGGATCAGCAGGACATTATGACGGTCGCAGATTTCGCGCAGACGACGCAGATAACCATCGGGCGGCACAATGATCCCGGCTTCACCCTGGATCGGCTCCACCAGGATGGCGGCAGTGTTGGGGGTGATGGCTGCCTCCATCGCGTCGGCATCGCCAAACGGAACGATGCGGAAGCCGGGGGCGAAGGGGCCAAAGCCGTCGCGATAGGCGGGTTCAGAGGAGAAGCCGACGATGGTCGTCGTGCGGCCATGAAAATTGCCATCGGCCACCAGAATCTCGGCCTGATCAGCGGCCACACCCTTGACGCGGTAGGCCCAGCGGCGGGCGGCCTTGATCGCCGTCTCCACCGCCTCTGCCCCCGTATTCATGGGGCAAGCGCCGTCGAGGCCCGTCAGGCGGCACAGCCGCTCCAGGAACGAACCCAGCTTGTCAGAATAGAAGGCGCGGGAAATGACGGCGACCTTGCCCGCCTGCTCGGTCAGGGCCGACAGGATGCGGGGATGGCTGTGGCCGGTATTGACGGCGGAGTAGGCGGCCATCATGTCCAGATAGCGCTTGCCGTCGGCATCCCACATCCACACGCCCTCCGCCCGGGCGATCACCACCGGCAGCGGCTTGTAATTCTGCGCACACCAGCGCTTTTCAACGGCGATGGTGTCAGAATTGATGCTGGTCCGCATGTCCATGATGCTCTCCCCCAAGGGTGCTGTTCGTTCGTTTCAGCATGGCAGGTGGGGGCAGCCGAAACGGTTGAAGTTTCGGGGCCAAACGACAGGAACGGAGCGGGCAATGGGGGTGGGACAGCCGAACCTGTGTGACGTCACACAACGGCCCGGATCAGGATGGTGTGCCCGTGCGATTTGGCACAGTAAGGGCGTTGTGTGACGTCACACAGGGGGGTCAAGCAGGCCGGCATAATGACGGAATTCCTGTCGTAGCTATGTTCGGTGATTGACGCGGGAGCGGATTTGAGACAATTCTCAAAGACTCAAATACCCCTCCCCGGACCGGTGCCATGACCCCCGATGAACTGCGCCAATTTCGTGAAAGCCGTGGTGAAAGCCAGGCCGCCTTTGCCGCCTGGGTGAATGCAAAGCTGGGCCGAAAGTATGACAATGCCACGATCAGCCGCTGGGAATCCGGTGCCGAACGGCTGCCGGTGCGGGTCGCAGAGTTCCTGGCCGCCGCCAGCCAGCGTACGGCCTGCATCATCGCCGTCGCCAACCAGAAAGGTGGGGTGGGCAAGACCACCACGACCCTGAACCTGGGCTATGCGCTGGGTGAGTTGGGCAAGAAGGTGCTGATCGTCGATGCCGACCAACAGGCCACGGCCACCGAGGGATCGGGCCTTGACCCGCTGGAGGTGCAGGACCGCAAGGGCGGGCTTGAGGATGTGCTGTTCGGGCAGACGGGCATTCATGAGGCCATCGTGAAATGCGACGGCTATGACATGCTGCCCTGTACCATCGCGCTGGCCGAGGCGCAGATCAAGATCCTGCTGGATCCCGATGACGGGCGCTATGTGCTGCGCGAGAAGCTGTCGGAGGTACTGCGCGATTATGATTATATCGTCATCGACTGCCCGCCCGAACTGGCCCTGATCACCGTCACCGCCCTGATTGCCGCCGATTATCTGCTGATCCCGACCAAGGCCAGCCGGTATGACGTACGCGGCATCCCCTTGATTTTTGACACAGTGTCGAAGATCCAGCGGCGGCAGAATCCCAGCCTGAAGGTGCTGGGCGTGCTGCCGACCATGTTCAACCGCAATTTCGCGGTGGAGCAGCAGGTGCTGTCGGACCTGCAGGAAAGCCTTGGCGACAAGGCCCGCATCTTCCAGCCGGTGCCGCGATCGACCGAGATCGACCAGGCCACCTATGCCGGAGCCGTCCCGCTGAAGATGCTGCCCAAGAGCCACCCGATCGGGGTTTACCGCACCCTGGCGCAGGAGATCGTCAATGGTTAAGAACTGGCGCAAGCCGGCCGGTCAGCAACCGGCCGTGGTGGCGAAGTCCATCGGGGAGAGCCTGGAGCGCCCCGGTGCGGATTTGATCTTTGGGACGGCGGAGGGCTTGCGCGATACGGTGCTGCTGCGCCTGACCGACATTGAGCCAAATCCCAATCAACCGCGCCGGCATTTCGATGAGGAGGAGCTGCAAGCACTCAGCTTCTCCCTGCGCGAGGTGGGACAATTATCCCCCATCCTGGTACAGGCCCACCCGACGGAGCCGAAACGCTTCATGCTGGTGGCGGGGGAGCGGCGCTGGCGTGCAGCGGGGATGGCGGGCCTGACCAAGATCATGGCCCATATCCTGCCCACCGACGCCAATACCGATCAGATCGCCCTGATCGAGAATTTGCAGCGCGTGGATTTGTCGCCCGTGGAAGAGGCGGAGGGCATCCGCCGCCTGATCGAGACGCATGAATATAATCAGGAAGCGGTGGGCGACCTGCTGGGCCGGTCGCGGACGGAGGTGAACACCACCCTGACCCTGCTGCGCCTGCATGCGACCATCCGCACCGACTGTGTGACATCACACAATGACGTGCCCAAGGCCGTGCTGCTGGAACTGGCGCGCATGGAGGAGGTTGACCAATTGAGCCTATGGCTCAAGGTCAAGAAGGGCGAACTGACGGCGCGGGAGGCACGGGAATACCGCGCCAAGCTGCAACGGGCCGGTGATCCGGCGACGGCCAAAGCACCCGTGAGAAATGTTACAGCAAAGAAGTTCATCGCCGGTTTGCCCAAGCTGGAGGAGAGCTTGTCGGCGGGGATCGAGGCGGTAGCGGACAAGGGTGTCGCCAAGCTGCGCGCCGATGAGCGGGCCAAGCTGGAGGCGCTGAAGGCGCGGCTGGCGGGCTATGCGCAGCAGTTGGAGACGCTGCTGGCGGGGTGAGATTGCTGCCCCCCTCGTCATCCCGGCGAAAGCCGGGACCCAGGGGCATCAGGCTCCAAAGTTACCGCTGCGTTGATTGACGCTGCCTATAGTTCGGACACTTGGCCTCTGGGTCCCGGCTTTCGCCGGGATGACGAAAGGGAGGCCTTTGTAGCTACTCAGACCCGCAAGCCCTTCACCACCTCATCCGCGACCAACCCCACCCAGCGGCCAATATTCTCCGGCGCTGTGGCGGCGCGCATGTCGGGGGCACCCAGGGTCTGGGCCTTGCGGAACCATTTGGCGCGCACGGCATAGGGTTCGCCGGTCAGCCATTGCAGAGCGCGTTGAGCGGCTGGCGTGAGGGCAGGGGGCTCCGACCCCTCCGGCGTCAGACGAACCGGGGCGGAGACGGCGGGGTGCAGTTTTTCCAGCCAGGCGCGGAAGGCGGCCGACGGGTTGCGGCAGGGTTCCTTCTGCCGCATGGCCCATTCGGCCCAGCTGAAAATGGCGGTCTGCATATCGACGTCCGGGTACTGCGCCACCAGCTCCTCAATCACGGCCAGCGACACACGCTGGATCAGGCCCAGGGTGCCGGCGGGGCCACGCTCGCGGTCGGTGCGGCCATCCTCCAGATCGGGCGTGTCCTGATCCCGCGCGCTGTTGGCGGGCGTGGCGCGGCCCACGGGGGCCTTGGCAAATTCAGTGATACGGGCGGTGGCCACCAGCTCGCTGTTCGATTTTTTCTTTACGTCGAACAGCAACTTTTCAACCTTGCGGCCCCGACCGTTGGAGCGCAGTTCCTGATAGTCGATGACCAGCCCCGACAGCTCATTGATCTCGCTGACCGCCGGGTCCAGCACGCGCCGCTGAAAATGCGCGTAATTCGGCATCTTGTCGGCACAGCCCAGGCTTTCGCGCAGATCGTCCAGCGTCACTTCCCATCGCGGTTCGCGCAGATTTGCCCGTAGGCTCAACAGCTCATAGAGGGCCAGCGAGTATTTGGAGGAGAACTGCGCGCAGATGGCCAGATGGATGCGCGCCCAGGCCCCAGGCTTCGCCAGCAGGGGGCGCAGCTTCGGCGGAAATTCCCATTCGGCATAGCCCGACCCGCGCGGCAAGGCACGGAAGGCCAACAGGGGGGAACCACCCTCCTTCAGCTGCTGGTCAGCCTCACTCCAATAGGGGAAGCGCACCAGGGTCTGCATCAACCGGTCAAAGGATTGACGCAGACGGACATTGTTGCTTTCGGTATCATCACCGATGGCGCGGCGCAGGTCGGCGGTGGAGGCGCGAAACGGGGGCAGGGGGGCATCAGGATCGGACAGCTTGTCCCAGCTATAGGCCAGCAAGACATTGAAAAGCTTGCGGTCTGCCAGGGTCAGGCCATTGCCCGTCTCCATCACCTCAATCTGGGTACGCGGCTTGGGCAGGGTAGGGTCGGTGGACAGGTCCAGCACATTGCCCGTCACGCGCGGGCGGGCCATTTCCGCCTTCACCGCATTTGCCTGCACCGCCATACGTCCCCCCACCGGGCACCCGTTTCAGTGCCAAAGAACCAGTGACCCATGTCACTGTGACACAGCAACATTGCCGGGGCACAGGATCAAGCGCGAATCATTGGACCCGTGCGAGATGGCACAGAGAGGACCAAAATCCCCGATTCCCGCCCGTGCGTTCCGGCACAGTAACGGGACATGCAGCGCGATGTGGGCGTGAGCTTTGGCACAGGATGGCGGAATCGGGAGAATCGCGGGAGAATCGGACGCGTGAGATCTGGCACAGAAAGGATTGCGCCGCCCGTGCAATCCGGCACAGGCAGGGGGTGCGGTCCTAGGAACGGGCTTTCCAGGGCATCAAACCCGTAAGTTTTGGCACAAACAGAGGGGCGAAAACCGCAGAAACCCTGGACTCTCAACAAGGCTTGAGAGGGTGGCCGTGCATTATGGCACAGGATTGAGGGTGAGGCCGTGAGATATGGCGCAGCAATCCGGGCAGAATGGCACATGAAGCCGGGTGATCTGGCACAAGGACTCAGAAGATATGGCACACAGAGCCGTATACGGTGGCACAGGAAGGGGGGTTAAGGATTTGGGATAATTGGGAAAATTGGCCCCTGAACAATGAATCCTGAAAGGATGGAATCAACAGAACAGGGGGTTGAGGGTAATTTGAGGCAATGGGGAAAAGAAAACAGTCATTGCCCTCTCCGTTCGTCAACTTCCTCGTCATCCGGGCGAAAGCCAGGACCCAGCGTTAAGACGCGTTCAGCGCCGATATGAGTCACGTCGCAGCTATCGCTGCTCGCGCTGGGTCCCGGCTTTCGCCCGGATGATGGGGCGCGCTTCAGTCTGCAGCACCCCTTACCTCCCCTTCAACTCCCGATCAAAGAAAGCCTTGGCGGACAAATAGTAATGGGCCGCGAGGTTGGTATCGTAGAAGCCGTGGCGTTCGCCAGGATAGAACATCATGTCAAACGGCTTGCGCGCCTGCTGCAAGGCGGCGGCCATGCGAACGGAATTGTCCAGGAAGACATTATCGTCGGCCATGCCATGGATCAGCAGCAGCGGCTTTGACAGATTGTCCGCCAGCTTGGTGGCGTCGCCCCGTTCATAGACCCCACCCTTGGCGTCGGGCATGCCGATGAAGCGTTCAGTGTAAAAGGTGTCGTAAAGCTTCCAGTCGCTAACCGGGGCGGCGGCGACGCCGGCGGCATAGAGATCGCCATGGCGCAGCAGGCTCATCAGCGTGTTGTAGCCGCCATAGGAATGGCCATAGATGCCGATGCGCTCGCCCTTCACGAAGGGCAGAGTTTTCAGATACTTGGCACCCAGGGCCTGATCATCGCTTTCGATGGTACCGAAGCCCTTGTAGATCTGGTCCAGGAAGTCCTTCCCCTGGCCAGGCGTGCCCCGGTTATCCAGCATGAAGACGACATAGCCGGACTGGGCCAGCGCCTGCAGGAACAGCGTCGTGCGGCTGCCCCAGCCCTTGGTGACCACGCGGGAAGTGGGGCCGCCATAGGTGTAGATGATGGCAGGCACAGGGTTGGCCGCGTCCACGCCGGGCGGTTTCAGCATGGACCAGTGCAAGGTCTCCCCATCCGGGGCCTTCAGGGTGCCGTAGATGGGCTTGATATGGTTGGCCAGATAGGGGGCGTAGGGGTGCGCCCCCTCCACCTTGTTTTCCTGCAGCCAGGTCAGCACTTTTCCGTCGCGGTCGCGCAGGGAGAGCTGTGGCGGCTGGGTGGGGCTGGAGAAACTGTCGAGCCAGGCACCACCAGCATCGGCCAGGACGGCCCCGTGCCAGCCCTCGCCCTGGCTGACGCGGCGGGGGCTGCCGGCGTCGCGGCCATCCAGGCGGGCCGTATAGACATGACGCTCCAGCGGGCCGTCCTTCAGGGCGGTGAACATGACGATCCCGGCCTTGGTATCGACGCCGGCCAGGTTCTGTACCGGCCATTTGCCGCGCGTAATGGCGTGCAGGCGCTTGCCGAAACGGTCATGCAGGTAGAGATGGCGCCAGCCAGACTGTTCAGACGACCAGATGAAGCGACCATCGGCCAGGAAATACAGGTCCTTGTGCAGGTCTACCCAGGTGGATTTGGTGTCGGACAGGGCAAGCCGCGTGCGGCCCGTCTTCACATCGGCGAACAGCAGGTCCAGACGCTTCTGATCGCGCGACATGCGCTGCACGGCCAGCCCGCCATCCGGCTTCCAGTTCACCCGCGCCAGATAGATATCGGCGTCGGGGCCAAGGTCGATGGTGACGGGCGGGGCAGACCCGTCAATGGGGGCCACCAGCAGTTGGATGGCAACGTTCGGTCCGCCTGCGAACGGGTAGCGCTGTGGTATGACTTTCACCCCGTCGGCGCCGTAATCGTAGCGGTTGACCAGCGGCACCTTGCTTTCATCGACGCGGGCATAGGCGATGGACTTGCCGTCAGGCGACCACCAATAGCCCGTGTCGCGGTCCATCTCCTCCTGCGCCACAAACTCCGCCATGCCGTTCAGGATGGCGTTGTTGCCGCCATCGGTCGTGATAGCCCGCTCCACGCCCTTGGCCAGGGCCTGGACATAGAGATTGCCGTCGCGGACATAGGCGATGTGGCTGCCGTCAGGGCTGAATTTCGGGTCGGTTTCGGCGTCTGGCGTGCGGGTCAGGCGGCGGACGGGGCCGTCCAGCGGCTTCAGCCAGATATCGCCCGATTTCGGCACCAGAACGGCCTTGCCCTGGCTGTCCCAGACATATTCGGTCACGCCCGTTTCGGGGATGCGCTGACGTTCGCGCCTCGCGCGTTCCTCCTCGCTTTCCGGCACGGCGGCGAATTCCGCACTGTCCAGCAGCAGCACGGGCTTGCGCTGCGTCAGGTCATAGGCCCAGAGGTCGCGGCGGCTGGCATCGCTGGCGGCGCGTTCCAGATAGGTGACGCGGGTCCCGTCGGGGGAGAATTCCACGCCGCGCGGCGCCGCCCCGGACAAAGCCGGGCTGGCAACCACCCGGTCGATGGTCAGCTGTTCAGCGGTGGCGGGCAGGGCGGACAGGCAGGCCAGCAATAAGGGGGCGAGGCGGTGGCGCATGGATTTCTTTCTTGATTGGGCGTTGATGTATTGGTTGTCGCGCCGGGAACGGGGAAAGGCAATGGGGTGACCCGGTCCTGATTGGCAACTATGCTCATGGACAGTGAAAGGGGCTGGCATACGGCCCCGGTTTTCAGCCTATAAGGTAGGATTGAACCAACGCCGCCAGGGGAGGGTGCAATGGGTGCCGTGCGGGCCGCAGAAGCGGTGGACGCGGATGCCATGGTCGATCTGCTGCTGTTCACGCTGGACGGACGGCCCTTTGCTGTGCGCCTGGGTCAGGTGGAGCGGGTGACGGCCATGGCCGCCTTCCGGCCCCTGCCGGGTGCGCCGGCGGTGGTGGCGGGCGTCATCAATGTCGGGGGCCGGTTCCTGCCCGTGCTGGACGTGCGTGCCCGCCTGGGCATGGCGGTGCGGTCCCCGCGCCTGGATGATGGGCTGGTGGTGGTGCGGCTGGCGCGGCAATCGGTGGCGCTGTGGATCGACCATGTCGACGGCACCCTGCGGCAGCCGTCTGACAGCCTGATCCCCGCCGACAATGTGGTGCCGGCGGGCGGCTATTTTGAGGCGGTGACGGCGCTGCCCGGCGGGCCGGTCTTCATCCATGACCTGGACCGGTTCCTGTCCATGGAGGAACAGGGCGCCCTGGATGCGGCAATGGCGCGGGAGAGCGCATCTTGATCCAGGCCGGGTCCGGTTCTGTCCTGTTGGAGGAGTTCAGTGCCTTTCTGGCGGCACGCATGGGGCTGCATTACGCGCCCGAACGCTGGGGCGACCTGGAGCGGGCCGTCGCACAGATGGCAACCGAGTTGGGTTTTGCCGATGGTGATGCCTGCATGCGGCATTTCCTGTCCGGCGCCGTGGACCGGGCTGGCATCGAGACGCTGGCCAGCTATCTGACCATCGGCGAGACCTATTTCTTCCGCGAGCCGGCCAGTTTCGATGCCCTTGCCACCCGCATCCTGCCCGATCTGATCGCGCAGCGCCGGGCCGTGCACGGCAAATATCTGCGTATCTGGAGTGCGGCCTGCTCGACGGGGGAGGAGGCCTATACGATGGCCATCCTTCTGGACCGGCTGATCCCCGACATTGCGGGATGGAACATCACCATCCTGGCCACCGACATCAACCCGCGCTCCCTGCGCAAGGCCATCGAGGGGGTTTACGGCGACTGGTCGTTCCGGGGCATCGACCCGGAAATCCGCCGCGCCTATTTCACCCCGCGCGGCGGGCGGTGGGAGATCATCCCCCGCATCCGCCGCATGGTCAGCTTCGCCTATCACAATCTGGCAGAAGATCTGTACCCGTCGGTGCAGAACAACACCAACGCCATGGACATCATCTTCTGCCGCAATGTCCTGATGTATTTCAGCACGGGCACGGCGCGGCGCGTGGTGTCGAACCTGCAGCATTCGCTGGTTGATGGCGGCTGGCTGGTGGCGGCGTCTGTGGAGGGATCGTCGGAGCTGTTCCAGCCGCTGGCCAATATCGGGCTGCTGGATGCCACCATCTATCGCAAGACGCAGTCGCCGCCGCTGGTGCCCTTCACCCTGCCGCCGCTGCCCGACATGCCCCTGGAAGCGCCGCTGCCGCTGCTGACGGTACCGCCCTTGCCGGAACCGCCGCCGGCGGTGCCGGTGGAAGAGGTGCTGGGGCCGCTGGATGAGGCGCTTGCCCTGTATCAGCGGGGCGAGAATGCGGCGGCCATCGCGCTGCTGCTGGGTGATCCGGGTCTGGTAGGGGATGGCAAGGCCCTGACCCTGCTGGCGCGGCTGTATGCGAATGAAGGACGGCTGGATCTGGCGGAGGAATGCTGCCGCCGGGCGCTGGCCGTGGACCGGCTGACCCCGGAGCGCCATTACCTGCTGGCCATGATCCGGCAGGAGGTGGGCGACCCGCGCGGGGCGTCGGAGTCGCTGAAGCGCGCCCTGTTTTTGGACCCCGATCATATCCTGGCACATGTGGCGCTGGCCGGGCTGGCGGTGGCCGATGGCAAGAAGTCGGAGGCGCGGCGATGCTACCGCAATGCCCTCAACCTGCTTTCCGCGCGGGCGCAGGAGGAAACACTTCCCGACGGTGATGGCTTGACGGTTGGCCGTCTGACAGAGATCGTGCGGGTGGCCAGTGCGGAGGTAGGGGCATGAGCGATCAGGCCGCGACAAGTGCCATTGACTGGGCCGCCATGCATCAGCGCATCCAGGCGGCCATGGAAGGGTTGGAGCGCGGGTTTGAACCCGACGCGGCCGAGGTGGACCGACGTCTGCGCGAACGCGCGGAGCGGCTGGCCCGTGCCGCCACGGCCCCCCCTGCCGCATCGGATGAAATCCGCATCCTGGAATTTGAGATCGGGGGCCAGCCCATGGCGGTGGACAGCCGGCATGTACGCGAGGTGACCGCCGATCTGGCCCCCACACCCGTGCCGCATGCGCCCGCCTGGGCGCTGGGCGTGGTGCATCTGCGGGGTGAGATGCTGACCGTTCTGGATTTCCAGGCCCTGATCGGCACCGGCAAAAGCGATGGCGACGGGCATCTGGTGGTGTTGCAGCACCGCAACCGCACGGTCGGCCTGATCACCGACGGTATCCGGGGCCTGCGCGCCGTGTCGCGCGTCCGGCTGGACCCGGTGCCGGCGACGGTGCATGGCCATCGCCGCTTCTATCTTGGTGTATCCGAACAGGATACGCTGGTACTGGATGCCGGACAGTTTTTCGAGGATGGTGCCCTGACGGGCATTGCAGCGGACGGTTCGGCCGGCACGCGGGGGAGCGTTTAAATGAAGATCACGGTGGGCAAGAAGATCTGGGGCTGCCTGGGGCTGCTGCTGCTGGTCGTGCTGGGCGTGGGCTGGGTGTCGCTGGACACCACCGCCCGTCTGACCGAGGCCGCGCGCTGGAGCGTGCATACGCATGAGGTGAAGACCCACCTGGGCGAGATCATGTCCGCCGTGCAGGACATCGAATCCGGCCAGCGCGGCTTTGTCATCACCGGCCAGGACACGTTCCTGCAGCCCTTTGAGAATGGCCGCCGGCAGTTGGACGAACTTGTCCCGCAGCTGCGCCGCTTGATCAGCGACAATCCCGAACAGATGCGCAACCTAGACCGGGTGGAGCAGGCGGCGCGCAACCGCCTGAACGAGGCGCTGATCCGCATCGACGCCCGCCGCCGCGACGGGTTCGAAGCGGCACAGAAACTGATCGTCAGCGATACGGGCCGGCAGGCCATGCTGGAATTCCGCGCCGCCATCAAGGTGATGCTGGACATTGAAAACCAGCTTCTGGATCAGCGCGAGGCGGAGAAGGCCGAAAGCACGCGGCTGGCCAATCTGGCCGTGATCGGCGGTGCCTTGCTGGCCGCCGTCATCGTGCTGCTGTCGGGCGTGTTCCTGTCGGCCAATATCGTCACGCCGCTGCGCGAGATCACGGCGACGGCGGAACGGATCGGCAAGGGCGACCTGACCAACGATATCCCGCCATCCGACCGTAGCGACGAGGTCGGTATTCTGAACAACACCTTCCGCGACATGACCAAGGGCCTGCGTCAGTTGATCCAGGAACTGGTGGAAGGGGTGAACGTGCTGGGCACGGCGGGCAGCCAGATCGTGTCGACCACCGCCCAGGTGTCGGCATCCGCCGCCGAAACGGCCACGGCGCTGGCCGAAACCAGCTCCACCATGGAGGAAGTGCGCAAGACCTCGCAGCTGTCGACGGAGAAGGCGCGGCATGTGGCCGAAACGGCCCAGGCCACGGCCCAGATCTCCGCGACGGGCAAACGGTCGGTCGAACAATCGGTGGCGGGCATCACCCTGGTGCGCGAGCAGATCGGCGCCATCGCCGAGGCCGTGATCAAACTGTCGGAGCAGAGCCAGGCCATCGGTACCATCGTGGCCTCGGTCAATGATCTGGCCGAACAATCGAACCTGCTGGCCGTCAATGCCGCCATTGAGGCGGCGCGGGCCGGCGAACAGGGCAAGGGCTTTGTGGTCGTGGCCGCAGAGGTGAAAAGCCTGGCCGAACAGTCCAAGCAGGCAACGGCCCAGGTGCGCGCCATTCTGGGCGATATCCAGAAGGCCACGGCCACCGCCGTTCTGGCGGCCGAACAGGGCAGCAAGGCCGTCGATGCCGGCGTGAAACAGGCGCAGGAGGCGGGCCAATCCATCGAGCGGCTGGCCCAGAATATCGCGCTGGCCACCCAGGCCAGCACCCAGATCGTCGCCTCGAACCAGCAGCAGCAGGTGGGCATCGATCAGGTGGCCCTGGCCATGGACAGTATCCGGCAGGCCAGCAGCCAGAACACCATCGCCACGAAGCAGGCGGAAACGGCGGCCCATAACCTGAACGCGCTGGGGCACAAGCTGAAAGCGCTGGTCGGCCAGTACAAGGCGTGACCGGTCTGGAGCCAGCCTGATGAACAGCCGTAACGAACAGCTTTTCCAACGCCTGCTCGCCATGTTCATGGTCGAGGCGGAGGAACATGTCGGTTCGCTGGCCGTGTCGTTGCGTGAGCTGGAGGCCGGCGTCAGCGAGCAGCGGGCGCGGGAGCTGATCGAGAAGACCTTTCGCGAGGTTCACACGCTGAAAGGGGCGGCGCGCACCGTCAACCTGTCGCATCTGGTGGCGCTGTGTCATGCCATGGAGTCGCTGCTGGCCCTGCTGAAGCGTGGGGAATTGCGGCTGGGGCCGGGCGTGGTGGCCGTGCTGGCCGACGGGTTCGCGGCCCTGCGCCGCATGGTCCCGAACGAGGTGAACGGCAACAGCCCGCCGCCCGTAGAGGGACTGGATACGCTGATTGCACGCCTGGAAGGGGCGGCCAAGGGGGAGGCGGCAGCACCGGTTGTTGCCGCGGCACCACCCACGCCGTCAGCCCCGGTGGTGGAGGCGCCCAAGCAGCCGCCGCTCCCGCCCAAACCGCCGCCGGCCCCGGCGAAGCGGGTGCAGGCCGAGGAACCGTTTGTGGCGGGGCCACGCCAGACCCTGCGCGTGCCGATCGAACGGCTGGATTTCCTGCTGCATCAGGCCGAGGAACTGATCAACGCCAAGCTGTCGGGCGGGGAACGGGTGGCCGAGATCAAGGCGCTGGGCACCGGTCTGATGGACAGGATGCGCACACGCCAGCGCCTGGACAGCGCGCAACAGGCCGAGCATGACGCCCAGACCTTGGCCTGGGTCGCAACGAAGCTGAGCCGTTTGGCCCTGGAAGCCGACCATGATGTGCGCGGCCTGTCCAAGGGGGTCGACAGCCTTCTGTCGGGCACGAAACAGGTTCTGATGTTGCCCGCCGGCACGCTTCTGGAGCCTGTTGCCCAGGATCTACGTGACCTGTCACGCCGGCAGGGTAAGGATATACAGCTGGAGCTGGCCGGCCAGGAGCTGGAGCTGGACCGCCGCGTGCAGGAGGAATTGCGCGAGGCGCTGCTGCATCTGGCGCGCAACGCCATTGATCACGGGATCGAGCGGCCCGAGGAGCGGATGGCGGCGGGCAAGCCGGCGCGGGCCACCATATCGCTGACCGTCAGCCAGCGCGATGGCGGGCGGGCGGAGATTGCCATCAGCGATGATGGCAAGGGCATGGATCTGGGCCGCCTGACCCAGGAGGCGGTGCAGACCGGCCTTCTGGAGGCCGAGCAGGCGGCGGGCCTGGCGCCCGACCAGATCATGGCCCTGGCCTTTCAATCCGGCCTGTCGACCAGCGACGGGGTGACGGATATATCCGGGCGCGGCCTGGGCTTGGCCATCGTGCAGGAGAAGGTGGAGCGGCTGGGCGGCACCGTTACCGTGGAAAGCCAGCCGGGCCAGGGGACGGTTTTCCGCCTGTTGCTGCCGGTCACCATGGCGGCGTTCCGGGTGGTGATGACGGCGGTGGGCGGCAATGTCTATGCCATGCCCACCAACCGCATTGAACGCGTGGGGCGCGTGGCCAGTGCAGAAGTGCAGATGGTGGAAGGCCGGGAGATGTTGCGCATCGACGGGCGGCCCCTGGCGCTGGTCCGGCTGTCGGACCTGCTGCACCTGCCCGGCACGGGACCGTCGGGGGATTTCCGCGCCTATGTGGTGCTTGCCGCCGCCGGCCAGCGGCTGGCCGTGGAGGTGGAAACGGTCCTGGGCGAGAGTGAGATATTGATGAAGCCGCTGGCCTGGCCCCTGACGCGGGTGCCGGGCGTGGCGGGTGCCGTGGCTTTGCCATCGGGGCGCCTGGGTTTCGTGCTGAATGTGCATGACCTACTGCGTGCGGCATTGCGTCCCGATTTTCAGGCCCGTTCGGCGCGACCGGTCACGGCCAATGCGACGCCGACACGTAAGTCCATCCTGATTGCCGAGGACAGCATCACGGCCCGCACCCTGTTCAAGCATGTGCTGGAAGCCGCCGGGTTCCGGGTGCGGACCTGTGTGGACGGGATGGAGGCGTGGAACGTCCTGGCCGGTGAGATGTTCGATCTTGTCGTGTCGGACGTGGAAATGCCGCGCATGAGCGGCTTCGAACTGATCGCCAGTATCCGCCAAGATCCCCGCCTGTCGGAGATACCGGCCATCCTGATCACCTCGCTGGAAACGCGAGAGGATAGGGAGCGCGGGGTTGATGTCGGCGCCAGTGCCTATATCGTTAAAAAGAGTTTCGACCAGAGCGACCTGCTGGAGATCATCGGTCGCCTGATCTGAGGATATTCTGCGTGATCAAGGTTCTCGTCGCTGAGGATTCGCCCACCATCCGGGTGTTCTTGACTGCCATCCTGGAAAGCGAGCCAGACATCAAGGTCGTGGCCGCCGTTTCGGATGGTGCTGCTGCCGTGGAGGCGGTGCGCCGGTTGAAGCCGGACGTGGTGACCATGGATATCCATATGCCGGGCCTGGACGGGTTTTCCGCCACGCGGGAGATAATGGAGACGGTGCCGGTCCCCATCGTCATCGTCAGCGGCGCCGTGCAGGACGAGGTGGCGGCCACCTTCAAGGCTGTGGAGGCGGGTGCCCTGGCCTTCATCCGCCGCCCGGCGGGCCTGGGCCATGATGATCATGAGCGGGAAGCCGAGGCCTTGGTCACCTCGGTCCGCCTGATGTCGGAAGTGAAGGTCGTGCGCCGCTGGAAACGCGCGCCGGCCATTGCCGAACGGGTGGCCGCCGTCGCGGCGGCGGCCAGTAGCGGCCCGCGGGACAAGGCGCGGGTGGTGGCCATCGGGGCCAGCACGGGCGGGCCCATCGCGCTGCAGACCATCCTCAGCGCCCTGCCGGCGGAATTTCCCCTGCCCATCCTGGTGGTGCAGCATATCGCGCGCGGCTTCGTAACGGGTTTCGCAGATTGGCTGGATGCCGGATGCGCGTTACCAGTCACGGTTGCGCGCGATGGGGAAGAGGTCATGGGTGGCCATGTCTATGTCGCACCCGATGACCGACATATGGGCGTGGACGCCTATGGCCGTATCCAGCTGATCGACAGCCCGCCCGAGGCCGGCCTGCGCCCCGCCGTGGGGCACCTGTTCCGGTCAGTGGCGGCGCAGTATGGCGGGCGGTCCATCGGTGTGCTGCTGACCGGTATGGGGGCCGACGGCGCCGACGATCTATGCGTCCTGCGTACCTTGGGGGCGGTGACAATCGCCCAGGACGCCGCCAGCTCAGTGGTGCATGGCATGCCGGGGGTCGCCATTGAGCGCGGCGGGGCCATGCATGTGCTGGCCCCGGCGGCGATTGCGGCGAAGCTGGTCGAGGTGGGGTGAGGGACCCTTCCCTCCCGTTGGCTGGCACCAAAGGGCCCCTCCCTCCCCCACGTTCGTGGGCGAGGGGCGGATTCTGGCGTTGGATTATTCTTGCTCCTCACCCACTCGGCGAACGTTGGAGCCGTGCCGGCGTTACCCCCCCACCGGTCCCGTCGACTGCCGGACCATCAGTTCGAAGCCCAGCTGGCGCACGGGTTCGGGGTCGCTGTCGCCGATCAGGAGGTCGACGGCGGCGGCGGCCATGGCCATGGTGGGCTGGCGGATGGTGGTCAAAGGCGGCCAGATGACCTGGGCGATGGGGCTGTCATCGAAGCCGATGACGGAGAGGTCGCGGGGGACCTGCAGGCCGTGCTTGTTGGCGGCGGCCACGGTTGCGGCGGCCATGTCGTCATTGCCGGCGAAGATGGCGGTGGGGCGGTTGGGCAGGGCCAGGAGCTGCTCGGCGGCGGCAAAGCCGCGCGCGAAGCTGAAATCGCCGGGCATTATATGGTCGGGCGACAGGGTCAGGCCGCGTTCAGCCGCAGCATCCATGAAGCCGCGCTGGCGCAGTTCCGCCGCCCCATGGTCGGGATGGCCCAGGATCATGCCCAGCCGCGTATGGCCCAGATCGGCCAGATGATAGGCCGCCAGCCTTGCCGCCGCCTCATCGTCCATATGCACATGCGGGGTGCGGGCGGGGTCGGTGCGGGGTGCGATGCGGATCAGGGGTACATTGGCCTGGGCAATGGCGTCCAGCACGTCCTGTCGGTCCACGATGGGCGGGGTGAGGATCAGGCCATCCAGCCGGAAACGGGCCGCGACCGACACCATCAGGCGCGGCAGGTTGGGGTCGTCCGCCTCGCACGGTTCGGTCAGCAGGTGATAGCCCTTTTCCTGACATCGCCTGATGGCGCCCCCCATGATGTCGGCCATGTAGTTGCGCGACGGGTTGTCATAGAACAGGCCGATCAGGTAGGAGCGGCGGCCCGCCAGCGAGCGGGCATTGGGATTGGGCCGGTAATCCAGATCGGCTACGGCGGCACGCACGCGGGCCAGCGTGTCATCGGCCACCCGCGCCTCATTATTCAGCACACGCGAGACCGTCTTGGTCGAGACACCGGCCACCCGCGCCACGTCAAAGATCGTCGCCACGCGCGGAAGGGGGCGGGCCGCGCCATTCTGCTGAATATCGGTCAAAGAACATTCCCTCCGCGCCGCAGGGGTACGTTGCCCCCTTGTGCTGTCCTTGTTGTGGATAGCATGTTCGGGGGTATCTGACAACGTTGTCTAGTGTGTGTAGGGCAGTGAGAGCCAGCGGGCTGGATCGAGTGATTGGATTGGGTTACGTTAACGCTAACAATTTTCAATAAGCCGGGAGGATGGAATGCGGGTGATCAGGGGGCTGATGCTGGCCGTGGTGCTGGTGGGGATGGGGGCTGGGACGGCGGTGGCGGCGGCCGCGTGTGGGCCGGATGCGCTGGGCACCAGCCGGACCATCACCTTGAAGCGGGGGGCTGGCGGGGCCTTCGGCACGGTCCAGCATGCAGCTCTGCTGGGGCTGGAGAAGGGCGAGGTGGTGCTGACCTTTGATGATGGGCCGGTGCCAGTGCTGACGCCACAGGTTCTGGACGCGTTGAAGGCGGAATGCGCCAAGGCCACCTTCTTCATGACGGGTGGCAATCTGGATGCCCATGGCGACCTTGCCAGGCGTGCCGTGGCGGAGGGGCATTCGGCGGGTATCCATAGCTACAGCCACCCGCATCTGGGCACGCTGAGCGAGGCCGCACAGCTGGATGATCTGGCGCGCACGCAGGCCGCCTATAAGCGGCTATTCGGCGTGACCGCTGCCTCATACCGCTTTCCGTTCCTGGAGGAGACGCCGGTGCTGATGAAAGCGCTGGCCCGCGACGGGGTGGCGGTGTTCTCCATCGACCTGGCCATCACCGACTGGCAGCCCGCCGACACGACGCCGATGCTGGCCGAGCGCCTGTCAAAGGCGCTGGACGAGAAGGGCGGTGGCATCATCCTGATGCATGATGCCAACAAACCCACGGCGGACGCCATTGCCACCCTGCTGCGGGTGATCAAGCAGAAGGGATATCGGCTGGTGCATGTCGTTTGGGAGGGGTGAGGCCAATCAGCCGAGGGCTTGCCCTTGGCTGATTGGAGGCTGGCGACTGCCAGCCCGGCGCCCATGCGCCGTGAGCCAAGGGCGCGGATGCGCCCGCCCGGCGACTGAGGGAACGGGAGAAGGCTTCACCCCTCCGTCACCAGATCCTTATAGGCATGCCAACTGGCATGGCCGATCAAAGGCAGGGTGACGATCAGGCCCACGAACATGGTGGCGATGCCCACCCCCGTCAAAAAGACGATGATGAAGGCCCAGAGCGCCATGGCGGGCAAGTTCACGCGCACCGCCGTGATGCTGGTCGCCATGGCGGTAAAGGCGTTGGTGCGACGGTCCAGCAGCATGGGGATGGACACGACCGACACCGCGAAAGCCACAGCGGCGAAGGCGGCACCGATGATGGTGCCCACGATCAGGAAGGGCAGGCTGGCCCCGCTCTGGAACAGGGTGGCGGTCAGGCTGTCCAGGGTCGGCGACAGGTCGGCAAAGAACAGGGCATACATCAAGGTCGCCACCCGCACCCAGAACAGGTGCAGCAGCAGCAACAGCACACCCAGGAACCCGACCTGCAGCGGGTTGACCTTCCATGCCTGCAGGGCACGGCCCAGATCGGGCACACGGCCGGCGCCGATATCGCGCGACGTGGCGTAAAGCCCGACCGCGATCAGCGGGGCCACCAAGGTGAAGCCCGACGTCAGGGGCAGCATCAGCATGACATGCCCGGACCCCACCACCAGCAGGGTGAGCGCCAGGCTGAAGGCCGCGATGATCGCGCCATAGGTCAGGCTGACCCGCCAGGCGGACCCCAGATCGGCCATGCCCAGTTGCAGCCAATGCCAGGGCCGGTCCACGGAAACGTGACGGATATGGGGCACCGGGCCGGTGAATACCGGCACGGAGCCGGCATCATCTTCATGGTCGACAGTCATTTCCACCCCCAATAGTTCGCTGAGCTTCGCTTTTCGCGGCTTTTCTTGAGTATGGCAGGTTTTCAGGCGCTGGGAAGGGGGGCTATGCTTTTGGTGAATATTAGGGGTGTGAAAATCTCTTCGTCATCTCTGCGTTCGCCTGGATGACGAAGCGAGTGGCGAAGATAGCGGTACTCTCCCACCCCCTTGATCCGGCGTCACCTTGATGTTCCGCGCCCGAACCATCACCGCCTTGATGCATGTCAATGCGCATGCCCCCGGCATGGCCCATGAAGGCAGGGTCGGGGATCGGGCATGGGTCCGGTCCTTATCAAGAAATTTCCGCCGACACCGGGGGTTTGTCATGGGTGTAGCAATCGCCGACGGGGCGTATGGGGGCACGGTCCAAACGACCGCTCCCGTCGAGGCGTATCACGAGGACGTTGTCCGCGCCTTCGTCGTGGCCGCCATGTTCTGGGGCATCGCGGCATTCGCCGCCGGTGTCTATATCGCTTTTCAGTTGGCCTTTCCCGACCTGAACCTGGGCCTGGAATGGACCACCTTCGGGCGGCTGCGCCCGCTGCACACATCCGCCGCGATCTTCGCCTTTGGCGGGTCCGCCCTGATCGGTTCGTCGCTTTACGTGGTGCAGCGCACCTGCCGCGCGCCGCTGTTTGGCGGACGCGAATGGGGCTGGTTCATCTTCTTCGGCTACCAGCTGTTCATTGTCATGGCCGCCACCGGCTATCTGCTGGGCATCACCCAGGGCAAGGAATATGCCGAGCCGGAATGGTATGTCGATCTGTGGCTGACCATCGTCTGGGTCGTCTATCTGGTCGTGTTTGTCGGCACCATCATCAAGCGCCGTGAGCCGCATATCTATGTGGCCAACTGGTTCTATCTGGCCTTCATCCTGACCATCGCCATGCTGCATATCGTTAATAATGCAGCGCTGCCGGTCAGCCTGACGGGTACCAAGTCCTATGTGGCCTGGGCCGGCGTGCAGGATGCCATGATCCAGTGGTGGTACGGGCACAATGCGGTGGGCTTCTTCCTGACCGCCGGCTTCCTGGGCATGATGTATTACTTCATCCCCAAGGCGGCGCAGCGGCCCATCTATAGCTACCGCCTGTCGATCATCCATTTCTGGGCACTGATCTTCCTCTATATCTGGGCGGGTCCGCACCATCTGCACTATACGGCGCTGCCCGACTGGACGCAGACGCTGGGTATGGTGTTCTCGGTGGTGCTGTGGATGCCCAGCTGGGGCGGCATGATCAACGGCATCATGACCCTGTCGGGCGCCTGGGACAAGCTGCGCACCGATCCGTCGCTGCGCTTCTCCGTCACCGCCGTCGGCTTCTATGGCATGAGCACGTTTGAAGGCCCGGTCATGTCGGTGAAGGCGGTCAACGGCCTGTCGCACTATACCGACTGGACCATCGGCCATGTGCATTCCGGTGCACTGGGCTGGGTCGCCTTCATCTGCTTCGGCATGATCTATTATCTGGTGCCGGTTCTGTGGAAGAAGCAGCGGCTTTATTCCGCCCGTCTGGTGGAATGGCACTTCTGGACCGCGACCGTCGGCATCGTCTTCTACATCACCGCCATGTGGGTCAGCGGCATCATGCAGGGCCTGATGTGGCGCGCCTATGACGAATACGGGTTCCTCCAGTACTCCTTCGTCGAGACGGTGCAGGCTATGCATCCCTACTACATCATCCGTGGCATTGGCGGTCTGTTGTTCCTGACCGGCGCCATCCTGATGGTCATCAACCTGATCCGCACGGTCACCAGCAGCCCGGCCTTGGCGCCGGCGACGCAGGGTGCCGCTGTGGCAGCCGAATAAGGGGGACGGAACCATGAAGTTCTCCCACGCGATCATCGAAAAGAACGTTATCCTGATGGCCGTCCTGACCCTGATCACCGTTTCCATCGGTGGTCTGGTGCAGATCGTGCCACTGTTCACCGTGGAAACCACCATCGAGCGGGTGGAGGGCATTCGCCCCTACAGCCCGCTGGAACTGGCGGGCCGCAACATCTATGTCCGCGAAGGCTGCTATCTCTGCCACAGCCAGCAGATCCGCACCTTCAAGGACGAGGTCGAGCGTTACGGCCATTACAGCCTGGCCGCGGAAAGCATGTATGACCATCCGTTCCAGTGGGGGTCGAAGCGTACCGGCCCCGATCTGGCCCGCGTTGGTGGCAAATACTCCAACGACTGGCATGTGGCGCATCTGAACAATCCGCGCGCCCTCGTGCCGGAATCGATCATGCCCACCTATCAGTTCCTGAACCGGCCGCTGAATTTCGACGATGCGGCGGAGCATCTGAAGACGCTGCGCACGCTGGGCGTGCCTTATTCCGAAGATGACATCGCCAATGCCGGCAAGGATCTGAAGGTCCAGGCGGGCGCCCTGCCCGACGAGGATACGGCCCCGCTGCTGGCCCGCTATCCCAAGGCGCATCTGGGCGATTTCGACGGCAAGCCGGAACAGGTGACAGAGATGGACGCCCTGGTCGCCTATCTCCAGATGCTGGGCACGCTGGTCGATTTCACCAAGATCAATCCCGAAGACCTGAAGCAGTGAGGGGGACGCCATGCATGAACTTCTCCCCCTTCTGAAACAGCTCTGGCTGGTCTGGTTCCTGGTTCTGTTCCTGGGCATCGTGTTCTGGGCCTTCCGGCCCGGTGCAAAGCGTCGGTTTGAGGCCAACGCCATGATCCCCCTGAACGACGATCCCAGCCCCGCCCGAAACAACAGGTGATCCCATGCCGACGAAGATCGAAAAGGACGCCACCACGGGCACGGAAACGACGGGCCATGAGTGGGACGGCATCAAGGAACTGAACACGCCGCTGCCGAAATGGTGGCTCTATACCTTCTATGCCTGCATCGTCTGGGGCGTGATCTATACGGTCCTGTTCCCCTCCTGGCCCACCCTGACCAGCCATTTCGGCGGCACCGCCGGATATTCCAGGCGGGGTGAGGTGGCGGATGCGCTGGCGGCACAGAAAGCCGGTCAGGCGGAGATCCGTGAAAAGATCGTGGCCATGGACATTGACAGCATCCGCAAGGACCCGGCCCTGATGGGCTATGTCCAGGCGGCGGGCCGCGTGGCCTTTGCCGACAATTGCGCGGGCTGTCATGGTGCCGGCGGTGCCGGTGCCGTTGGCTTCCCCACGCTGGCCGATGATGATTGGATCTGGGGCGGCAAGCCGGACCAGATTCTGCAGACCATCACCTATGGCATCCGCAACGCCAATGAAAACAGCCGCGTGTCGGACATGCCGCGCTTCGGTGCCGATGGCCTGCTGACCAAGGAACAGATCGGGGATGTCGCCGATTATGTCCTGTCGCTGTCGGGCGCGGCCGGCAAGGCAGATGCAGTGGAACGCGGGGCTCTGGTCTTTGCCGAGAATTGTGCCGCCTGCCATGGCGAGAAGGGTGAGGGCGTCCAGGATATGGGCGGCCCGCGCCTGTCGGACGGCATCTGGCTCTATGGCGGCGACCGCAAGACGGTGGTCGAGACCATCACCTATGCCCGCCGCGGTAACATGCCGGCCTGGATCGAACGTCTGGACCCCGCCACGGTGAAGGTACTGGCCACGTATGTGCATGCCCTTGGTGGCGGGCAGTAACCCCCCCAACCCCTTTGCCCCCACCCAACTTGCACCCCGCTGGAGAGAGACCGGCGGGGTGTTTTGTTTATGGGGGGCATGAGTGACGCGGTGGTAATGAAAAATTCGCCATAAGACTGGTGAGGGCGTTCTTATAATTGTAGATTTAAAGATGTCGAAGAAGAGATGTCAGATTATGCACTCTAAGCTGGTAGTCTTCTGGCTTGTTTTCTGGCCCATTCGAAACGGTTATTGAGCCAATAAGATGTTTGTGTTCATCAATTACAACAGATCTCAGTTTGTCAAATAAGAAGTTCACCCCTATGGGATCTGTTATCGCATATGACATCCCATGTCGTACTGTTATTCCAATGCTTGGAAGGAACTGTCGACGCTCCATGCTTGAGAAATTATCAAACCCTCTATCCGCTACAACCATACCAGCAATATATGTAGCGTCACCAAGGCTCTCGTCGTGTTTACTGGAGAATACAGATAATTGGGAGGTGCCGATATCCTTGCGGACGTCCATATGTTTTGGTGGAGAGAAATAGGATTCTCGAATTTCTGATTTTGCTTCAATCATGTTGTCGTTTTCATTGCCAGTAAAGAAAAAAGTCCAGTCGTAAACGTCACCAGATTTTATTGCCAACTTCATTTCCGTTATATCTGCTGGTATTGTAAAATGATGACCGCTGCGAATTATAAATGGAAATGGTTTTGACCGAAGAATGTTTACAAGTGAAGAATTTGCATCCGCAGCGTTCTGTCGGCTGCCATAAAGAGTGCTTTCGAATCCCAGAAGTTCTGGGGTTGGTTTATTGTTTTTCTTTCCTTCAAATATGCTTCCTCTTATCTTGTCTAGAAATTCATACATTGAAATTGTATCCGAGATTGTGGATATAATCTGTCCTATGCTTTCAATTGCACTCATCGATGATTCTCCCTATTTAGCAGTTATCAATTATAAAACGTATATGGTCGTTGCGCAATGTCCGCACCCCCTGCGACCAAACATCCCCCTTCCAATCATTCCCCCGTCATTTGATTTATCGCAACGCGCGCCGCATCGCACAGGCCTAGGGTACGGTCAGGGTGGGTTGCCCACCGAACTGTTCATGACCGTTTCCAAGGGGTGCCCCGATGGCCGGGCCGGAGACATTGCTGGAGAAGGCGGCTGCTGCCGATGCGGCGCAGGCGGCGTTTGAGAAGGGGCCAGTGCGTAAGCCGGCGCCCAAGGCCGCCGGTGTGCCGCCGCCGTCGCTTTATGCGGCGCGCGTTAAGGTGCAGCCCAAGTCGGTGACGGGCAAGTATCGCACCATCAAATGGGCCGTCCTGATCTTCTGCCTGACGCTCTACTACCTTGCCCCCTGGGTCCGGTGGGACCGGGGGCCGGACGCGCCATCACAGGCCCTGCTGATCGATATGGGGGCGCCCCGCGCCTATCTGTTCGGGATCGAGATCTGGCCGCAGGAGGTCTATTTCATCACGGGCCTGCTGGTGCTGGGGTCGCTGGGTCTGTTTCTGGTCACGGCTTTGTTCGGGCGGCTCTGGTGTGGCTATGCCTGTCCGCAGACGGTGTGGACGGACCTGTTCATGCTGGTCGAACGCTGGATCGAGGGCGACCGGGGGGCGCGCATGCGCCTGGACAAGGCGCCGATGAGTGTCGAGAAGTTCACCAAGCGCACGGCCAAGCATGCGGCCTGGCTGCTGATCGCGCTGGCCACGGGCGGTGCCTGGGCGCTGTATTTCAACGATGCACCGACCTTTGTGGTGGAGTTCTTCACGGGGCACGCCACGTTGGTTCAGTATTTCTTCGTGGGCCTGTTCACCACCACCACCTATGTCCTGGCCGGATGGGCGCGCGAACAGGTCTGCACCTATATGTGCCCCTGGCCGCGTTTCCAGGCCGCCATGCTGGACGATCAGTCAATGGTCGTCACCTACGAGCGCTGGCGTGGGGAAGCGCGCGGGCCGCATAAGGCGGGCACCAGTTGGGACGGGCGCGGCGACTGCATCGATTGCGGGCAGTGCGTGGCCGTGTGCCCCACGGGCATCGATATCCGCGACGGGTTGCAACTGGAATGTATCGGCTGCGGTCTGTGCATCGATAGCTGCAACCAGATCATGGACAAGGTTGGCCGCCCGCGTGAGCTGATCACCTTTGACACCGAGGCGCGGCAGCAGGCGCGCGCCAAGGGCGGGCGGGCCAAATGGAAAATCGTGCGGCCCCGCACCCTGATCTATGCCGGGCTGCTGGTTCTGGTCAGTACCGTGATGCTGGCGGCCCTGCTGCTGCGTACCACGGTAGAAGTGAATGTGTTGCGTGATCGGGCACCCCTGTTCGTAACGTTGTCCGATGGCGGGGTGCGCAATGGCTATACGTTGAAGGTCCTGAACAAGCGGCGGGAGGCGGTGGATTTCCTGCTGAGCCTGAAGGGCATGAAGGATGGGCACCTGCTGGTCCAGGATGTGGGCGAGGCAGGCGACGGCCAGTCGGTGATCCTGCCTGTGAAGCCCGACAAGGTGGCGACCTTCCGCGTCTTCGTGACCGCCCCGCCCGACAGGGAACGGGATGAGCGGGTGGAGATTGAATTCGTGCTGACCAACCCGGTGCGCAGGGAGGGTGACGCCTATGACGCGGTGTTCGTCGGCCCCCATCTTCGCCACCATCACGACAGGGATTGAGCCATGGCCATGACCATCGATCATCCGCGCAAGAGCAGCTGGATCCCCTGGGTTTTTGTGGGCGCCATGCTGGTCGTCATCCTCGTCAATGCCGTGATGGTGACCTATGCCATCAATTCCTATTCCGGGTTGGCGGTGGATAAGCCCTATGAACGGGGCGTGCGCTATAATGACGTGCTGGCGGCCCAGAAGGGCCAGGACGCGCTGGGCTGGCGCGTGTCGGTGAATGTCGAGGCGGGACAGCTTGTCCTGCGCATTCAGGACCGGGACGGGCAGCCGCTGGACCGGGTGGGCATCACGGGCCGTCTGGAACGTCCCGTCAGCAATGACGCACCCTTGTCCCTGGTCTTTACGGCCACGGGGGCGGGGCGGTTCGTGGCACCGCTGAACACGCCGCATCCTGGTCAGTGGGATGTGAAGGCGGCGCTGCGCCATGGTGACGACCAATATCTGCTGGTTCAGCGGATCATGGTGACGAAATGACCCTCGCCAAATCCCCCGAAATCGTGACCGATCACGCTTCTGACATCGGCTGCATCCATTGCGGGCAGCCGGTGGCGGCGGGGGAGCGTTTTTGCTGCACGGGCTGTGCGGGTGCCTATGCCCTGATCCATGATCTGGGGCTGGGTGCCTATTACGCGCGTCGTGACGCCAATGCCCCGGCCCCGGCAGGGGAAGAGGCGGCGGCGCTGGACCTGTCGGGCGCGGTGGAGACGCTGCCGGACGGGTCGCAGTGCCTGCGGCTGGTTGTGGACGGGGTGACCTGTGGGGCCTGTGTCTGGCTGATTGAAAGCGCGCTCCGCCGGGAAGCGGGCGTGACAGCGGCGCGCGTGAACCTGACGACGCGGCGGCTGTCGGTGACCTGGCGCGACGGTGCCCCGGATATGGCCGGGCGTCTGGCCGGGATTGTGCGGCGGCTGGGCTACCGCCCTGCCGTGGCCGGCGCGGAAGGGGCCGATGATCCGCAGAAGAAATCCGAACGCGAACTGGTGCGGGCCATGGCGGTGGCCGGGTTCGGCATGATGAATATCATGCTGCTGTCGGTTTCGGTCTGGTCCGGTCATGCCGGCAGCATGGGCGATGCCACCCGCACAATGATGCATTGGCTGTCGGCCCTGATCGCCCTGCCGGTGGTCGCCTATGCGGCGCGGCCCTTCTTCCGGTCAGCCATCAATGCCCTGAAGGCCGGGCGCACCAATATGGATGTGCCCATCTCCCTGGGCGTGACGCTGGCCACGACAGTCAGCCTGTGGGAGACGGCGCGGCATGGGGAACATGCCTATTTCGATGGCGCTGTCATGCTGCTGTTCTTCCTACTGGTGGGGCGGTTCCTGGATGCGCGGGCGCGGGGGCGGGCGCGGAGTGCGGCGGAACATCTGCTGGCCCTGGGGCGTGCGCCCGTCATGATGCTGAACGAGGCGGGCATGGCCGTGCCGACGGCCCCGGCGCAGGTGCCGGTGGGGGCCACGGTGCTGGTGGCGGCGGGAGAGCGGATCGGCGTGGATGGGGCGGTCGCCGACGGGGTGTCGGATATCGACACCTCACTGGTCACCGGGGAAAGCCATCCGCAGCCGGTGCGGCCCGGCGACACGCTGTTTGCCGGCATGGTCAATCTGTCGGCCCCGCTGCGCGTGACGGTGACGGCGCGCGGCGAGGGCACCTTGCTGGCCGAGATCGTGCGGTTGATGGAGGCCGCCGAGCAAGGACGGGCGCGCTATGTCGCGCTGGCCGACCGGGTGGCGCGGGCCTATACGCCTGTGGTGCATACTGCCGCCCTGGCCACCTTCCTGGCCTGGGTGCTGGGCGTGGGGATTGCGTGGCAGCAGGGGCTGTTCATTGCAGTGGCGGTGCTGATCATTACCTGTCCCTGTGCACTGGCGTTGGCGGTACCAGCGGTTCAGGTGGTGGCGACGGGGCGGCTGCTGCGCGGCGGTATCCTGCTGAAATCGGCCACGGCGCTGGAACGACTGGCCAAGGTGGATACCATTGTCTTTGACAAGACGGGCACGCTGACGCTGGGCCGGCCCGACCTGTTGCCCGATGGGGCCCGTGATGCGGCGGACCTGGAACTGGCTGCCAGCCTCGCACGGGCCAGCCGGCATCCTCTGTCGCGCGCCATCGCGCGGGCCGCCGGGCCGGGGCCGGTGGCGGACGGGGTACGGGAGGTGCCGGGGGCTGGCCTGGAATGGCCGGGGCCGGACGGCATGGTGCGCCTGGGTCGGCGTGGCTTTGTCGGGCCGGTCAGCGTGCCGGGCAGCATCATCGAGGGGCCGGAACTGTGGCTGGCGCGCCCTGGTCGGCAGCCGCAGCGCTTCACCTTTGCCGATGCGCCGCGCGCCGATGCTGTATCCGTCGTGGCGGGCCTGCGCCGCAAGGGATACCGCCTGGCCCTGATCTCCGGCGACCGGGAACCGGTGGTGGCCGCCATGGCCGCCCGCCTGGGCATTGCAGACTGGCAGGCGGGTGTGGACCCGGCGGGCAAGGCAGCGGCACTGGCCGCGATAAAGGCGAAGGGCCGCCATGTCCTGATGGTCGGCGATGGCTTGAACGATGCGGCGGCCCTGTCGGCGGCGGATGTCTCCGCCTCGCCCGGCAGTGCGGTTGATGTGGCACAGACAGCCGCCGATGCCGTGTTCCAGGGCGACCTTCTGGCCCCGCTGGCGGAGCTTTTGACGGTGGCGCGCAAGGCCGACCGGCTGGTGCTGCAGAACCTGGGCTTCTCGCTGCTCTATAACCTGTGCGCGGTGCCCATCGCCATGCTGGGCCATGCCACACCGCTGATCGCCGCCCTGGCCATGTCCAGTTCGTCGCTGGTGGTGCTGGGCAATGCGCTGCGGTTGTCGGCCCGTAAGAAAGGGATACGTGGATGACCAGCCTGCTGTTCCTGATCCCCATTGCGCTGGGCATGGGCCTGATCGGTCTTCTGGCCTTTCTGTGGTCCGTTCGCAGCGGACAGTTCGAAGACCTGGACGGGGCCGGTGCCCGCGTCCTGTTCGATGATGAGCGGCCCCTGCCGCCCACCCCACCCCACCCGACATCGGGTGGTCACTAGGAGAGTGTCATGATTGGTAACGTATCGTTGCGCCTGCTGGGTATCCTACTCGGCTTTGTGGGCCTGTTCCTGGCGGCGGGCGCCAAGGATCCGGGCATGTTCCTGGGAGGGATGCTGTTCTGTCTGTTCGGAGTCGCGCTGAATTTCTGGTTGATCGCCCAGGATTATCCGCATGGTACGCAAAGGGTACTATAAGCATAAGGGGATGCCTTGGCTTGGCATCCCCTTGTTTTCGGCGCGTATGCTTCATTTTTTGTTTACCACGCCTATTTCCTGCTTCGTCCCCTGTTTGCAATCAGTGTAATAATCACTGCTGAATTGGTAGGGCGCGCCGGGAACCATGCAAGGGCAAATGGTTGCAAGCGATAAGGTCTGTTGGCCGGAGATGCTGCGTCTGGTACGCGGCACCCGGTTTTGGACCTTTGCACAGATGGCGGCACAGTTGCGGGTTTCGACTGGCACACTGCAACGCTGGGAAGCCGGCGGCGATACGCCCGACCTGGCGGTGCAGCGCCTGATCCGCGACCTTCTGGAACAACCGGTTGGAACGGCCGATCTATGTTCCCAGATCAGGCATGGTAAGGCCCCGCGTTATGTTTTTCGCACTGATCGCGCCCCGCTTGCCGGCAAGCCCAGCCGTATCCTGGAGGTCAGTGATACGTTGGTTGCCGATCAGCCCCTTGGCCGTAACGTCTTCTTTGCCAACCGTACACAGCAGCAGGCTGATCTGACGGCAGAGACCGATGCCATGCTGAATGCCCAGGGGCAGTTCTTTGGCGGCGAGATGGCGGTGGCGACGGTTCGTGCGATCTGGTTGCAATATGTTCAAGGCGGCATGACCGTGCGCCATGCCCTGACCCGCTGGGTGCCCATGAAGCTGGCCGATGGCACGCCGGTCTGTATCTATGAACGCCGGACGGTGACGCCGTCGGCCTATATGTCGCTGCCCGCCCTGCCGGTTTTCACGCCGCTGGATTGCCTTGTGTCGTGAGGCGTGCGCCCGCATTGACCCGCGGGGACGATTGATCTAATGGCAGAAGCCATGTCTACCCATCCCGATGAAGCCACACCCGGCCCGCCGCTGATCCTGTCACTGGCCATCGACCGGTTGCGCCCCCGGCCTGACCAGCCGCGCAAATATTTCGATCTGGACGCGCTGGACGAACTGGCCAGCAGCATGGCGCGCGTCGGCATCCTGCATCCGCTGCTGGTGCGGGTCGCCGACGGGGAACTGGGGCTTTACGACATCGTGGCCGGTGAACGGCGCTGGCGCGCGGCGCGCAAGCTGGGCTGGGACTGGCTGCCCGTCCTGGTCACGGCAGGCGATGTCGATGAGATCAGCCTGATCGAGAATTTGCAGCGCCAGGAGCTGAACGCCCTGGAAGAGGCGGGCGCGTTACAGCGCCTGATGGACAAGCATCATTACACGCAGGACGCGCTGGGCCGTGCCATCGGGCGGACCCAGGGGCAGATCAGCTCCACCCTGCGTCTGCTGACCCTGCACCCGGACATACTGAAAACCTATCCGCAGCATGAGCGGCAGATTTCACGCTCCATGCTGGTCGAACTGGCCACCATCGATGAGCCGGAACGCCAGATGGCGCTGTGGGACCGCGCCTGTCAGGGATCGCTGACGGTGCGCGCGATTCGGGCCGAGAAGGCTGGCAACGCCCCCACCAACCCGGCCACGGCAGGTCTGTCTAGCGACAAGGTGACGGTAGCCCTGCGCCATGTGGACCGCACCGTCACGGCGCTGGAGCAGCTGAAAGTGGGGCCATCGGGCCTGACCGACGGGCAGCGCGCGCATCTGGCAGCCCTGTCGCGCCGCATCAGCGCCCTCATGGGCTGATCCCGTTCAATAATTGCATTGCCGCAACCTCGCGGCCCCCGCATGCTTGTGTCCTGGATGGGCGGCGGAGGCGTGCATGCGGCATTTGCGGTCGGCCCTGGCAGCGTTTCGCGGGCGGGCTGAGGATTTGCCCCCCGTGTTCGAGGCGGCCTGCCGGGACATTGTCGAGGATCTGGGCGTCAGCAGCGGCAGCGTCTGGTTTTTTGATGAGGGCGATGGCCAGGCCATCGAATGTGCCGCCCTTTACGATGCTCGCGACGCCCGTGTCCTGCGCGGCACCAAACTGCGCGAAGCCGACAGCGCCCCCTATTTCGACGCGTTGCGCCGCGAAAGGCGGGTGGTGGCGGATGATGCCATGACCCATCCCGCGACCGCGTGCCTGAAGAATTACTTGCTGCAACGCGATGTACGCTCACTTCTGGACCATGTCGTGTCTACGGGCGGGCGGGCCGTGGCGGTGCTGTGCTGTGAACAGGGGGGACGCAAGCGCCTGTGGTCAGACCCGGACGCCGCCTATCTGGAACAGATGGCGATCATGCTCGGCGTTGCCTTCGACCTGCATATCGAGACCCGGCGTCGGGGATAGCTTCTCTGTTCCTCAGGCGCCGGCGCCAACATCCGTTGGCTTGGCTTCACGCGGCACGCGCCGCGCGGCGGCGGTCGCCGCCGTGCCAAGGGTCATCAATCATCACCCTTGGCCTTGTCTGTTAACGTCCCGCTTGTTGCGCTGCACAAATTAGCTAATGGTTTCAAGCCTCTGGACCAAGGTCGAAGCGACCAAGGTCGGGGCTGCGTTAACCTTCGGCCTGTCCCATCGTGGAAACCTCAAGGATCGACCCGGACGCCCATAACAGGCTGCCCGGCGGGTGGCGCATAATATCGCCGGGGCCGGTCCGTTTGTCGCCGATCTGCGCAAAAGGGAGGGCACATGGCTAATGTGGCAGTGGGCGGGGCGGCACCAGCCCCGATGACCAAGGAAGAGAAGAAGGTGATCTTCGCCTCTTCGCTTGGCACCGTGTTCGAATGGTATGATTTCTACCTGTACGGCTCGCTCGCAGCCGTCATCGCCAAGCAGTTCTTCTCCGGCGTGAACCCCACCGCCGGCCTGATCTTTGCGCTGCTGGCCTTTGCCGCCGGTTTCTTCGTGCGCCCGTTCGGTGCGCTGGTGTTCGGTCGCCTGGGCGACATGATCGGCCGCAAGTACACCTTCCTTGTCACCATCCTGATCATGGGTGCCTCGACCTTCGTCGTCGGTATCCTGCCCAATTATGCCAGCATCGGCATGGCGGCCCCCATCATCCTGATCGTTCTGCGTCTGTTGCAGGGTCTGGCGCTGGGTGGTGAATATGGCGGTGCGGCGACATATGTGGCCGAGCATGCGCCGCATGGTCGCCGTGGCAACTACACGGCCTGGATTCAGACCACGGCGACGCTGGGCCTGTTCCTGTCGCTGCTGGTCATCCTGGCCTGCCGCTCCAACATGTCGGTGGAAGATTTCGAGAACTGGGGCTGGCGTATCCCGTTCCTGATCTCCATCGTGCTGCTGGGCATTTCCGTCTGGATCCGCCTGATGCTGAACGAAAGCCCGGCCTTCGTGAAGATGAAGGAAGAGGGCAAGCATTCCAAGGCGCCGCTGACCGAAGCGTTTGGCAACTGGAAGAACCTGAAGGTTGTCATCCTGGCCCTGTTCGGTCTGGTCGCCGGTCAGGCCGTGGTCTGGTACACGGGGCAGTTCTATGCCCTGTTCTTCCTGACCTCCATCCTGAAGGTCGATGCCTTTACGGCCAACATCCTGATCGCCATCGCGCTGGCCATCGGCACGCCCTTCTTCATCTTCTTCGGTAGCCTGTCTGACCGTATCGGCCGCAAGCCGATCATCATGGCGGGTCTGGTGCTGGCCATTATCACCTACTTCCCGCTGTTCAAGGCCATCACCCACTTTGCCAACCCGGCGCTGGAAACGGCGGTCGCCACCTCCCCCGTGGTCGTGGTTGCCGATCCCAACGAATGCTCGTTCCAGTTCAATCCGACGGCGACGGCGAAGTTCACCACCAGCTGCGATATCGCCAAGTCGGCCCTGGTGGCCAAGGGCATTCCTTATAGCAACGAGGCCGCCCCCGCCGGCACCATCGCCCAGATCCGGGTGGGTGGCGTCAGCATCGAGAGCTATGATGGCAGCGGCGTCGTCACCAAGACGGAAGTGAACCTGGGCCATGGCCCGTCCGCCGCCCCGGCTGACCCGAAGGCCGCCGGTGCCGCCTTCACCAAGGCTGTCGGTGACGCGCTGGTCGCCGCCGGTTATCCGGCCAAGGCCGACAATGCGGCCATGAACAAGCCGATGCTGGTGGTGCTGCTGACCATCCTGGTCATCTATGTCACCATGGTGTACGGCCCCATCGCCGCCATGCTGGTGGAAATGTTCCCCACCCGCATCCGCTACACCTCCATGTCGCTGCCCTACCATATCGGCAATGGCTGGTTCGGCGGGTTCCTGCCGACCACCAGCCTGGCCATCGTGGCGGCCACCGGCGACATTTATTCCGGTCTCTGGTACCCGATCATCATCGCGGCCGGCACGCTGGTCATCGGCATGCTGTTCGTGAAGGAAACCAAGGATATCGACATCTACGCCGATGATTGATCTCCGGTCTGTGGTTGTGATTTCCCCCTAAAGACTTTGGCGGGTGGTGCAAGCCACCCGCCATATTCTTTTTTGTCAAATGCGGGCTTGCGTCAGGGGCGGGAAGCGCATTGAATCCGTAATTATCCGTTCCCGGTGATCGGAACCGATCACCGGGCCTCAATCGCCGGCGCCCACATCCGTGGGCTTGGCTTCGCGCCACGTGGCGCGCGGCGGCGGTCGCCGCCGTACCCAACGCCGGTACGCGTTGCGTGCCGACATTGGGTTTAACAACAGTGGCGCAACAGCCACGGGACATATCGCGGGAGGGGGGGGACACAGATGTCGATCCGGGTGCTGGTGGCCGATGACCATCCATTGATGCGCGCAGCCCTGTGCCAGTCGGTGGCGGGCACCATGCCCGACCTGACCACCGTGGAGGCGGCCAGTTTCGGCGATGTGGAGGCCGTGCTGAAGCGCGAGCCGGTGATCGACACCATCCTTCTGGACCTACATATGCCGGGCATGAATGGTTTGATCGGTCTGGCGCTGCTGCGCAATGAACACCCGACCATTCCCATCATCGTGGTGTCGGCATCGGAAGATGCGGCCACCATTCACCGCGCCATGGAATATGGCGCCGCCGGCTTTGTGCCCAAATCAGCGCCCATTACCCATATTGGCGACGCGATCCGCGCCGTTCTGGATGGTGCCGTCTGGCTGCCTAGTGCCGGGACGCCCGCCCATGCCCAGGCGCCCGTGGCCGATGCCGACATGGCCGCCCGCGTGGCGGGCCTGACACCGCAGCAGCTGCGCGTGCTGGCCGGTATCGCGGAAGGCAAGCTGAACAAGCAGATCGCCTATGAGATGGGCGTGGTGGAAACCACGGTGAAAGCGCATGTGACGGTGATCCTGCGCCGCCTGGGCGTGGTCAGCCGCACACAGGCGGCCATTGTGGCGAGCAAGCTGGCGTTGGCGCCGGTGGCGGAGACGCAGGCGGAGGCGTCGTAGGTCAGGTCGAGGCGAAGCCTCGCCCTGACGGAAAAGGCCTTCGATCCATATCTGTCAGGGCTCGCCTTTGGCTCGACCTGACCTACTGTTTGGTGCCGCCCTCACCGATCCTTCACATAGGGCCGCCCGCTGGCCTTGGGCGGGGTGGCCTTGCCGACGAAGCCGGCCAGGAGCAGGACTGTCAGCAGATAGGGCAGGGCCTCGATCAGCTGTACCGGCACCTCGCCGATGCCGGGCAGGGCCACGCCCTGCAGGCGCGTCTGCAGCGCGTCGGCGAAGGCGAACAGCAGGCAGGCGAACAGGGTGGGGACCGGCTTCCACTTGCCCAGGATCAAGGCGGCCAATGCCAGGAAGCCCTTGCCCGCCGTCATGTTGGTCTGAAAGCCTGCGCCCTGTGCGGTGGACAGGTAGGCGCCGGCGATGCCGCAGAGTAAGCCGGCGATCAGGACCGCCTGATAGCGCAGCTTGGTGACGGAGATGCCGGCAGTATCCACAGCGGCCGGGTTCTCGCCCACGGCGCGCAGGCGCAGGCCAAAGCGGGTGCGGTAGGCGATCCACCAGGTCAGCGGCACGATGGCCAGCGCCAGATAGACCAGGATGTTATGGCCGCTGATCAGCTCATAATAAAGCGGGCCCAGCAGGGGGACACCGCGCAGCGCCTCTGCCAGCGGTAGGGTAACCTCGCCAAAGCGGGCATCGGCGGGCAGGTTGGGGGTGCGGCCCCCCATTTCAAACCAGGCATTGCCCAGCACCGCCGTCAGGCCCAGGGCCACGATGTTCAGGGCCACGCCGGAAACGACCTGATTGCCCTTATGCGTGATGCAGGCAAAACCATGCAGCAGGGCCAGCATGACGGAGGCCAGGATGCCGGCACCCAGGCCCAACCAGGCAGAGCCGTGGATGGCGGCGGTCGCGGCGGCGGCGAAGGCGGCCACCAGCATCTTGCCCTCCAGCCCGATATCAACCACGCCAGCCCGTTCCGAATAGAAGCCGGCCAGCGCTGCCAGCAGCAAGGGTGTGGCGAGGCGGACGGTGCTGTCCAGCAGCGACAGAAGCGTCAGGAACATTTCCATGGGATCAGGCCCCCGCCGGCTTGGACGCCGCCACAGCGGGGCGGCGGGAGAAGAGGCGCACCAGCGCCGGGCGGAACATATGTTCCAAGGCGCCGGCGAACAGGATGACCACGCCCTGGATCACCACCACCAGTTCGCGGCTGATGGTGGGGTAATCAAAGACCAGCTCCGTCCCGCCCTGATAGAGCGCGCCGAACAGCAGGGCGGCGGGGATGATGCCGGCGGGATGGTTGCGGCCCATCAGGGCCACGGCGATGCCAGTGAAACCCAGACCCGCCGGGAAATTCAGCATCAGGCGATGCTGCACCCCGTGCAACTCGTTCACGCCCAGCAGACCCGCCAACGCACCCGACAGGGCCATGGTGATCACGATGACCCGCTTGGGATCAATGCCGGCATAAAGGGCGGCGTTTTCATTGGCGCCGGTCGCGCGCAGGGCAAAACCCCAGCGCGTGTGCCAGATGAAGGCCCAGACGCCGACACAGGCCAAGAGCGCCAGGAACAGCGAGAAATTCAGCGGCGAGGAGGACATTTCCACACCGATGGCGGCCATCATGTCGGCCATCATCGGCAGGAACAGGGAGGCGCTGAACGCCTCGCTCTCCGGCGACATCTGACCCGGTTTGATCAGGACATTGACCATCAGATAGACCATCAGCGAGGACGCGATGAAATTGAACATGATGGTCGTGATGACGATATGGCTGCCGCGATAGGCCTGCAGCCAGCCGGGGATCGCGGCCCAGAGCGCGCCGAAGGCCGCACCGCCCAGCACCGACAGCGGAAGCGCCGCCCACCAGGGCCAGCCGGGCAGGGCCAACAGCACAAGACCCACACCCAGGCCGCCAATATAGGCCTGCCCCTCGCCGCCGATATTAAACAGCCCGCCATGAAAGGCGATGGCGACGGCAAGGGCCGTGAAGATCAGGCTGGTTGCGTAATAGAGCGTATAACCAAGTCCCTCACCCGTGCCGACGGCACCGCGCAGCATGGTGCCGAGCGCGCCCACCGGATCCTCCCCGATGGCGAAGATGACCAGGGCGGAAACCAGCAGCGCCAGGGTGACATTCACCACGGGCAGCAGCAGGCCGGTCGCCCACCAGGGAAGATTGTCGGAACCCGCACCCGCACTCATGCCGAAACCCCTTCAACAGCGGGTGTGTCCTTGATGCCCGCCATCATCGTGCCGATCCGGCTCTCATTCGCCTCTGCCGCCGACAGTTCGCCCACGATCTCCCCATCGCACATCACCAGGATGCGGTCGGACAGCGCCAGGATCTCATCCAGTTCGGCGGAGACCAGAAGGATGGCCTTGCCCCGGTCGCGCAAGCTGACAAGCTGACGGTGGATGAAGGCGATGGCGCCGATATCCACACCGCGCGTCGGCTGCCCCACCAGCAATATGTCCGGTTCCCGGTCCATCTCACGCGCCATCACCAGCTTCTGCTGATTGCCGCCGGAGAACAGTGAGGTGCGCAGATGGGGGTTGCCGGGGCGCACGTCGAACTGTTCCATCAACGAAACGGTCTTCGCAACCACCCGCTTCCAGTCCAGCCGCCAGCCCTTGGACAGGCCCTTATCCTGGTGATAGCCCAGGATGGCGCTTTCATGGGCCGGAAATTCCTTGATCACGGCCAGCTTCAGCCGGTCTTCCGGCACATGGGCCAGACCCCGGCGGCGCGCGTCGGCGGCGTCATATTTCGTGGCCGGGCCGATTTCATCGCCCTTCAGCGTGACCGTTCCGCTGTCAAAACGGCACATGCCGGACAGAACCTCCAGTAATTCCGATTGGCCATTGCCGGCCACACCGGCGATGCCCACAATCTCCCCCGCCCGCACGTTCAGGCAGGCATCCTTGAGGGTCGTCACGCCGCGCGCGTCAATGACGTTCACATTCTGCGCCGACAGCAGGACAGGGCCGGGCGTGGCCGGGGCCTTGTCCACGGACAGCAAGGTCTTGCGGCCCACCATGGCGTCGGCCAGGGCCTGACGGTCGGTTTCAGCGGTAATGAATTCGGCCACCACCTGACCCCGACGCAACACCGACACGCGGTCGGTGATGGCCATGATTTCCTTCAGCTTATGCGTGATCAGCAGGACAGTGCGCCCCTGCTGGCGCAGCCGTTCCAGGATGCGGAACAGCTGCTCCACCTCCGGCGGGGACAGAACCGCCGTGGGTTCATCCAGGATCAGCACCTCGGCCCCGCGATAGAGCGCCTTCAGGATTTCCACGCGCTGCTGCACGCCGACCGGCAGGTCGGAGACCAGCGCGTCCAGCGGCACCTCCAGCCCGAACTGCTGTTCGAGCGCCTGCACCTCCGCCCGCGCGCGCGCCATGGCGGGACCCAGCACCGGCCCGCCCTCATGCCCCAGCAGCAGGTTTTCCAGGACGGTAAAGGTCTCCACCAGCATGAAATGCTGATGCACCATACCGATGCCGAGACGGATCGCGTCCTGCGGCGTTCGGATACTCACCTGTTTGCCGCGCACCAGGATCTCACCCCCGTCAGCCTCGTAGAAGCCGTAGAGGATGCTCATCAAGGTCGACTTGCCGGCCCCATTCTCCCCCACCAGCCCATGGATGCTGGCAGGGGCGAAACGCAGCGTGACGTCGCGGTTGGCATGGACAGGGCCGAATCGCTTGTCGATGCCGACAAGTTCGACCGCCCAGGCGGAGGAAACGGAAAGGGGGGCGGCCGACATGGGTCCTGCTCAGGCGCTAAGTCACTCAGGGGACGATCAGTACTTGCAGCCCTTGGCGTCGTCATAATTGGCGACGGTGCGGGCGCCGGACTTGATGTCGGCGGTGGCCTTGTCCACAGCCGCCTTCATGGCGGGCGTGATCAGCGCCTTGTTATTTTCGTCGAAGGCCCAGCCCACGCCATCCTCCTTCAGGCCCAGACGGCGGTGACCCGCCTTCCAGGTGCCATCCTGCGCGGTCTTGAACGCCTCATAGGCGGCCACGTCCACGCGCTTGACCATGGAGGTCAGCACCTTGCCGGGGAAGAGGTGGTTCTGGTTGCTGTCGACACCGATGGACAGCTTGCCGGCATCGGAGGCCGCCTGCAGAACGCCCATACCTGTCTGACCGGCGGCGGCGAAGATCACGTCCGCGCCACGGTCAAACTGGCTCTTGGCCAACTCACTGCCGCGCGTGGGATCGGCCCAGGCGGCGGGCGTGGAGCCGGCCATGTTGGCCAGCACAGTGGCCTTGGCATTGGTGGCCTTCACGCCCTGTTCATAGCCGCAGGCAAAGCGGCGGATCAGGGGGATATCCATGCCACCGACAAAGCCCACCGTCCCCGTCTTGGACGCCATGGCAGCCAGAACGCCGACCAGATAGGAGCCTTCATGTTCGGCGAATTCAATGGACTGCACATTGGGCAGGTTCACATTGCCGTCGATCAGGGTGAAGCGGACATTCGGAAACTCCTTCGCCACCTTTTCCACCGACGGGGCCATGGAGAAACCGACCGACACGATAATGTCGGCGTTACGGCTGGCCAGACGGCGCAGGAACTGTTCGCGCTGCGCCTCGTTCGTGACCTCGAACCAGCGGAAATTGGTGCCCGTATCCTTCTTGAACCGTTCGGCGCCGTTATTGGCCCCTTCATTGAACGACTTGTCGAACCGCCCGCCCATGTCGAAGACGATGGCCGGCTCGAACCCGAAGGCGGGCGCGACCGTGGCGGCGGTGGACATGAAAAGGGCAAGGGCCGCACAGGCGGCACGACGGGTAAACTTCATCGGCTCCGTTCCGAACAGGGGAACCCCTTGCGGCGGCCCCGATGCGGGTGCCACCGGGAAAGGGTCCCAGCAATCATACCAGCCTGTGAAGCTAGCCAGTTCGCAGGCGCACGGCAAGGTGACAAAGCCGGCCTTTCCGTTTGGCGATGCGGAATCTGTCGCCTGTGTCACATCGCCGCCCTGCCCGTAAGGCGCCCGCCTGTCAAATAACTGTAGCTTGAGAAGCGTATGTAGGTTGACAACGCCCCTTTCTTTGCTGGAGCCCGTGCGTCCCATGTCCGAGAACCGTTTCCTGACCCATGAAGAGTTTGAAGCCATCCAGGACAAGGGTTCCTCGCCGGACAGTGAACCGACCTTTGGCGAGGTGGTGCAGGCAAGGCTGGGCCGGCGCGACATCCTGCGCGGGATGCTGGGCACCAGCGCCATTGCGGCCTTTGCCCCCGCCGTGCCTGTCGCCCTGATGGCGGGCGAGGCCAAGGCGCAGGCGGCGGGGGCCGCCAGCAAACAGGCCGGATTCGGATTCAATTTTGAGGAGCTGACGCGCGGCATCGATGCCAAGCACCATGTGGCCCCGGGATATGATGCGGATGTCCTGATCCGTTGGGGTGACCCGCTGTTCGCTGACAGCCCGGAGTTCGATCCCTACAAGCAGAGCGCCGAAAGCCAGTTGAAGCAGTTCGGCTATAATTGCGACTTCACGGCCTTCTACCCCCTGCCGCAGGGCAGCAACAACGCCGACCACGGCCTGCTATGGGTGAACCATGAATATACCCAGGCCGAGATGATGTTCCCCGGCCTGGCACCCGAGGGGCAGGACAAGTACCCGCCCGAGTCCGTCACCAAGGAGATGGTGGATATCGAGATGGCGGCCCATTCGGGCAGCATCGTGGAGGTCAAACGCGGCAAGGACGGCAAGTGGGCCTATGTGAAGGGCGGCAAGTTCAACCGCCGCATCAATGCGCTGAACACCAAGATGACTTTCACCGGCCCGGCCGCCGGCCATGCCCGCATGAAGACCAAGGATGATCCCGAAGGCCGCACTGTCATCGGCATGCTGAATAATTGCGCCGGTGGCGTCACCCCCTGGGGCACGGTCCTGTCGGGGGAGGAGAATATCGATGGCTACTTCATGGGCACCATCGACCAGACCCATCCCGAACAGCGCAATTACGACCGCATGACGGTGCCGTCACCGCTGTACCAGTGGGGCCGGTTCCATGACCAGTTCAACATCAACAAGGAACAGTTCGGCGCGAATCGCTATGGCTGGATCGTGGAGATCGACCCCTATGACCCGACCAGCACGCCGCGCAAGCTGACGGCGCTGGGAAGGTTCAAGCATGAGGGCGCCGGCGTCACCCTGAACAAGGATGGCCGCGCCGTCGTCTATATGGGCGATGATCAGCGGTTCGAGCATGTCTACCGGTTCGTGTCCAAGGGCAAGTACGACCCGGCCGACCGTAAGGCCAACATGAAGTTGTTGGACGAGGGTACCCTGTCGGTGGCGCGGTTTGATGCCGATGGCACCGTCACCTGGCTGCCGCTGGTGCAGGGACAGGGGCCGCTGACGCCGGCCAATGGCTTCAAGGATCAGGGCGATGTGGTCATCGCGGCCCGCATCGCGGCCACCCTGGTTGGGGCAACGCGCATGGACCGGCCCGAAGATGTGGAGGTCAATCCCAAGACGGGTCTGGTCTATGTCATGCTGACCAATAATGATGATCGGTTGCCCGACGATCCCATCCACCCGGCGCAGGCCCGCCCCAATGCCGCCAACCCGCGCCCAGCCAATAGCTGGGGCCATATCGTGGAAATGACCCCGCCCGGTGGCGATCATGCGGCGCAGAAGTTCAAGTGGGAGATCCTGGTCAAGGCCGGTAATCCCGCGGACCCGAAGACGGGGGCCAGCTTCAACAAGGCCACCACAGAAAATGGCTGGTTCTCCTGCCCCGATAATTGCGCTTTCGACAGCATGGGACGGCTTTGGGTGGGTACCGACCAGGGCAGCAAGTGGCAATGGACGTCCGGGTCGTCGGACGGCATCTGGGCCGTTGAGACGCAAGGTCCCCTGCGCGGCACCTCCCGCCTGTTCTTCCGTGTGCCGGTGGGGGCCGAACTGACGGGTCCCAGCTTCACCCCCGACGACCAGACGCTGTTCGTGTCGATCCAGCATCCGGGATCGGACGCGGTGGACAAGGTGACCAAATCTGGCAACCGCCAGGGCACCTTCGCCGATCCGGGAACGCGCTGGCCGGATTTCAAAGACAATATGCCGGCGCGCCCGTCGGTGGTGGTGATCACCAAGAAGGGTGGGGGCGTGATCGGGGCTTGAGGGCGTTCCGTTCCGTCATCCCATTGCAACGTATCGGACACTTGCCAATCCGCCCTGACCTCTGTCACAAGCAAAGGTGACGAAACCGGCATGCCGGTTCGTTCTTCTTCGCATTCACGCATTCCAAACGGCCCGCCAGGGAGGCGGCCTGGGCGGGGCGTTATTGGTGGGTTGTCCTTGATGAAATCCGTGCTGCCATCCACGCTCGCCCTGTCCCGCCGCCAACTGCTGCGCGGGGCGGGTTCGCTGGCGGTGGCGGCGCTGGCCATTCCGGTGGCGCCGCGTCTGGCCTTTGGTGCGGTCAATTTCATCGATTATCCGTTCCAGCTGGGCGTGGCCTCGGGGGAGCCTTGGCCTGACGGGTTCGTGATCTGGACGCGGCTGGCGCCCCGGCCGCTGGAGCCCGGTTACGGTATGTCCAGCGACATCATCCCCGTGGATTGGGAGGTGGCGGAGGACCGGCTGTTCCGCAAGGTGGTGACCAAGGGTACGGGCCTCGCCCATCCCGAACTGGGCCATGCGGTGCATGTGGAGGTTTCCGGGCTGCTGCCGGGCCGTCCCTATTGGTATCGGTTCCGCTGTGGCGACCACCGGTCGATGCAGGGCCGCGCGGTCACGGCGCCCGCCGCCGGCGCGCCCCTGTCGAAGCTACGCTTTGGCATCGCAGGCTGTCAGAATTATGATCAGGGCCTGTTCACAGCCTTCGACCATCTGGCCCGCGAAGAGGTGGATTTCATCTATCACTATGGCGACTACATCTATGAGGGGCAGTCGCGGCCCTTCTATTTCAGCCGGCATCTGGAAGATACGGTCGCCAGCCCGCGCCGCGCCGACCTGCCGGACCCGGTGTCGCTGGACGAATATCGCCGGCGTTATGCCAAGTACAAGCTGGATACCGACCTGCAGAAGGCCCATGCCGCCGCCCCCTGGATTGCCGTCTGGGACGATCATGAGATCGTGGATAATTGGGCCTCGGACTTCAATTGGGATAATACCCCGCCCGATATCTTCCGGCTGCGCCGGGCGGCGGCCGCCCAGGCCTATTACGAACATTTGCCGTTCCGGCGGTCATCGCTGCCTGACGGCGCGCGCATGCAGCTGTTCCGGAAGTTCGCGTTTGGCGATCTGGTGGATATGCATGTGCTGGACACCCGCCAGTATCGCAGCGATCAGCCCTGTCGCGATGGGTTCCGCCCGGCCTGCCCGGATGTCGATAATCCCAACCTGACGGTGCTGGGGGAGGCTCAGGAAAAGTGGCTGTTCGACGGGCTGACGCAGGGCAAGGCCCGGTTCAACCTGCTGGCGCAGCAAGTGATGCTGATGCCATGCGACCGAGAGCCGGGCGAAGCCAATGTTCGCAATCTGGACACCTGGGACCCCTACCGCGTGGCCCGCGCCCGCCTGTTGAAGCATATCCAGGGCAATAACATTCGCAACACCGTCGTCCTGACCGGTGACGAGCATCAGAACATCGTCGGCAATGTGATTTTCGACGACAAGGACCCGAACAGCGCCGTCGTGGCCAGTGAGTTCGTCGTTACCTCCATCTCGTCCGGCGGTGATGGCGGAGAGCAGCGTCCAGCCGCCAAAGGCATGCTGGCCGAGAACCCACATATTAAGCTGATCAACGACCAGCGTGGCTATGGCATCTGCGAGGTGACGCCGAAGCACCTGACCATGGACCTGAAGGTCCTGGATCAGGTGACCACGCCTGGCGGGAAGCTGTCCTCACGCGCCAAGTTCGCCGTCGATCCGGGCAAGCCGGGTGTGCAGAAGGGGTGAGGTTCAGCCCCCCTGCCTATGGCATCAATTACGCGGTGGCGTGGAGAGGGAGCGCAGATAGTCCATGATATGGCGCGCCTCCAGCTTTTCCCCGGCGCTGGCGTCGGGGCGCAGACGTTGCCCCGCCAGGGCTTCCAGCATCTGCCGTTGCTGTTCCTGCGTGTTCTGTCGCTGCACCTGCACGAACAGCCGGATCAAGGACAGGGGGATGTCGCTCCCGACGGATAGCTGAAACGGACGCGTGCCATCGCCGCGACTGTCCAGGATGGTCGTGAACTGGTCGCCCTGTCGGCGCAGGAACAGCAGGTAGGTGGCATTGCGTGTATAGACCGGGAGAGGGCAGACCGGGCTTAGTGTCAGCAGCGCATCGTCCAGGCGCCCCGTCACGGGCACAGGGGCGCCGGTCGTACCCTTTACCACTTCAATCGGCTTGAACCCGACCTGGGGTGGCCCTGTGAAGGTCTTCGCCAGATCGGGCCGCAGCGGCCAGGACCCGGTGGCACGGGCCAGCAGTATTAAGTCCGCGCGGGCCACCAGGTCGTAGACGGATACCTGGCTTTTATCCTCGACCATCTCGCAGGACCATGACGGATGCGACAGCAGAAGAAGCAGGGCGGCTAAAACACAGCGGACTGCGGTGCACATGGCGGCTCCGGTTGGATGAATTCATGACCAGACTGGCGCAGGCGGGGATGATTGCGCAACCCATCCCCCGACCATCGCCCCCATGACGCGGCCCCTGCAACGGGCGTAGGATGGTGCCCAAGCAAGAAGCACCCGTGGGGCATCCATGTCGAGTTGGCCGGTTCTGGGGTTGGCGCTGGGGTACTTGGCGGCGTTGTTTGCCATTGCCTGGTGGGGGGACCGGTATGCAGCAAAGCAGCCCGAGGTGCAGGAGCGCCGGGCGCCGTTGCTCTATGCCATGTCGCTGGCGGTTTACTGCACGTCCTGGACCTTTTATGGCGCGATCGGGCGGGCGGCGGCCAGCGGGTGGGATTTCCTGTCCATCTATGTGGGTCCGATCCTGGTCTTCTCGCTGGGCTGGCCGATCCTGGCCAAGATGGTCAGGGTGGCCAAGGCGGAGAACACTGTCTCCATCTCCGACTTCATCTCCGCCCGTTATGGCAAGAGCCGGGTGCTGGCGGCCCTGATCACGGTCATGGCGGTCACGGTGGTGCTGCCCTACTTCGCGCTGCAGTTGAAGGCCATCACCATCAGCCTGGAGGCGCTGGCCGGCGACCCGTTCGCCAACCGGGTGATGGATATTCCGGGTGAGACGACCTTCATCATCACCTGCGCCATGGCCCTGTTCGCCATCCTGTTCGGGGTGCGCAACATCCATGCGAATGAGCATCATCGCGGCCTGATGATGGCCATTTCCACCGAAAGCATGGTCAAGCTGGGGGCGGCCATCCTGGTGGGCGGCGGCATCGTCTTTGCGGTGGCCGGCGGGCCGTCGGGGATATTCGAGCGGGCGGCGGGCGATCCGCGTCTGGCCCATCTGCTGACCCCGCATTTCGGGGCCGGGTGGTGGTCCATCACCTTGCTGGCGGCCCTTGCCATCCTGTGCCTGCCGCGACAGTTCCATGTGACGGTGGTGGAGAACACCCATGTCGGGGATATCCGTACCGCCAGCTGGCTGTTCCCGCTGTATCTGGTGGCCATCAATATCTTCGTGCTGCCGGTCGCGCTGGCGGGCCTGATGATGTTCCCGGATGGCAGCGTCAATGCCGACACGCTCCTGGTGACCATCCCGCAACGCCTAGGCCATGACTGGATGGCGGTTCTGGCCTTTCTGGGTGGGCTGTCGGCGGCGACCAGCATGATCATCGTGGGGGCGGTTGCCCTGTCCACCATGGTCTGCAACGACCTGATCGTGCCCATCCTGATGGCCATCCCGTCGGCGATGCGGCGCTGGCAGCATGATCCCAAGCCCATGCTGCTGACGGTGCGGCGGGTGGCCGTGGTGGCACTGCTGGGCATGGCCTATCTCTATTACCTGATGATCGGCACCACCTTCCCGCTGGCCACCATTGGGACGGTCAGTTTCGCGGGCGTGGCGCAGTTCGCGCCGGCCCTGCTGATGGGTCTGTTCTTCCGACGGGTGACCAAGGCGGGGGCCATCACGGGGCTGGTGGCCGGGTTTGTGGCCTGGGTCTATACCGTGCTGATCCCGTCCTTTGCGGTGGCGGGGCTGGTGCCGGGGCATCTGATGGATCAGGGCCTGTTCGGGCTGGGCTGGCTGACGCCCACGGGTCTGGGCGGCATCCATGATCTGGATACGCTGGCCCATGGCGCGCTGACCAGCCTGGCGCTGAACCTGTTCATGATGGTGCTGGTGTCCGGCATCACGGGCCAGTCCGACCTGGAAAAGCAGCAGGCCCGCCGCTTCGTCTCCATGCGTCACGACGCACAAGATGGGGTGGCGCCGGTGCGCGGGGTGACGCTGGGCGACCTGTATGAACTGGCGCTGCGCTATGTCGGGCGCAGCCGCGCGGAACCGGTATTCCGTGAGCTGGTGGGCCTGGGCATCGACGAGGGCAAGGACCTGTTCGAGGAGGGGTTGAAGCGGCGCATCGATGAAGAGGCCGTGCAGGCCACCGAATGGTTGCTGGCGGGCGCCATCGGGTCGGCATCGGCACGGGTGGTGGTGGCAAGCCTGCTGTCGGACCGGCGCCTGTCGCGGTCGGACGCGCGGTCGATCATCGATGAGGCGTCGCGCGCCATCCTGGACAGCCATGTGCTGATGCGATCCACGCTGGAAAATGTCGGTAAAGGCATCTGTGCGGTTGATAAGGATTTCCGCCTGCGCCTGTGGAACCGCCGGTTCCTGGAGATGCTGGAAGTGCCGGAGGGGTTGATCAAAGTCGGCACGCCCATGGGCGAGCTGGTCGCCTATCTGCAAAGCCAGGGGGAGTTCGGGGAAGAGGGCGAAATGGAGACCCTGTTCGCCCGCCGTCTGGACCCCAAGCGCCGCGACCAGCCCGACAGTTTCCACCGCACAAGGCCCGATGGGGTGGTGCTGGAGATCCTGTCCAACCCACTGCCCGATGGCGGGTTCGTGGCCGTCTATACCGACGTCACCGACCGGCACCGGGCGGCAGAGGCGCTGCGCGCTGCCAATGAGGGGCTGGAACGGGGGATTGCCGAGCGCACAATCGATCTGGCCATCGCCAAGTCGGAGGCCGACCGCGCCAACCAGGCCAAGACGCGGCTGCTGGCCGCTGTCAGCCACGACCTTTTGCAACCCCTGCACGCCGCACGGCTGTTCATTTCCGCAGCATTGGACCGGGGGCCGGATGCGCTGGTGACGCAGGCCGACGCGGCGCTGCGGTCGGTGGAACAGCTGCTGGGCGATCTGCTGGACATCACCAAGCTGGATACGGGTGTCGTGAAGCCCAACCGGACGGCGGTGGCCATCGATGATGTGCTGCATCCGCTGACGGACGAGCTGGCGGTGGTGGCGCAGCGGCACGGGTTGCAGCTTCGCTTTGTACCGTGCCGGGCGACGGTGGACACCGATGCCGTGTTGCTGCGCCGGATCGTGCAGAATTTGCTGGCCAATGCCCTGCGCTATACCCCGCGCGGGCGCATCCTGGTGGGGTGCCGGCGGCTGGCTGGTGCGGTGCGGGTGGAGGTCTGGGATACGGGGCCGGGCATCCCGGAAGATAAGCGCGAGGAGATTTTCAAGGAGTTCCGACAGCTGGGCAATGGCCAGAGCGACCGCGACAAGGGTCTGGGCCTGGGCCTGTCCATCGTGGAACGGTTCGCAGCGATCCTGGGCCACCGGGTCAGCCTGCGGTCGGTGGAGGGCAAGGGATCGTGCTTCGCCGTCGAGGTGCCCCTATCGGCCCGTGCCGCCGACCCCGCCCGGCCCGCTGTAGGGGCCAGCGTCACGGGCCTGGAAGGCACGCTGGTCCTGTGCGTCGAAAATGAACCGGCCATCGCGGAGGCGACCATCGCCCTGTTGTCGGGATGGTCCTGCGAGGTGGTGTGGGGCGCGACGGGGGCCGATGCGCTGGCAGCCCTGGGTGAGCGGGTGCCGGATGTCGTGCTGACTGATTACCATCTGGATCATGGGATGAGCGGGCTGGATGCGCTTTCGCTGATCCGGGCGCGGTTCGGGTCAGACCTGCCCGCCGCCGTGATCACGGCGGATCGGACGGAGGCCGTAAAGGATAGCGTGACGCAGGCGGGATGCCGGGTGCTGTACAAGCCCGTACGACCCGGCGCCTTGCGGGCGCTGTTGAGCCATATGCTGGCCGAGAAGCGGCGAGGTCGGGCGGCGTAAGGCCGGTCCGGGACGGGGACAGGCGGAGTTGCAACCTACCCCCCGAACCAGACCGCCGCTGCCTTGGCCGCCTGGATGAAGCTGCCTTGCACCGGTCCTGTCACGGGATCGACCAGCATCAGGTTCACGGGCAGGCCGAATTCCTCCACCTCCATCTGGTCGGCATCGCGCCAGACGCGGCCATCATGGGCCAGATACTGGCGCGACTGGGTGCGTTGCAGCAGGGGGCGGATATCGCCGGACCAGGGGAAGACGGGTTTGCCCAGGGCGGCGGCAAACCCCATCTCATAAGCCGTCCCATCATCGACGGACGGTCCGCGAAACGGCATGCAATTGGCGATCACGCCGTTGGCCCCCCGAATCAGGTCCAGATTGGCCTGCCGGATGCGGGCGGCGAATGCCGCCCCGCCTTCGCCGTCCGCAGGCGACAGGGCGTTGTCCATGGGGAACACGCCCTCTAGACCCAGTTCCTCACAGATGGCTTTCATCGACGCCGCCGCGGCCAGCGGGTCGGGCAGGAACACATCGGGTCCTGCCAGATAAAGCCGCGGCCTCACTGTACGCCGCCGATCTTCAACGGATCGACGCGGTAGCGCGCGAAGCCATCCGGCGCCGGCCCTTCATAGGACAGGGCCGGCTGTTCGGACAGCAGTTCCTGGGCCAGGGGCGAGCTGTCGAAATAGACATTCACCCCCGCAGGCATCGGCGCGATGCGGAAGGAATTGTCGGTCGACGGCTCCACCACACCCTTGGCGCGGATATATTCGATGATGGCCGACTGCACCGTGTCGGGCGACTGATAGACGACAGTGCTACCATCCAGGCCGGGCACCGACCCGCCGCCATTGGCGCGGTAATTATTGGTGACGACCAGGAATTCCTGTTTGTCGTCAATGGGCTTGCCCTGGAACATCAGGTCCTTGATGCGGTGCGCCTTGTCATTGGCCGGCTTGCCGTCGCGGTCGAACCGCTCGGGTTGCGTCAGGTCGATGCTGTAGGTCACGCCATCGATAATGTCGAAGGAATAGGCCGGCACGCGGGTATTGACCAGCGACTGCGGTTCCTTCTTGTTGGGATCAATGACCGACAGGGCGCGGGACGACATTTCCAGCCAGTCGCGCACCTGCGCACCCGTCAGTTTCACGACGGCCAGTTGGTTGGGATAGACATAGAGGTCGGCGACATTGCGGATGGCGACGCTACCGGCGGCAATGTCGGTGTAGAAGGCGGGACCGGGCCGCCCGCCTGACTTGAACGGCGCCGCCGCCGACAGGATGGGCAGGGAGGCCAGCTCTGTCCCTGCCAGGGCGCGCGCCACATAGGCCCGCTGCGCCTCGGCCACCAGTTCCACTCCGGCGCTGTCGCCCAGGAAGGAGAAATAGGAATGGATGCGGGCCGTCACCTTGCCTACGGGGCGGCGGACATAATCCAGCGTGCCCTGATGGCTGGGGGCCAGCAGAGTGCCGACCTCAGCATCGGGTTCGGCCACCACCATGCGGCCATCCTGGCGTTCCTGGATGGGCTTGGCCATGGCCGTCCCCTCCACCACCTGCCAGCCCTTACCCTTCTTTTCCAGCTTCAACTGGATCATGCCCAGATGGCTGCCATAGGAACCGGACATCACCAGCGGCTTGCCATTGACTGTACCCTTGGCAAGGTCGGCCTTGGGCAGGCCCTCATAATCCTTGCCGGGGAAGACGCGGTGGCTGTGGCCCGTGATGACGGCATCGACGCCCGGCACCTCGGTCAGGGCGTTGGAGATATTTTCCTCGCCCCCTTCGCGCGGGAAGAAGGACAGGCCCGAATGGGACAGGACGATGATGACATCGGCCCCTTCCTTCTTCATGCGCGGGACATAGACATTGGCCATATCGATAATGTCGCGTGTGGTGACGCGGCCTTCCAGCTTGTCCTTGTCCCAAGTCATGATCTGGGGAGTCAGCAGGCCCAGGATGCCCACCTTCACCTTCTGCTTGGCGCCCTTATCATCAACCAAGGTGCGTTCCTGGATGACATAGGCGGGGTAGAGGGTGGGGTCGTTGGCTGGGTCCTTGTCGCCATCGACCTTGAAGACATTGCCGGCCAGCACGGGGAACTTCGCCCCCGCATAGACATTGTGCAGCACATCCAGCCCGAAATTGAACTCGTGATTGCCCAGGACGGCGGCGTCATAGCCCAGCAGGTTCATGGTGGCCATGGCAGGATGGGTGGGCTTGTCCTTGCCCACCCCGCGCTCGCGCACGACCCAGTCGCCCATGGGCGTGCCCTGGATCAGATCGCCATTATCCAGCAGCAGCGTGTTGGGATTGGCGGCCCGTGCCGCCCGGATCAGCGGCGTGACCCGGATCAGGCCGACGCCGGCATCCGGCTTGTCGGCATAATAATCGTAATCCTCCAAATACATATGCAGGTCGGTGGTGGCCAGTACCTGCAAGTCGATCTTCTCCTGTGCTGTGGCGGCACCCGCCATCGACAGGAAAAGGGCGCCCGCCATCAGGGCACGGGAGGGGAGATTACGAATCACGGAAGGCGCTCCATCGGGTTCTGTTGCCGCCCGGCAGCAGGTGCGTCGCAGCAATCACGGTTAAGAAATGCAGGAGACGCGGGTCTCGCCCCTCCGAACCGGCATGCTGCGCCGCAAAACTGTGGCGGTAATGATACGCTGGTTGAGATATAGCCGTTCAAGCCCCTGCAGGCATAGCTGCAGAGGTGCTTGTCATGGAACTGTAATTTATTCGTTACCTAAGCGTCACGGGCATCTGGTGTTGTCCGCGCGATCCGGTCCGGCTTATTGGGGGCTTTCGTATGACCATCGAGAATAAGAAGGCGGCGTCGATCCTGCGCCGTCACCTGTCCGCTTTGAATATCGGCACTGGCGCCCTGGCGCTGGCCGTTGCTTCTTCCTGGGCCGTCCCGGCCATCGCGCAGCAGACGACCTCGTCCATGACGGGTCAGATCGTGACCGCTGCTGGCGCTCCGGCTGCTGGCGCCGAAGTCACCATCGTCCATACGCCGTCCGGTACGCGTTCGGTCACCAACGTGAATGACCAGGGCCGTTTCCAGGCCGGCGGCCTGCGCGTCGGCGGCCCCTACACCGTGACCATCACCGCCCCCGGCGCTGAGCCGCAGGTGCTGGAAGGCATCTTCATCTCCCTGGGCGAACCGTTCGCCCTGGATCTGGCGCTCGGCAGCCAGATGGAAGAGATCGTGGTGTCCGGTCAGCGCATTGCCTCGCGCACCGTTGGTATCGGCACCAATTTCGGTGAAGGCCAGATCAGCGCCGCCCCGTCGATCAGCCGCGATCTGAAGGACATCGTCCGCAACGATCCGAAGGTGTTCATCGACGCCGGTAACTCCAACGCCATCCAGATCGCCGGCGCCAACAACCGCTTCAACAGCCTGACCATCGACGGCGTGAAGCAGAACGACGATTTCGGCCTGAACAATGGCGGCTACCCGACGCAGCGTTCGCCGCTGTCGCTGGAGACCGTGGAGGGCCTGTCGGTCCTGACCGCGCCGTACGACGTTGAATATTCGGGCTTCCAGGGCGGCACCATCAACGTGGTGACCAAGTCGGGCGGTAACGATCCGCACGGCTCCTTCTACTATTTCTATGGCGACGAGAGCCTGTCGGGTGACCGCAGCGGCAGCCGCCGCAACCTGATCAGCCCGTACAAGGAAACCACCTGGGGTGGTTCGCTGTCGGGTGCGCTGGTCGAAGACAAGCTGTTCTTCTACACCAACTATGAAAAGTTCAAGAGCCAGGCTCCGGTGGTGTTCGGCACCCAGGATAGCGGCCTTGGCAACCCGATCACTGGTGTGACCACGGCCCAGGTGAACCAGGTCCGTGAGATCGCGCAGCGCGTCTATGGCTATGACACGCTGGGTCTGGCCGATGGCAGCCTGCCGGAAGCGGATGAGAAGATCCTCACCAAGCTAGACTGGAACATCACCGACGATCATCGCGCCTCGTTCGCCTATCAGCGCAACAAGGGCAACAACATCATCGACGCCTCGTCCAGCACCAGCGCCAACCCGCGCACGCTGTCCTTGCAGTCGAACTTCTATGATCGCACCCAGATCATGGACAGCTACTCGTTCCAGCTGTTCTCTGACTGGACGTCCGACTTCTCGACCGAAGTCAAGCTGGCTCGCAAGGAAGTCGAAAGCCTGCGTCTGCCGCTGAACGGTCTGGGCTTCGGTGAAATGCGCATCACGACGCCGGGCGGCGCCCAGGTCGTGATCGGTCCCGATATCTCGTCGCACAGCAACTACCTGACGACGACGACGGACAGCGCCAAGTTCAAGGGTACCTATCTGCTGGGCGATCACAAGATCACCGGCGGTTACGAGTATGACAAATACGACTACTTCAACCTGTTCCTGCAGCGCAGCCTGGGTTACTGGGAATTCAGCTCCATCGCGAATTTCGAAGCCCGCAATGCCTCGCGCTTCCGTTACGCCAATGCCCCGTCGGGCAATGCCGATGACGCGGCGGCGGATTGGAAGTACACGCAGCACTCCTTCTACCTGCAGGACACGTGGGATGTGACCCCGGACCTGCAGCTCCAGGGCGGTCTGCGTTACGAGCTGTATGACAACAACAAGGCCCCGAAGGCCAACGCCAACTTCCTGTCCCGCTACGGCATCTCCAACACGGAGACGATCGACGGCAAGGATATCTGGCTGCCGCGCCTGGGCATCACCTACAAGCCGTTCGAAGACACGACCGTTCGCGGTGGCGCCGGCCTGTTCACCGGTATGGGCCCGGTGGTGTGGCTGTCGAACAACTATTCCAACGACGGTATCACCCAGCGTTCGATCGACGTGTCCCGTCCGGCCTCGGGCACCCCGTCGGCCGCCGACGCGCTGCTGCTGAACGGTGTCAACGGTCAGGTTCCGGCTGCCGCCGTGGCCCGTCTGGCCAGCATCGGCGAAGGTTTCGTCAATGCGCTCGACCCGAACTACGAGCTGCCGTCCAGCTGGAAGTACTCCATCGCCATCGATCAGTCGGTTGACATCCCTTATCTGGGCGACAACTGGCTGTTCACGGCTGAGGCGATCTACACCACCGTGAAGAACGCCAACTTCTACAAGGATCTGCGTCTGGTGCAGACCGGCACGGCCCCCGATGGCCGCCCGATCTATGGCCAGCGCGCACAGACCACCGTCAACGCGGCCGGCGCCACCGTGACCCGCGGTGCCGGTTCGGACCTGCTGCTGACCAACACCAAGAAGGGTGATGGTCTGGTCCTGTCGCTGTACGTCTCCAAGAACTGGGAGACCGATTACGGCACCTTCGATCTGGCCGGCGGTTACGCCTACCAGAACGTGAAGGACGCCAGCCAGGGCACCAGCTCGGTCGCCGGCTCGAACTACGAACAGTTCGTGACGACCGACCCGAATGTCGATCTGCTGGACACGTCGAGCTATGAGCTGAAGCATCGCTTCAACGCCAGCACGACCTACAGCGTCGAATATTTCGATGGCTACAAGACCTCGCTGAGCCTGTTCGGCGAAGCGCGCTCTGGCAAGCCCTACAGCTACGTGTTCGGCTGCTCCAACACCCAGAACCCGTTCGGCGATCCGGCCTGCCGCAGCACCCGCTCGCGTCAGGCGCTGTATGTGCCGACGGGCGCCAGCGATCCGCTGATCGACTGGGCCGCCTCGTCGATCACCCCGGCGCAGATGGACAGCTATATCGAGCGGAACGGCCTGTCCAAGTACCGTGGCTCGGTCATGCCGCGCGGTGCCCTGGAAAGCAGCTGGATCTACTCGCTGGATGCCAAGCTGGCCCAGGAAATCCCGGCGCCGATCGAAGGCCACAAGGCCATCCTGACGATGGACATCACCAACCTGACGAACCTGCTGAACAGCAGCTGGGGCCGCAATCAGGAAATCCCGTTCTTCAACGCGGTGAATGCCATCAACGCCAACATCGTGAACAACAAGTACGTGTTCACGGGCGCCCTGCGCGAACCCTCCGAGACCGTGCGCAACCGCGCCTCGGTCTGGAAGATCCAGCTGGGTGTGAAGTACGAGTTCTGATCCTTCTTCAAGCAGGATCAATGACTTGGGAAAAGGCGGCCTTCGGGCCGCCTTTTTCGTTATGGCAGCCTTGCAGCCGTCGGGGCGGTAATGATCTTTCTATTTCCTCTGGGCAGTATCGGATTGACAGGTATTTTGGTAAAATTGCGTTCATGATTGCCATGTCTGACACCCCGGCTGAACGCCGGATACATCCGCGTAACCCGACAGAACCCATCTTCCTGATGGTTGCCGGCCGCCCGTCCCGTCTGCTTGACTGGTCGTTCGGGGGACTGCGTGTCCGTCCGGAACAGGCCGGTGGTTTCATCGTGGGACAGCGCGTGGACGTCACCATCCTGCGCCCCGACGGGCATAGTTGGGCCCGGCTTCCTGTCACGATCCGCCATGTCGATCATGAGGATGGGGGGGCGCTGGGCGTCATGCTGGTCGACCGGCTGTCGGCCTTCCCGCTGCTGCTGGAACTGTTCAACCATTCGCTGGCGCGGGCGTAGAGTGTGATCGCTTCAAATGGGTACATTTGAAGCGTGAATCACACGACAAACCCTAACCCGTCCGACTGCTTGCCCTTTCCCTGCCGCCCGTCGCATGCTGTGCCCCGGAAATGGGGAGCTTGAGCGTTGCACGATCTTGAAATCCTGATGCGTCTGGGCACAGCGCTGGCCATTGGCCTGCTGGTCGGGCTGGAGCGAGGCTGGCGTTCACGCGATCTGGCCGATGGGCAGCGTGCGGCGGGCCTGCGCACCTTTGCGCTTTCGGGCCTGCTGGGCGGTGTGGCCGGCGCCTTGGCGCATGGGCTGGATAATCTGCTGTTCCTGGGCCTAGCCTTTCTCGGCTTCGCGGGTGCCTTCACGGCCTTCCACTGGCTGGAATCGCGTGAGGAGGGCAAGAATTCGGTCACCGGCGTCGTCTCCGGCCTGCTGGTCTTTCTGCTGGGTGCCTATGCCATGCTGGGGGAAATCCGGGTTGCCGTGGCGGCGGGTGTCGCCGCGACCTTGCTCCTGGCACTGCGCGATCCGCTGCATGAATGGCTGCGGCGTCTGCAATGGGTGGAAATCCGCGCCGTCCTGATCCTGGCGGTGATGAGCTTCCTGGCTCTGCCCGTCCTGCCCAACGGTCCTGTCGATCCCTGGGGCGTACTGAACCCGGCGGAAATCTGGTTCCTCGCCATCCTGATCGCCGCCATCTCCTTCGGCGGCTATGTGGCGGTGAAGCTGTTCGGGGAGAAGCGGGGGGTGCTGGTGGCAGCATTGGCCGGCGGCCTTGCCTCCTCCACCGCCACCACCCTGACCCTGTCGCGCGTGGCCAAGGCGCAGCCAGCGGCATCGCCCCTGCTGGCGGCGGGCATTCTGCTGTCCGGCATGGTCAGCGTGACGCGTGTCCTGCTGGTCGCCCTGATCCTGAACCGGGCGCTGCTGCTGCCGCTGGTGGCGCCCGCCGGGGCGGCGCTGGCTGTGATGGGCCTTTCCGCCTTGATCCTGCTGCGCCGTGACGGCACGGGGCCGGAGGATACGACGCCGGCCCTGTCGAACCCGCTGGAATTGGGTACCGCCTTGAAACTGGCGGGTTTCATCGCCCTAGTTCTGGTGGCAGCCGAACTGATCCAGCGTTTCGTCGGCGATGCGGGCCTGCTGGTGGCCGCTGCTGCCGCCGGCATCGCGGATGTTGATGCCATCACCGTCGCCATGGCGCGCCTGGGCACCAAGCCGGAAAGCCTGTCACTCGCCGCTGCCTGTATCCTGCTGGCCGTGGGCGTCAACACCATCACCAAGTCGGTCATGGCCGGCAGTGTTGGCGGTCGCAGCCTGGGCCTGTCGGTCGGCATCCCCAGCCTGATCGCCGTCACGGCGGGGGCCGCTTCATTCTGGATGGTGTGAGGACCTTTAGCCCTCCAACCCCAGAATCTCCAGCGGTGCTTCCCGCCCGCGCAGGGTGACGGGACCGAGGGGGAGCGGGGTTACGCCGGGGACGGGGCGGCAGCGTTGCCAACCATCGGCGGTCAGGATCAGGTCGCGGCCCGCCTCCTTGGCGATGGCGTCCAGACGGGAAAGCGAATTGATCGTATCGCCGAAATAGGTGATCTCGCGGCGCTGATCCCCCACCTGTGCCACGATCACCGGGCCGGCATGCAACGTGATGCGGAAGCCAAGCTCCACCCCCATATCCCGCCGCAGCGCCGTTAGCGTGCGGCGGATGGCGAGCGCACAGGCCAGAGCCGGCGCGTCGGGGCGTTGCGGGGTCAATCGCCAGCTGATGATGGCCTGATCGCCCACATATTTGTCGATGGAGCCGCCATGGGCGCGCACGGGTTCCCCCAGCGCGTGAAGAAAGCGGCCCACGATCCGCATCGCCTCCCGGTCGCCCAGCCGGGCCGCTAATGCCGTGGAATTGGCCATATCGATGGCCAGGAACAGGCGCTGTTCTTCCAGCGGGCGGGCGTAACGGCCTGTAATCAGGGCGAAGAACACCTGATTGCCAATCAGGCTACGGCTCTGGTCCAGCAGCAGCAGCAGGATGACGGAGGCAGCGGCATAGGTGAATACCTGGAAGAAATCGATGTTGGGGCTGTCATCCCCATCCATGCCCACCATTTCCTCCACCGTCAGGGCCAGCGCGATTCCCAGCAGGATCAGCAATATGTAGGCGGCGTAGAGCGCCAGCAGGGCGCGCCCGCGCGGCAGATCGACAATATGGTCGCGCAAGGTGCGCAGCAGCAGCCCATGTTTGAAGGCCAGACACAGGCCGCCGATGAAGGCCCCATGCACCATGGAGACGGGCAGCGAGACGCCGGCCCAATGCGCGATGGGAAAGCCCAAAGTGCTGCCGATCAGCAGCACCAGGACCCAGGCGCGCATATGTCGCCAGCGGGGGGTGGACGAGGTGGGAAGGGCTGGGCTTTCCGGCAAGGAGACCATGGGGCGGGCACCGGGAGGCGGGGGGCGAAAGTCGCCCCACGCTATCATGCGTCCCAACGGATGCAATGAGGGCCGTCACAGGTGCGTTGAGCAGGCCCCGCTTACCCTAAAATCCCCGGCAGGTTCAGGCCCTTTTCCCGCGCGCAGTCCTTGGCAATGTCGTAACCGGCGTCGGCGTGGCGCATGACGCCGGTGGCGGGGTCGTTCCAGAGGACCCGTTCCAGGCGGCGGGCGGCGGCGGGGGTGCCGTCGGCGACGATGACTACCCCGCTATGTTGGGAGAAGCCCATACCGACGCCGCCGCCATGGTGCAGCGAGACCCAGGTGGCACCCGAGGCGGTGTTGAGCAGGGCGTTCAGCAGGGGCCAGTCGGAGACGGCGTCGGAACCGTCCAGCATCGCCTCTGTCTCGCGGTTGGGCGACGCGACGGAACCGCTGTCCAGATGGTCGCGACCGATGACAACGGGGGCTTTCAGCTCGCCCTTGGCCACCATCTCGTTGAAGGCCAGCGCCAGACGGTGGCGGTCGCCCAGACCGACCCAGCAGATGCGGGCGGGCAGGCCCTGGAACTTGATCTTCTCCCGCGCCATGTCCAGCCAGTTATGCAGGTGGGCATTGTCGGGCAGCAGTTCCTTTACCTTGGCGTCGGTCTTGTAAATGTCTTCCGGGTCGCCGGACAAGGCGGCCCAGCGGAAGGGGCCGATGCCGCGACAGAAAAGCGGGCGGATGTAGGCGGGCACGAAGCCGGGGAAGGCGAAGGCGTCGGTAACGCCCTCTTCCAGCGCCATCTGCCTGATATTATTGCCATAATCGAGCGTGGGCACGCCCGCCTTCCAGAAATCCAGCATGGCGCGGACCTGCACGGCCATGCTGGCGCGTGAGGCCGCTTCCACGGATTTCGGGTTTTCTTCGCGGGCCTTCAGCCACTGATCGAGCGTCCAGCCCGCGGGCAGGTAGCCATTGATGGGATCGTGCGCGCTGGTCTGATCGGTGACCGCATCGGGGCGGACGCCACGGCGGACCAGTTCGGGGAAGACATCGGCCGCATTGCCCAACAGGCCGACGGAGACGGGCTTTTTCGCCTTGCAGCTTTCAGCGATGATGGCCAAGGCCTCGTCCAGGCTGTCGGTGGCGCGGTCCAGGTAACCGGTGCGCAGGCGCATGTCGATGCGCGAGGGCTGACATTCCACGGCCAGACACGAAGCGCCGGCCATCACGGCGGCCAGCGGCTGCGCCCCGCCCATGCCGCCCAGGCCGCCGGTCAGAATCCAGCGGCCGGCCAGGCTGCCGCCATAATGGCGGCGGCCAACCTCCACAAAGGTTTCATAGGTGCCCTGGACGATGCCCTGCGTGCCGATATAGATCCAGCTTCCGGCCGTCATCTGGCCGTACATCATCAGGCCCTTGGCATCCAGTTCGTGGAACTTGTCCCAGGTGGCCCAATGCGGGACGAGGTTGGAATTGGCGATCAGGACGCGCGGGGCATCGGCATGGGTGCGGAACACGCCGACCGGCTTGCCGGACTGCACCAGCAGGGTCTGATCATCTTCCAGCGCACGTAACGCCGAGACGATCCGGTCGAAGCTGGCCCAATCGCGCGCGGCCCGGCCGATGCCGCCATAGACCACCAGTTCCTCCGGCCGCTCAGCCACGTCGGGGTCCAGATTGTTCATCAGCATGCGCAGCGCGGCCTCGGTCGCCCAAGACTTGGCGGTGCGGTCGGTGCCGTGGGGCGCGCGGATCACGCGGGTATTGTCGATGCGAGACATGTTTTCCCTCGGTTACTTGGGGTCCGTCGCCCAGCCGATGCAGGCGGCCAGGATATTGCGCAGGGCCTTTTCCATGGGTGCCGCATAGGCGGCGTCATAGGCGGGGGGCCAATTGTGGGGGGCGGGATCGTCGTCTGGTTCCAGCAGGTAGCCGCGTGTCGCCAGCTCCATCTGCACCGCATGAACGCCCTTGGCGGGCTGTCCGTAATGGCGGGTGATGTAGCCGCCCTTGAACCGGCCATTGCTGACGCGGCTGAACTGTGTGGCGTCACACGCTGCCTCAATCACGCGGGTCAGGCCGGGATCGCAGCTTTTGCCCTCGAACGTACCGATATTGAAATGCGGCAGCAGCCCGTCGAACAGGCGCGGCACCCAGGACCGGATCGAGTGGCAATCGTACAGCACGACGCGCGGATGCATGCGGCGCAGGCGCAGGATTTCGGCCATCAAGGCGGCGTGATAGGGGGCGTGGAACAGCTCCCGCCGGCGCAGCACCTCCATCGCGTCGGGTTCCTGGCCGGGATTGTACAAAGGCTCCCCGTCGAAGGTAGTCAGCGGGCAGAGGTCGGTTGTGGCCTGTCCGGGATAGAGCGAGGCACCGTCGGGCGGGCGGTTCACGTCGATCATGGTGCGCGACAGGCTGGTCTGCACGATGGTCGCGCCCAGGTCGCGGGCGAAGAAGTACAGCTGCCCCACCCACCAGTCGGCATCCTTGCGCGCCCGCCAGGGATCGGCCAACGCATCCTCCAGCGCCCACTCAATCTCCGTTCCAGCATGCGGGATGGAGAGGATCAGGGGGGCGGTGCCCTGGTGGATGATCAGCCAGTCGGGTGTTTCGGTCATGGCGATGTCCGTTGGCTTGGTTGCGGGCTTTTTGGTCGTGTAAAGAAAGAATTTCGTGAAGTCATAGTATTATTTAATTAATGCGAACTCCTTTTTCTTAGCGCAGTTTTGATAGTTGATAATAAAATGAATAAACCACCGTACAGTGCGGCATTCAAGATCGGCAACATTAGTTCGTTTATTAAACTTGAAGGTATGAGCCAAAACGGACAACTGACATAAACCAAAATCCAATAAATTTCTGTGAAATTAGATTCATGTGCTGAGAAAAATACAAATCCTATAAATCCCCAAAATATCGGAATAAAAAAGCCAACCAGGAGCCATGTATATATACTACGTTTCATCTTATTCATCTATTCTCTTCAAGCGCTGGCTGGTTGATACAGTTTAAGAATAAACCTAACACGAGTGCTGCCCTGGCCGGCATAGCGCCTCTCTATCGAAGGCGGTCAGCGGGCAGAGGTTGGTCGTGGCCTGTCCGTTGGCATTGGGGATGCACTCACTTTCACTGCCCTTCTCTTCATCACCCCCGCTTCCGCCGGGATGATGAAGAGAAGGGGCAAGGGAATGATTTGTTTTACACCCCCGGCAATTCCACGCCCGCCCCCGTCACTGTCTTGATCAGGGCACCGGTGCGGACCAGGGTCAAGGCGGCGGCGATGTCGGCGTGGAAATAGCGGTCGTCGGTCAGGGTGGGGACCACATTGCGTAGAGTGGCGCGCAGCGATTCCAGAACGGTGCTGCTGGTCAAGGGGGCGTGGAAGTCGCAGCCCTGGGCGGCCGAGAGATATTCGATGGCGATCACGCTGGCGGCGTTCTCCACCATGGACAGCAGGCGCCGTGCCCCATGGGCGGCCATGGAGACATGGTCTTCCTGATTGGCGGAGGTAGGGATGCTGTCGACGCTGGCCGGATAGGCGCGCTGCTTGTTTTCCGACACCAGGGCGGCGGCGGTCACCTGGGGGATCATGAAGCCGGAGTTCAGGCCGGGCTTCGGCGTCAGGAAGGCAGGCAGGCCGGACAGGGCCGGGTCCACCAGCATGGCGATGCGGCGTTCCGACAAGCTGCCGATCTCGCACACGGCCATGGCGATCATGTCGGCGGCGAAGGCCACGGGTTCGGCGTGGAAATTGCCGCCGGACAGCACGCTGTCATCCTCGGCAAAGACCAGCGGGTTGTCGGAGACGGCGTTGGCCTCCGTCAGCAAGGTCTGGCCCGCCTGACGCAGCAGATCCAGGGCCGCGCCCATCACCTGCGGCTGGCAGCGCAGGCAGTAGGGGTCCTGCACGCGGATATCATCCTCGCGGTGCGACGCGCGGATGGCGGAGCCGTCCATCAGGCGCCGCAGCGTGTCGGCCACCGCGATCTGGCCCTTGTGCCCGCGCAGCAGGTGGATACGCGGGTCGAAGGGGGTGTCGGAGCCTTTGGCGGCTTCTGTGGCGAGTGCCCCGGTGGCAAGGGCCGAGCCGTGCAGGCGCTCGGCTTCGAACAGTCCGGCAAGGGCGTAGGCCGTCGAGAACTGCGTGCCGTTCAGCAGAGCCAGCCCTTCCTTCGGCCCCAGGGTCAGGGGGGACAGACCTGCGGCCTTCAGCGCGTCCGCCGCCGGCATGCGGGTGCCGTTGGCGACGACGTCGCCATGGCCGATCATGGCGGCCGCCATATGGGAGAGAGGGGCGAGGTCACCCGACGCACCCACCGAACCCTGGGCCGGAACCACGGGCAGGATATCGTTTGCCAGCAGCGCTTCCAGCAGGTCGAGGGTTGCCGGCTTCACGCCGGATGCGCCGACGCCCAGGCTGGAGAGCTTCAGCGCCATCATCAGGCGCAGCACGTTACGCGGCACCGGATCGCCCACGCCGGCGGCATGGGAGAGCACGATGTTGCGTTGCAGCAATTCGAGGTCATCCGCAGCAATGCGGACCGAGGCCAGCTTGCCAAAGCCGGTATTCACGCCATAGACCGGATCGCCCTTGGCGATGATGCGGGCGATGGTGGCGGCAGAACGCTCCACCGCCGGGCGGCAGGCGGGGTCCAGGGTCATGGCAGCGCCATTATAGATGCGGCGCCATTCGCCCAAGCTGACAGCGCCGGGGCGCAGCGTGACGGACATGGAGTGCGGCATCAGATCCCCCTGTGGATACGGGCATGCAGGGGGTTGAACCCCATGCGGTAGACAAGTTCGGCGGGACGCTCAATGTCCCAGATGGCGAGGTCGCATTGCTTGCCGGCCTCCAGCGTGCCGATATCGGCCTGCCGTCCCAGGGCCTTGGCCGCAACGCGGGTGGCCCCCAGCAGACATTCCTCCACACTCATCCGGAACAGGGTGGCGGCCATGTTCAGCGACAGCAGCAGCGAGGTCAGCGGGGCGGTGCCGGGATTGCAGTCGGTCGCCACCGCCATGGGCACGCCATGGGTGCGGAACAGGTCGATCGGCGGCAGTTTGGTATCGCGCGTAAAATAATAGGCGCCGGGCAGCATGACGGCGACGGTGCTGGATTGCGCCATGGCGCGCACGGCGGGTTCGTCGACATGTTCCAGATGGTCGGCGGACAGGGCACCGCATTGAGCGGCCAGGGCAGCACCATTCAGGTTCGATAGCTGTTCGGCGTGTAGTTTCAGGGCAAGGCCATTGGCCTTGGCCGCATGGAACACGCGGCGGACCTGGGCCAGGGAAAAGCCGATGCCTTCACAGAAACCATCAACTGCGTCGGCCAGCTTATGCTGTGCCACATGCGGGATCATGGTGCGGCAGACCAGATCGATATAGGCGTCGTGATCCTCTGCATATTCTGGCGGAACGGCATGGGCGCCCAGGAAGGTGGTGGCGACATCGACGGGGCGGTGGTCAGCCAGCGCACGGGCGGCGCGCAGCATCTTCACCTCGTCCGCCAGCGTCAGGCCGTAACCGGACTTCACCTCCACTGTCGTCACGCCCTCAGCCAGCAGTGCGTCCAGGCGGGGCAGGGCCTGACAGATCAGCGTGTCCAGGGTGGCGGCGCGGGTGGCGCGCATGGTGGAGACGATGCCGCCGCCGGCCCGCGCGATTTCCTCATAGGTCGCGCCCTGCAGGCGCAGTTCGAATTCATGCGCGCGGTCGCCGGCATGGACCAGATGCGTGTGGCAGTCGATCAGGCCGGGTGTGACCCAACGGCCTTGGAGATCGGTGCTTTGGGTAACGGTGAAGGCGGGGGCGTCGCTGGCGGGGCCGGCAAAGATGATGCGGCCATTGTGCGCAGCAATTACCCCATCCTCCACGATCCCCAGACCGGGCAGGTCGGGGCGCATGGTGGCAAGGCGCGCGTGGGTCCAGACATGGTCAGCGTGCATGGGGGTCCTCCCTCACCTCGTCATCCCGGCGAAAGCCGGGACCCAGGGGCCAGGCGCCCGAGCGTTCAGCAGCGTAATAGCGGGGGAACCCGATCATCGTGCCCGTGCCCCCAGGGTCCCGGCTTTCGCCGGGATGACGGGAAAGAAGCGTGTGATCGAAAAATCCATGCCGCATGTCCGAACCTTTTCCCCGCTGAACCGTTCATCATGGCGTCTGGTGCGCCTGTTTTTCCCTTCTTTTATGTCTATACATAATTAATGTCTATACATTAATATGAGCCATGAGATGAAATTCGGGGGGATGGGTGATGGCCGGGTTCTGGTTCCAGCAGGCGCTGCTGCCGGGCGGATGGGCGGATGGGGTGCGGATGGTGGAGCAGGGCGGGGTAATCGCCGCCGTTACTGCGGGCACGGCCCCGGAACCCACCGATGAACGCCACGCCATCGCCCTGCCCGGCCTGCCCAACCTGCATTCCCATGCCTTTCAGCGGGGGATGGCGGGGTTGGCGGAGGTGCGGGGGCCGGGGGAGGATAGTTTCTGGACCTGGCGGGAGGTGATGTATCGCTTCGCCCATCGGATCGGCCCGGATGAGATGCAGGCCATCGCCGCCATGGCCTTTGTCGAGATGCTGGAGGGCGGGTTCACGCGGGTGGGGGAGTTCCACTATATCCACCAGGATGTGGATGGTGCCGCCTATGCCAACCCGGCGGAAATGGGGGCAAAGCTGGCCGCCGCCGCCGCGGAAACGGGGATCGCCCTGACCCTGCTGCCGGTTCTGTACCAGTATGGCGGCTTCGGCGGGCAGGCGCCGGGGCCGGGGCAGAAGCGGTTCCTCAACAGCATAGACGGTTTCGCGCGCGTGGTGGAGGCCAGCCGGGCGGCGGTGGCCACATTGCCCGACGGTCTGGTGGGGGTGGCGCCGCACAGCCTGCGCGCCGTTACGCCGGAAAGCCTGTCCTTTGTTCCCGCCCTGGCGGCGGGTGGCCCCATCCATATCCATATCGCCGAGCAGATCAAGGAGGTGGCCGATTGCCATGCCTGGAGCGGGCAGCGGCCTGTGGCCTGGTTGTTCGATCATGCCGATGTCGATGGGCAATGGTGTCTGGTGCATGCCACGCACATGGACGCGGCGGAGACGGCGAAGCTGGCGGCCAGCGGGGCTGTGGCGGGATTATGCCCCATCACAGAGGCCAATCTGGGCGATGGTATTTTCAACGGGCGGGATTATCAGGCGGCGGGCGGGCTGTTCGGGATCGGGTCGGACAGCAATGTCCTGATCGATGCGGCAGAAGAACTGCGAAGCATGGAATATGCCCAGCGTCTGGCCCACCGGGCACGCAATGTGCTGGGCCGTGCCGATACGCCATCGACGGGGCGGGTGCTGTTTGAGGGCGCGCTGGCCGGCGGTGCACGGGCGCTGGGGCAGAAGGATGTTGGCCTGACTGTGGGCGCGGCGGCGGACTTTGTGACCCTAGATGCGACACAGCCCAGTCTGGCGGCCCGACGCGGCGACGCCCTGCTGGACGGGTTCATCTTTGCAGGGCAGCGCATGGTCGACGGGGTTTGGCGACGGGGCCGGCGCGTGGTAAGCGGGGGCCGCCATATCGTGCGCGACGCCGTCGCCGCGCGTTACCGTCTGGCGCTGGGAACCATCCTGTCATGAGCATGGCCGAGAACGCCGCACCGCTGCATGCCCGTATCCGGGCCGATATCGAAGGGGCGATCCTGTCGGGCACCCTGAAGCCCGGCGACCGTATCCCGTTTGAACATGAGCTGATGGCCCAGTATGGCTGCGCGCGCATGACAGTGAACAAGGCGCTGACGGGACTGGTGGAGGCGGGGCTGCTGGACCGGCGTAAGCGGGCCGGGACCTTCGTGTCCCGCCCGCAGATCCATATGGCAGCCCTGGCCATCCCCGATATCCAGGCGGAAGTGACGGGGCGGGGGCAGATCTACCGCCTGGAATTGCTGTCGCGCGACGTGTTACCGGCAGCGTCGGTCGATCCCGACCGGATGCGGCCGCCACGCGGGGCCAAGGTGCTGGCGCTCACCTGCCGGCATCTGGCCGATGGCGTGCCCTTTGCCGTGGAGGAACGGTTGATCAGCCTGAAGGCCGTGCCGGACGCGGCGACCGTGGATTTTACGCAGGTGGCGCCGGGGTCCTGGCTGCTGGCACATGTGCCGTGGACAGAAGCCGAGCATCGCATCACCGCCGCCCCCGCCGGGCGGTTGGCGGGGGCGTTGGGGGTGGAAGAGGGCACGGCCTGCCTGATCCTGGACCGCCGCACCTGGCGCGGGGATCAGCCGATCACCCATGTGCGGCAGGTATTTCCGGGCGAAGGCTTTGATCTGGTGGCGCGGTTTACCGGGGCGACCGGGGGTGCGGCATGAGCGGGGTATTGCTGCGCGCGGCGGATCGCGCCTGGACAGCATGGAAGAATGGCGGGGGCGAGACGGCGACGGTCGCTTTGTTCCCGGAAAATGCGGACCTGTCGGATTTCGACTGGCGTATTTCCATCGCGCGGGTGGATGGGGATGGCCCGTTCTCCGCCTTTCCCGGCATCGACCGGACGCTGACCATCCTGTCGGGCGGGTCCATGGCGCTGAATGGCCATGTGCTGACGCCCGACAGCGCGCCGTTTGCGTTTGACGGGGAACTGCCGGTGCAGGCCGTGGTGAGTGGCGGGCCAGTGCATGATCTGAACGTCATGACACGGCGGGGCCGTTTCAGCCATTCCGTGGCACGCGTGCGGGGGCCGGTGGCGCTGGGCGGGGTGCCGGCGGTACGGCTGCTGCTGGCGCTGGACGCGGGCTATAGGGGCTTGAGCCGTTGGGATGCCCTTATGGTCGGGCCGGAGGATGTGGCGACGGTGACCGGTGAGGGGGTGGGGCTGCTGGTGGTGATTACGGGGTTGTAGGGGGCGTTACCCCGCCGCCCGCGTCCGCCGGTTGAGCAGGAACAGCGTCACGGCGATGGCACCCATGGGCACAAGCGCCATGTAGAAGGCCGTGTGGCCGCCCAGCCGGTCGAACAGGAAGCCGGTGACGAAGGAGCCGAAGGTGCCGCCAAGCGCGGAGAACACCACGATCAGGCCGGTCATGGCCGCATGATCATGCTTGGGCAGGGCCGACAGGATCACCGAATTGATCACCGGATAGATCGGCGCCATGAACAGGCCGATCAAAGGCAGCATGAAGGCGGCGATGGGGGCGGCCACCCAGTTGGCCTCTGCCATCGGTTGCACGCCCTTTGCCAGCGGCAAGGTCAGCAGGACCAAAGCCGTCATGGCGACCAGACAACCGACCAGGAACGGGAACCAGCCGATCCGGGCCAGCGCCACGCCCGCCCCCAGCCGGCCCAGCGCGATGCCGGCGGCGAAGATGCTGGTCGCCTGGATCGACATGGCGGCGGGCAGATGCAGCACCTCTGCATTGAAGGTGGGCAGCCAGGTGCCGATGGCCTGTTCGATCAGGACATAAAGGAAGGCCGACGCCAGGAACACGACCGCGATGGGCGTGACGGCCAGGCGCGCCATCTGCCGGATGCCGGGCTTGGCATCGGGGGCCTGCGCCTCGCTCTCATCCAGGGGCGTGACGGCCCAGAGGGCGGCGGCGGCAAAGGCGATGGCGGACAGGACCCAATAGACATTCAGCCAGGAGGGATCGGCGGGATTGTCGTGATTCACGAACAGGCTGAAGAGCCAGTAGCTGCCCAGCACGCCCAGCATGAAAACGCCCTCAATCGTGTTGGTCAGGCTGGCATGGCCCTGTTTATCCCGGGTCAACAGGCCGATGGAGGAATAGGCCGCCACCTTCACATGCGCAAAGCCGACCCCGATGCAGAAGAACATCAGCTTCATGGCCCAGAAGGAAGAAAGGAACGGCATCAGGGCCGCCGCCAGCCCCTGCAGCACCAGGGCGGCGATCATGGCGCGGCGATAGCCAATGCGGGGCATGAAGCTGGCCACGATGAAGCTGGTGATGGCGATGGGCAGGTCCTTGTAGGCCTCCAGCCGCCCCGCCTCCAGCTTGGTCACGCCAAAGCTCTGGATCGATTGCAGGATGACCGTGCCCACCGAATTCAGCAGCATGGCAAAGACCACATAGGTCAATCCCACCGCCAGTACCGCCCGTCCGTTGCGCATCTTGTCCGATCCTTCCCTGTTCCGTTCTTGTTGGTTTGGTGCTGTTTGTCAAAGGGCCGGTGGTTTGACGGCCAGGTAGACCGTGCTCCAAAGCTGGGCGGCGTTGGATTCCGTCTGATCCCCGCCGCCCTGGCCGAAGGGGCGGTAGGTAAAGCGGTCATCGCCATAGGCCCAGGACCAGAGTTCCGATGTGCGCTGATCGGCCGGCACGGCACGGATCGCCTGCCACAGGGCGCGCTGGGCCGATTGCAGGCGGGTGCGGGTGGCGGCGGGCAGGTCGATGCGCGCCAGTTGCCGTTCCAGGCCGGCGGCCATCAAGGCCTGCTGCCAGGACCAGATGACGGCGCCGTGATAATAGAACGGGCCGAATTCGGCGCGGATGGGGGCAGGTGCCCAGGCGGCATTGGCCACCACCATCCCGGCGTCCGTCATCAGGCCCGCGGGCAGCCGGTGCAGCAGGGGGGCGATGGCACGGTCCAGCGTCGCGGCATCGGGGCTCAGGAACAGCAGGGCAAAGCCCGTGTCGGAATGCATCACGGGCAGGGGCTTTCCCGATGCGTCCAGGGAAAGGGCGTCGAAACTGAAGGGGCCGGGGGGCAGGGGCGCGGCGTCGATGCCCAGTTCGGCGGCGAAGCGGGTGGTGGCAGCCTGGGCCTGATCTGCCGGGATGGTGACGGCGAACAGGGCGGGGGCCTTGTCAGTCCAGACCGTTGCCAGAGCGTCCGCGCGTGTCAGGTCACGGGTGTAGGGATAGAGCAGGCCGGATTTGTGCAGGCGGGTGATGGCAGTCAGGGCGGCGGGGGCAAGGACGGCATTGACGCTGTAGGAATAGCGGCCGCCGGCCAGCCCTTCCTGGCTGTCGCGCCAGTCACCCACCTTCTGTCCCGCCGGCAGAGGGATCAGATTGGTGGCCACCGGGTCGGCGGCGAAGGCTTGCGCGCGGGCCAGCACGAAAGACAGGTTGCGGGCTAGCAGTGTGCCATAGGCATCGCCCGACGGCGTGCGCCGCGCCAGGAAAAGCTGGGCCTCGCGGGCGGGGATGCTTTCCAGATAATCGGCCAGGATGGGGGCCAGCATCAGATCATCATCGACCATCTTGTAATCGAAGATGGGATCGGCGCTGTCGCTGTCCCGTTCCAGGCGGTGGCGCAGGACGGCGAATTCGCCCACATCCTCCTCATGCGCGACGTCGCCGGTGGGGCTGAGCCGTTCCAGAACAGCCCCCAGCCCCGCCTCGATGGCGGCAGGCTTCAGAACCGGCATCAGCAGGCGCAGCGACATCAGCGTGTCGCGCCCGAAATAGGTGTTATAGGCCCAGGACCCGGCCATCAGCTTTTCCCGGTAGCTGAGGAAATCCAGCACCTGCCGGGCCTTGGTGTCCGGTGCGGCCTTGTCGGTCAGCAGGTCGGAAAGGGCGATGGGGGTCAGCGGTGTTTCGCCACTGGCCGCCGTCAGTTTCAGGCGCAGGGCGGGGGCAGCGGCGGAGAGGGTGACGGTACCGTCCGGGTTGGCCGTGGCGGTGCCGTTCAGTGGCGTCAGGGTCAAGAGAAAGCCGGGGGCGCCGTCCAGGCGGTCGCGCTGCCAGCTTATGGTCGTGCCGTTGAGGGTGGGGGTGGTTTCCACCAGGGGCTGGCGCGTGGAGGAATGCTGAAAGTCGCGCAGAACCCGGATGCTGGACAGGATGGTATGGCGCAAGGTCAGGCTTTGGGCCGCGACCGTCACCGTGGTTTCGATACCGTGCAGGGGGCGGCCCTGGGTGTCCGGGATGGTGAGGGGGGACAGGGGGCCGGTGGTCATCGCGGCCTGGCTGTCGGTCCACAGGCCGATGCCGGCATTGCCGGCGGGAAAGGCCACCACGATCCGGCCCGCCCCCGCCACAAGATGGGCGGAGACGGGGCCGTCACGCAGGAACAGGTTTTGATGCTGTCCGACCGTCAGGTCGAAACGCAGCGTATCCTCCCCCTTTGCGGGACCCGCCAGAAGCAGGGCCAGCAGCGGCAGGCTCTTGCCGAGGCGGATCAGGCGGGGCATTGGGGACTCCGGGGATCAGTTTTTCTTCGTCATCCCGACGTAAGTCGGGACCCAGGGGCCGTAGGATCAAACCGTCGCGCAGCGTAGATCAAAGCTGCCGATTGCTCGGGCATCTGGCTCCTGGGTCCCGGCTTTCGCCGGGATGACGATAAGGGGGGTACATGGGGGTGTCCCAGCCATGGCAGAGGCACCCCCAAATCAGCGTCAGAACTTCGTCGCCACCGACATCTTCACGTTACGCCCGAAGATCGGGCGGCCCATGAACACGCCGCTGGTGTTCGCACCTCCGATGATGCGGGCATTGCCTTCGGTCAGGCCCAACTCGTCTGTCAGGTTGGTGCCCGACAGCATGACCGTCACGTCATCGCCGATATCGGCAGAGATGCCGGCGTCGATCGTGTCGAAGCTGGGCAGACGCTGGGCGTTCTCCACATCGGCCCAACGAGCACCGGTGTAGTTGTAGCTGGCGAAGAAGCGCAGCTTGCCCCAATCCATCGGCACGTCATAAGACGGCGAGAAGGTGAACTGGATCTTCGGCTGACGCTGCACCTGATTGCCGCTGTTGGGGCCGAAATCCTTGAATTCGCCCTTCTGGTAGTTACCGCGCAGGGCCAGGTTCAGGTTTTCCACCGGCATGACCATCAGTTCGAATTCCACGCCATAGGCCTTGGAACCGCCGATGCGGGTCAGCTGCGTCTGCGACCCGTCCGGGTTGATGATGAACTGCTGGAAGGGCAGGCCTTCGAACTTGTTATGGAAGAAAGTGACATACGCGGCATAGTCGGAGGTGCGGGTCTTCAGACCGACTTCCTGCTGGTCGATCTTCTGCATCTGGTCCTGACCGTCACGCAGATTGTCGAATTGCGGGAACTTGAAACCGCTGTTCAGGCGGCCGAACACCGACAGGTCGCCCGTCAGATAATAGTTCACGCCCGCCGTCCAGGAGGTTTCCGTGTTGGCATAGTCCAGCGTGCGGAAGCTGCCATTGAGGACGGATGTGGCGTTGTTGGCGAGCGTCAGCGGGTTGCCGTCCAGGTCCATGGTCGACACGTTTTCCAGCGTCGCATTGACCTTCTGCCGTTCGACGCGGCCACCAACATCGATGCGCAGATCGTCGGTCAGCGCCCATTCATCGGCGATGAAGGCGGCGACATTCTGGCCGTTATAGGAGGCGTTGACATCGAAGAAGGAGGTGCCGACAAAGCCATTGCGGGTGACCTTGGCACCATTGTTGAGGGTCAGGTTGATCAGCTTGGCATTGGGTGTGGCCGTCATCAGGACGTTGTTGCCCAGGTACCAGAGATCCTTTGACGAATAATCGGCAAAATAGGCGCCGATGGTGATGGTGTTGCCGTCGAAAATCTCCCGGCTGAAACGGATATCGTCAGTGAAGCTTTCGATATCCTTGTCCACTGACCAGAGGCCGGCGGTGATCACCTGCATGTTCAGGTCGGTGATGGCCGCCCCGCCATTGGCGAAGCTGGCCGAACCCGCCGTGGCGGTGCGGCCGGCGGCGGCGACAACGGCGGCGTTGGCGTTGGCCGAGGCGATCTGACCACTGATGAAGCTGCCCAAGGTCTGCGGGTTGGCGCCCGTGAACAGGCCACGCGTATCGGCCTGACCCTTCAGGTAGTTCATCTTGTTGCTGACTGTCCACTCCCCAAAGGTCAGGTCGATCGTATTGCCCACGACCGCCGCCTTCACGCCACGGCCGTCGGCGAAATCGCGGCGGATGGTGCCGGGCGTGGCGCCAGGGGTGACCTCCAGCACGACATTGCGCAGCTCATTGCCCAGGAAAGTACCCTTGCCGGCATCGAAACCCGGAAACTCCTTGATGGTCTTGCCATTGTTGGAGGAGAGCAGCGGAATGGCGGTGTAGAAGGCGTTCTTGTCGTCGGTATAGCGGCCGTAGAAGGTGACCTCGCCGTTTTCCAGGACCTTGGTGATGTTGCCGCTGACCTGACCGCCGCGATCGGCGGGGAATTCGGTGTCGCGGATACCGTCCGACGTGCGGTAGAAGCCGCCGACCGAGAACAGCAGGTCCTTATCCAGGGCGCCCTGGTAATAGGTGTCGAACCGGTACAGGCCCTCATCCCCCACGGTTAGCTTCAGGCTGCCTTCGGGGTCCTCCTTGCCTTTGCGCTGAATGAAATTGATGGTGGCGCCCGGCTGACCATTGGAGAAGATGGGCGACGGGCCGCCGCGCAGCACCTCCACCCGCTCCACCGTGTCGTCCAGGCGGAACAGGGTGCTGTTTTCCAGGAAGGAAAGGGTGGGCGGCGGGAACAGGGGCGAGCCGTCCAACTGTACCGTGATGAAGGGCGCGTCCCCGCCGCCGGGGAAACCGCGCACGTCGATATTCGCGCCGGACGTGCCCGAAGAGCTTTCAACCCAGACGCCGGGGACGATCTTCAGGAGGTCAGCGGTGCTGGCGGGCTGCTGTTCCGCAATGGCCTCGGCATCGGCGGTGGTGATGGAGAAGCTGGCATCCAGCTTCTTGATACCGTCGGAGCGCGCCACGCCGGTGACGATGATTTCTTCCAGCAGGCCACCCTGCTGGGCGTCCTGTGCCTGGGCCGCACCGATGGCGGGCAGCAGCAGGGCCGCGAAGGCGGCGCCCGTCAGCAGCTTCTTGTCAAACTTAGTCATAGGGACCTCCCGTATGAGCATCACCCGGATGCTTCTTGATTGATGGGCTGTGCTTGTTTTCCGTCCGGGCGACACTCCCCCCTCTCGGGATGGCGCCCGGATTGTCATGCCGGGCGGACGAAACGGTCCAGCCGGAATTCGCGTATATGGCCGATGACCTCATCGGCTTCGGTCAGGATGGCGGGATCACCGATGCCGAGCGCCGGCATGCCGGCGGCCTTGATGGCGGTGATCCCGGCCATGCTGTCCTCCACGCCCAGGCACGCGGGCGGGGGGACATCCAGGGCCTTGGCCACGGACAGGAAAATGTCTGGGGCGGGCTTCGGATTGGGGATGGCACCCGCATCGGCGACATGGTCGAACAGGTCGATGATGCCGAGGCGGGTGAGAAGCGTGGGGGCGTTGCGGCTGGCCGATGCCACGCCCAGTTTCAGCCCGGCTGCCTTAGCCGCCAGCAGCAGGTCGCGCACGCCGTCGAACAGATCGTCGGGGCTGAATCTTGCGATCAGGTCCTGGTAATAGCCGTTCTTACGGGTCGCGGCTTCCTGCTTCTCTGCTTCGGTCAGGGTTCTACCGCTGTCGGCCAGGATGCGTTCCAGGCTGCCCATGCGGTCGATGCCCTTCAGCGCTTCGTTCTTTTCCCGGTCGAAGGGTACGTCCAGTTCGTCCGCCAGACGCTGCCAAGCCTGATAATGGCCCTCTGCCGTGTCGGTCAGCACGCCATCCAGGTCGAAGATGATGGCCTTGACCGGGGCGGGGAAGGGGCTATGGGCAATGGCTGTATCCTGGCCGGTCGTCAGGATGACGGGTGCGACCTGGTGATGGATGGTCAGGGCATCGCCCGACAGCAGGCGATAGGTGGTGCCCACCTGATCAACCGTCACCCGCAGGCGGCGACCCTGCCAGGCGATGCCGAAGCCATAGCGGGTCCAGCCGGGGGGCAGGATGGGGGCAAAGCGGGCGATGCCTCCCTGCCAGCGCAAGCCGCCAAAACCCCAGGCGATGCCCAGCCAGCTTCCGGCCATGGCCGCCATATGCACGCCATGGCTGGCATTGCCATGCAGGTCATCCAGGTCGATGCGGGCTGTTTCGGTAAAGTAACGAATGGCCTTCTCGCTGTCGCCCAGTTCCGCAGCCAGGATGCCGTAACTGCTGGGTGACAGTGTGCTGTCATGCACCGTTACGGCTTCGTAATAATCGAAATTGCGACGCTTCAGGGCGGGCGTGAAGCGGTCGCCGGCCAGCAGCATGGCCAGGACCACATCGGCCTGCTTGCACACCTGATGTCGATAGATGGCGAGCGGGTGATAGTGAAGCAGCAGGGGATATTTGTCGGCGGGTGTGTCGGCGAAGGGCCAGACCGGCTTAGACAGGAAATCATCATCCTGCGGACTGATCCCCAGGTCGGGGTCGGTGGGCAGATACATGGCGTCCGCTGCCCGCCGCCACAGGGCCACCTCTTCATCGGTCAGGCCGATGCGGGTGGCGAGGGCGGCGAGTTGGTCGGGTGCCTCGTTGCCCATGCGTCGATAGAGATCGGCGGCATGGCCCAAATGGGCGGCGGCCATGGCGTTGGTGTAGAAATTATTGTTTACGAGTGCGGTATACTCGTCCGGTCCCGTCACCTCATGAATGGTGAAGGCCCCGCCCTTGCGGGCGTTGAAATGCCCCACCTGCGGCCAGATGCGGGCCGTTTCGAACAGCATCTCGGCGGCCTGGGCATAAAGGAAGGCGCTGTCGCCGGTCGCTTCTTCATAGAGGCGGGCGGCGAAGGCGATGTCGGCATTGATGTGATACTGTGCCGAGCCGCTGGGGTAGTGGGCCGAACATTCATCGCCAGCGATAGTGCGCCAGGGGAACAGGGCCCCGGCGCTGTGCCCCATGCCACGCGCATGGGCGCGGGCGCGGTCCAGCCGGCCGATGCGATATTCCAGCATGCGCCGGGCCAGATGCGGGGCCGTGAAGGCCAGCACGGGCAGGATGAAGGTTTCTGTGTCCCAGAAATAATGGCCCTCGTACCCTTCCCCCGTCAGGCCCTTGGCCGCGATGGAGGTGGCACCGTCGCGGCCCGTCGATTGGTACAGGTGGAACAGGTTGAAGCGGATGGCCTGCTGCAGGCCCGCATCGCCATCGATCACCACATCGGCATCGGCCCAGAAGCGCGCCAGATCATCGGCCTGTTCCTTTGCCAATGCGTCCCAGCCGGCGGCGTGAGCACCGGCCAGTATGGCGCCGGCATCGGCGGTCAGGCCGGCAATATCCTCATCCGTATCGGCCCAGGCATAGGCGGCGAACTTCACCAGTTCGACCCCGGTTCCCGGCGTCAGGTCGGCATGGAAGGCCTGACTGATGCTGTCGAGCGTCAGGAAGGGTTGGTCTGATGACAGACCGTGACCAGACAAATGACCCTGGCGCAGAACGCAGGTGCGGCGTGACAGGCGGGCCGTCTGGTGCAGGGCGGCGGGGATGCCATCCTGTTCCACCGGAAAACTGTCTACCCCACCGGCCCCCAGCGAGACACCGATGCGCGGGTCATCGCCTTGCCCCTCCGCCCGGCGGCCCCAGCGCAGGTCCGACAGCAGGGTGACGGGGCCGGTATATTCCAGGGACCGAATGATCAGGCGCAGGGCCAGCAGGCCGGGGCGTGCAAGGCTGACCAGACGGTCGGTGGTGATCTCCACCGTACCACCCTTGGCCTTGTAGCGCATGGCGGTGCGGAACCGGCCCGTGGACAGGTCCAGCTCGCGGACCAGGCCGGCATCCGGTGTCAGTGTGACAGTTTCCCCGTCCAGCACGATCCGCACATGCTTGGCATCGGCCACCGGCACGCGGGTATCGGTGGAAAGCGCGAAGCCGGTGAATTTCTCATGATAATGGATCGGCGCCTGCTCGAAGAAGGCCGCCAGGAAGGCACCGTCGCTGGCACTGTCCACGCCATCAATGCCGCCACGCACGCCCAGCGCGCCATTGGCCAGCGCGAACAGGCTTTCGTCACGCGCCGCGGTTTCCGGATTGAACCCGGCAACCCGGATGGTCCAGCCATCCCCGGCATCGGCACGCACATCTCCTGCGCGGACGTGAGATGCTCTCTCCGCCACGGCAAACCTCCCCAAGATACGCTTGATCCGCCGCCATGATGCGGTGGTTGGTCCTTAAGCTAACATCAATGTTATCGATGTCAAGATATCGATGTCATTTTTCTGACTACGTATGGGGAGGGGGCGGGGCCTATGCGATTGCGTGTTGCCAAACCCTTGGAAAAAATCGCCTTCCATGCCAATGTCGGCTTCCCCGCCAGTCACCCGCCGAAAGCCAGATGATCAAGCCCGCAGCCGCCCGCGGACCCGAGATTGAAGCCAAGGCCGCACCCGCTGGTCGCTTGACCATGGCCGACCTGGCGGAATTGGCGCAGGTATCGAAGATCACGGTCTCGCGCGCGCTGCGCGACAGCCCGACGGTAAAGCCTGATACGCGGGCCAAGATCCAGGCGCTGGCCAAGGAACATGGCTATAAGCTGAACCTGTCGGCGCGCAGCCTGCGCCTGCAACGGTCCAACAGCGTGGCCGTCGTGGTGGAGATGAAGCCCAGCCCCGACCGGCCCCTGTCCGACCCGTTCCCCATGGCCCTGATGGGCGGCATCTGCCAGGAGCTGACCAGCATCGGTTATGCCGTCGTGCTGACAACGCGGGACGGGGTGCATATGCCGGCGGTGCAGACGGCGGACGGCATCATCCTGTTGGGCCAGGGCAGCCATGACGAGGCGGCGGTCCAACTGGCCGACAGCGACGTGCCCCTGGTGGTTTGGGGAGCGGAAGCACCGGAGCATGATTATGTGACTGTCGGGTCCGACAACCGACAGGGCGGGGCGCTGGCCGCCGACCGTTTTGTGTCCATGGGACGCCGGCGCGGCCTTTTCCTGGGCGACACCAGCCACGCCGAGATTGCGCAGCGCCATGATGGCTTCCGCGACGCCCTGACCACCGGTGGCGGACATCTGGTGGGCGGCATTTCCTGCCCATTCAGCATCGCGGCCGGGTCGGCAGCGATTGCCCGATGGATGGATGGGGGCGGGGCCGCGTTTGATTGTCTGTTGGCCGCCAGCGATCTTCTGGCCATCGGGGCGCTGCAGGCGCTGCAGGAACGCGGTATTCCTGTGCCGGAGCGGATTTCCGTGATCGGTTACGATGATACGCCTCTGGGGGCCTGTCTCACACCGCCGCTTTCGTCGGTACATCAGGATTGGCAGGCAGGTGGCGAGCTGCTGGCGCGGCGCATCCTTTCCCTGATCAATGGGGAGGAAGTGGCGTCGGTCAGCCTTCCCGCCCACTTGGTGGTGCGGGGGACGTGATATCTGTGCGTTCCCTCAGGCGCCGGGCGTCTGCCCGTGATGTAAGGCCTTAGTTGGCGTGTGAATTGCTTGTAGGGGACCAGGACGCCAGGAACCCCTTGCGTCCTGGGAATTATTTGCCGCCCGGAGTCCGCCCATGCCCAGCCTGAAGACCGTCCTGGATGCCGCCATCGCCGCTGGCGAGTCGGTGGCGGACGAAATGGAACTGTTCCGTACCGTCCTGAACGACGCGGGCATGATCTTTGGTGGTGAACGGGTGACCAACGGTTCCACCGAAACGGTGACTATGGTGGATGACCGGCTGGACAGCTGGTCCGATTACCGCACCGTGGCGGTCAAGGACCTGAAGAACATGTACCGGAACCTGCAGACAGGCGAGATTCTGCATTTCTTCTGGAACAATGGCACCATCGTGGAGCCGCACAGCGTCATCATCTATGCCGTCGACAAGACCACGGGCACCATCACCGCCTTTGATAATGAAGGGACAGGCAATGCGCCGCGCCTGTTCAGCCTGCAGGTGGAGATGATCCAGGGGCCGGTGCAGATCCAGACCTTTGACAACAGCACAGCCGAGCGGCTGCGCGGTGATATCAAGGACCGGTTCGAGAATTACATTGATGGCGGCGACGGCAACGACACGATCGATGGCGGCCTGGGCAATGATACGCTGATCGGCGGATCGGGTGATGACAGCCTGATTGGCGGCTATGGCAACGACAGTCTGGTGGGGGGACAGGGCAATGATACCCTGATCGCCACTGCCGGCGATGATGTGCTGGTCGGCGGGCTGGGGCTGGACAGGCTGGTTGCCGGTTCGGGGTCGGACCGGTTCGTTTTCTCGCGCGTGTCCGAAACGCGCCTGGCATCCGCCCTGACCTTCAACAGCATGGATACGCTGGTCGGTATCGATTTCGGCGGCAATGGCGTGGCGCTGGCCGACAGTGTGGAGCTGCCGTTTGCGGTGACATCGGTGGCGTCGGGTGGGGTGCTGCGGGCCACGGGTAATTCCTTCTACGCCGCCATGAACTTCCTGTTCGCGAAGGGACAGCCGCTTTATGAAAACAACAGGGCCGGCCTGTTCAGCTATCTGGGTGAGGTCTATCTGGTGGTTTCAGGGCCGGGGCGCAGTAGCAACCTGGGGGCCGACGATTTCATCTTCCGGGTGCAGGGCTTCACCGGCATCCTGGATACGTCTGACTTCGGCTATTCCTATGAAACGGTGGATAGTACAGGGCGGGTGACGGTCAACACCACGGCTGCCACCTTCACCCTGACCGCCACGCAGAACAATCTGCTGTATCTGGGCACCAGCAATTTCAATGGCATGGGCAACAGTCTGGACAATTCCATTACCGGCGGTATCGGCAATGACACGCTGGACGGCGGTGCGGGCGCCGATACGCTGACCGGTGGGGCTGGCAACGACACCTATGTCGTCGACAGCCTTGCCGATGTCATCAATGAGGCGGCGGGTGCGGGCACCGACACTGTGCGAACCACCCTCGCCACCTATACGCTGCTGACCGATTTCGAGAATTTGCAATATACGGGGGCCGGCAACTTCACCGGCCTTGGCAATGCCGCCGATAACAGCATCCGGGGCGGTGGCGGTGATGACACGCTGACCGGGCTGGCCGGCAATGACACGCTGGATGGCGGGTCGGGTGCGGACAGCATGACGGGCGGTGTTGGCAACGACACCTACATCGTCGATGATGCAGGTGATGTGGTCGTTGAGCTGGCGGGTGAAGGGACCGATATCGTCAACTCCCGCCTGACATCCTATACGCTGGCTGCCGATCTGGAGCATTTGGCCTTTGTCGGCATCGGCGATTTTACGGGCACGGGCAATGCCGTGGCCAATTCCATCACGGGCGGGGCGGGTGCTGATACGCTGGATGGTGGGGCCGGTGATGACACGCTGGATGGCGGTGCGGGGGTTGACCAGTTGACCGGCGGGGCCGGCAACGATGTCTATATTGTCAATGCTGGCAGCGACACGATCACTGAACTGGCCGGCGAAGGGACGGATACCGTCCGTACATCGCTGGCCAGCTTCACCCTGGCCGCCGAGGTGGAGAACCTGAGCTATACAGGGACGGCTGCCTTTACCGGCACGGGCAATGACAGCGCCAACCTGATCTCTGGCGGGACCGGCAATGACACACTGAGCGGTGGGGCCGGCAATGACAGTCTGGATGGCGGCGGCGGCGGCGACCGTATGATCGGCGGGACCGGCGACGATACCTACATCGTCGATGCGGCCACGGATGTGGTGGTCGAGGCGGCGGGCGACGGGACCGATACGGTTCGCACCAGTCTGGCCAGCCTGACGCTGGCGGCCAATGTCGAGGTGTTGACCTTTACGGGCGGTGGCAATTTCGCGGGCACCGGCAATGCGCTGGACAACACCATGACGGGTGGCGGCGGCGATGACGTGCTGGATGGCGGGGCCGGCAGCGACAGTATGACCGGCGGGCTGGGCAATGATGTCTATGTCGTCGATGCCGCCACGGATGTGGTGGTGGAACTGGCCGGTGAGGGGACGGACACGATCCGCTCCGATCTGGCCAGCCTGACCCTGGTGGCCGAGGTCGAGAACCTCACCTATACAGGGACGGGCACCTTCACGGGCACCGGCAATGCGCTGGCCAATGTCATCACGGGTGGAGCCGGTGCCGACACCCTGACGGGTGGCGGCGGGGCGGATACGCTGACCGGCGGGCTGGGGGGCGACAGCTTCGTGCTTGCCACCGCAGCCGACAGCCCGGTGGCGACACCCGTCACCATCAGCGATTTCGTGGCGGCGCAGGGCGATCAAATCGACCTGACCGCCATCGACGCCAACAGCGCCACGGCGGGCGACGATGCCTTTACCTTCATCGGCACGGCGGCGTTCAGCAATGTTGCCGGGCAACTCCGCACCCAGGTGGTGGGGGCTGATCTTCAGGTGCTGGGCGACGTGGATGGCGACGGCAATGCCGATTTCGCCATCATCCTGACGGGCGTCGGGACCCTGGCGGCGGGCTCGATCGGGCTGTAACCGGGTCAGGCGCTGCGCAGGTCGACATCTGTCAGGGGGGGTGCGACCTCCACCCGGTTGCGGCCATTGCGCTTTGCACAATAGAGCGCGCTGTCGGCGGCCTTCAGCAGGGTCGGCCAGTCATGGCCATGGGTGCCGTACCAGGCGACACCGAAACTGGCGGCCACGGCGACGGGGCCGCTGGGGCTGCTGATCTCCAGCCCCTCCAGCGAGCAGCGCAACCGTTCCGCTGTGGCCATTGCACCGTCACCGGTCACGTCCGGCAGCAACAGACAGAATTCCTCACCCCCCAGCCGGGCCACGGCGTCGACCGGTCGCAGCAGGGTGCCGGCGGCGTTCACCACGCCCACAAGGGTGGCGTCACCCACGACATGGCCGTGCGTATCGTTCAACAGCTTGAAATGATCCAGATCGAAGGTGGCCAGTGCGAAACCACCCCCTTCGCGCATGACGCGGGCCCGTTCCTGTTCCAGGCGGGCCTGCAGGGCCCGGCGGTTCAGGGCCCCGGTCAGCGGGTCGGTTGCGGCCTGATGCACCAGATGTTCCTGCATCCGACCTACGATCATCCAGACCAGCCCCAGCGCGTGGCAGGTCAGCAGGAAGGTGCCGCCCAGCATGGACGCGGGCATCATGGAGATGGCAACCTGCGTATCGAACCCTGTACCGATGATGAACAAGGCGCGCGCCAGGCTGAGCAGTGCCCACAGCGCGTGCAGCACCGCCAAGGTCACCGCCGCTGGACGCAAGGCGCCACTGGCATGCCGACGCAGCAGCAGGAAATTCACGCTGCTGATGATGGCCTGCGTCGTGACGGTGGAGGCCATAATGTATCCCGGCTCCTCCAGCACCATCGAAACGACGAGGCAGAAGCCGACCACCAGAAGGAAGAAGGCTAGCCCATAGGGTTCCGGCCGGCCCGGCAAGCGCAGGAAGCGGTAAAAACCCAGGCTGGTCAGCAAGGTACCGCCGATGGTGAAGAAGAAGCCGGGCAGGGACGACCGCTGAAACGGGTCCAGCATTGAGAAGTAAAGAAGGACGAATCCAACCGCGTAACAGGCCTGGCCCAAGGCCCAATGGCCGATACCCGCCAAATCGGGATGATAGCGTCGGATAAAGCGCAAAACGAACGCCGCCACACCCGTGACGACGGCATTCGCAATGAAGATCGAGGCCAGATCAAGGGCCGGCAGCATCACTGAACCCATGTTGTTCGCCTTAATGCTACACCTTTCCAGTTAGCCGGCAATGGGTAAGCAGCAAGAATACGTGCGTATGGGATTTAGCGTATCCATTCCTGCAAGGAAGGCGGGCATCAACGGGCCGGATCAGAGCCCGCGTTCGATACGCCCCACATAGGAGTTGATCAGCTGACGAATCAGTGTAGGGGCGCCGCGCAGCAGTTCCTCAAACCGCTGGCGCTGGATCACCTCGCACACGGTCAGGTCTACGGCGGTCACCGTGGCGGCGCGGTTGGCATCGCGCAGCAGAGCCATTTCGCCGAACACGGAGCCGGCACCGGCATGGCCCAGCACCAGGGATTGTCCGTCCGGCGTGTCCCGCGTGATCTCCACCAGGCCCGACTGGATCAGATAGGCGCAGTGCGCCTCATCCCCCCGGCGGAAAATGGTGCGGCCCGGTGCGAAGGTGTCACGGCGAAGCAGCTTGTGTGTGCGCTCCGACACGATAGGATCATCGCTGAAGATCGGGTCGCCATTGTCGGTGGGGATGCCGTTGAGGGCGCGCAGGGTGCGGACCAGTGAATGCAGCACGAACCGCACCAGCGGCGGGGCCGCGCGCAGCTGCTTCACGAATACCTCACGCGAGATGACGATCAGGCGTGTCGGCTCCATCGTGGCGATGCAGGCCGAACGCGGGGCATTGTCGATCAGCCCCATTTCACCCGCGATCTCCCCCGGACCAAGGGTCGCCAACCGGTTCTTGACACCATTGACGGCGCGGAAGACCTCCACCCGGCCCGCGGTAATCAGAAAGGCGTCGCCGGACCAGTCCCCCTCCTTGATCAGCAACTTGCCTGGGGCGACATTGATCTCATCCAATTCCGGTATCCTGCACGGTTTGCGGTCGGGCGCAGCATGCCCGTGGAATATTGAATATTCATTTACGTTTTCGGCAGGTGTGACGGCAAGCACGGGATTGCGGCTTTTCCTGCGTCACTCTAGCGGTGGCCTGTTGCCCTTTTCCAATCCTTGGCTGAAAGTGCGGGTCGGTAAGTGGCGGCGGATCACCAGGACATGAGCGACGACAGCTTTTTTGTGCGGTTCTGGGGCGTGCGCGGCAGCATCGCCACCACGGGTGCGAACACCCTGCGCTATGGTGGCAATACCACCTGCCTTGAAATGCGCTGCGGTCCGCATCTGCTGATCTTTGATGCCGGAACGGGCATTCGGCTGTTGGGGGATGCGCTGGAGGATGGGGGCGACCCGGTCACGGCGGACCTGTTCTTTACCCACACTCATATCGACCATGTCGTGGGCTTTCCATTCTTCGCCCCCTTTCATGACAAGCGCAGCCGTATCAGCCTGTGGGAAGGGCATCTGGGGCCGGACCTGACACTGGGGCAGGTGCTGGGCAGTCTGATGGCCGCACCCCTGTTTCCCGTCCCGCTGCGCGGGTTGGAACGGTGCATGGATTACCGCAAGTTCACGGGCGGTCAGGTGTTGGAGCCGCGGCCCGGCCTGATTGTGCGGACCTGTCCGTTAAACCATCCCAACGGGGCCACGGGTTACCGGGTCGATTATCAGGGCAGGTCCATCTGCCTGATCACCGATACCGAACATCCGGTGGAAGGGCGGGACGAGACCATCGCCGATCTGGTGCGCGGGGCCGATGTTATGATTTATGACGCCAGCTACAGCGATGCGGAGTATGCCGACCATGTCGGCTGGGGCCATTCCACCTGGGAAGAGGCGCTGCGTCTGGCCGATCATGCCGGGGTGCGCCACCCCGTGATCTTTCACCATTGCCCCGAACGCACCGACCTGGACCTGGATGCCATTGCTGCGCAGGCCCGCGCACGCCATCCCGGCGCCCTGGTGGCGCGTGAAGGGCAGGTGATCACACCGGATGGGGAATTGGTGCGCTGAACCAAGCAATTCCGGCACGCAGCAGGCGAGTAACCACCAGGGCGTGTGTATAGCCTAACGGACAGTCGTGTTTTTTCTTTGTTACCGTCATGGTTAATGCCGTGCGGATTGAGATGTTAACGCATAAACGACTGGCACGCGCCGCCCCCTTCGGCTTAAAACTTATGCGAAGCATCAAAGCGTTGGGGTCATATGCGTCGTCGGCTGGCAATTATGGGAATGGTTGCCGTGATGGCGCCTGCCACTGCGCATGGGCAGACAGCACCATCGCGCCTGCCCGGTGCCGTGGAACCGGGCAGGCCCACGGTTCCCGCCCCCCTGGAGGAGATGCGCAAGGCGCCCAAGGCGCAGCTGCAATTCTCCATCCCGGCACAGCGCAAAGGCGCCCCCGCTGCCGGGGCCAATGACCTGCGTTTTACCCTGGCCCGCGTGGCGGTGGACGGCGCGTCGGTCTTTGACCCGCAGATGGAATTTGCCGAGGATATCAGGGCCACCATCGCCAAGCCCGTGACCCTGGCCGATATCTCGGTCCTGGCCGACCGCATTCAGGCGCGATATCTGGCCCTTGGCTTCGGCCTGACGCGGGTTTTCGTGCCGGCGCAGGAGATCAAGGACCAGACCATCACCATTCGTGTGATCGAAGGCCATCTGGAACGGGTGCGCGTGGAAGGCGGTGGTCCGGGTGAGCGGGCGCGGGTGGAGGCACGGTTGGCCGATGCGGTCGCGGCGCGACCGGCGCGGGTCGACCTGATTGAACGCGGGTTGCTGCTGGTTGATGATCTGCCGGGGGTGAATGTCACGGGGCTGGTGCGGCCCGGCGATAGTTTCGGGGCGGCGGAGCTGCTGGTCGGGTACAGCGAAACGCCCTATGCGCTGGTGGCCGGTATCGGCAACCGGGGATCGGATTTCGCGGGCCCCTGGTCGGCCTTTATCGATGTGGCGGCCAATTCGCCCTTTGGGCTGGGGGAGCAGCTGGGCCTGACCCTGTCGGCCACGCCGCAGATCAAGGAACAACGGTCGGCCAATGGCCGCTGGGTCCAGCCGTTGGAAGGGACTGGTCTGAGCCTGACCACCAACGCCAATTACAGCCGGGGGCGGCCCGGCGCGGCACTGAAGCCATTTGCGGTGGCGACCGAAGGCTATGGCATGGGCCAACGCCTGTCGCTGCCCCTGACCCGGTCACGCGCCAAGAACCTGACCATTGAGGCCGGGTGGAACGCGCAGAAGGCGACGGTCGAACTGCTGGCCCTGCCCTTCAGCCGGGATCAGTGGCGCAGTGTCGATGCGCGCATCAGCTATAGCCAGTTACGGTTTGCAGGCGGTGATTTGTTTGCTCAGGTCGGTGTGACCCAGGGGTTGGACGTGGCCGGCGCCACGGGGCGGGGTGACCGTGACGCGTCGCGTCTGCAGCCCAACCCCTGGTATTCGAAGTTCACTGCGGAAATGGCCTATGGGCGCCGCCTGTTCGCCGATATCGGCGCCACACTGACGGTGGCGGGACAGTACACGCCCGATACGTTGCTGGCTGGCGAGGAATTCGCCCTGGGCGGCAGCCGGTTCGGGCGCGGCTATAATGGTGGGGATCTGTCGGGGCCGAACGGGGTGGGGGCCGGCCTGGAACTGCGCCGGTCGTTCAATCCGGGGATCGAGCGTGTGGATGGGCTGACGCTGTATGGCTTTGTCGATGGGGGCCGCGTCTGGGACAGTGTGGCGGCCAATACGCATCTGCTGTCGGCGGGCGGCGGGGTGCGGCTGGGTCTGTTCGCCAAGGCCAACCTGTCGGCGGAACTGGCGCGGACCCTGCGGTCGCTGCCCATTCCGGGGGCGGAAGGGCGGGATACGCGCCTGTTCATCGACCTGACGGTTCAGCTTTAAGGGGGATGGGATGCAGGGTGCGCGGCGGCAGGGGGCGGGGCAGAAGCGGTGGGGGCGGGGTTTCCGCGCCCTGACGCTGGCATCCGTCTTCACCCTGCCGGCGGCGGCGCAATCCCCGCAGGGCGGCACCGTCGTGGTGGGCGGGGCGGGGATCAGCGCCCAGGGCACCCACACGCTCATCAATCAAACGACCGACCGCGCCCTGATCGACTGGCGCAGTTTTGATATCGGCGCGGGGCAGTCCGTTACGGTGACGCAGCCGGGGGTGGGGTCGCTTCTGGTCAATCGCGTGACCGGTAATGGTGCTGGCACCCGCATTGATGGCAGCCTGACGGCCAATGGCCAGGTCGTGGTGATCGACAAGGCCGGGATCGTGATGGGGCGGGGGGCGCGCATCGATGCCGGTGCCTTCCTGGCCACCACCGCCGATATCGACAATGCCGATTTCGCCGCCGGGCGCCTGACCTTTGGCAAGGCGGGACAGGCCGGGGCGGCGGTGGTGAATGAGGGCACCATCCGGGTGGCCGATGGCGGCTATGCCGTGCTGGCGGCACCGGAAGTGCGTAATAGCGGGCTGGTCGAGGCACGGTTTGGCCGGGTCGTTCTGGCCGGGGCGGAGCGGTTCACCCTGGACCTAGCCGGCGACGGGTTGCTGCGGTTCGAGATCCCGGCGGAACTGGCGGGAAGGGTCCTCAATGATGGCACTATAACCGGCGCGCAGGTCCTGATGACGGCGCGGGCGGCGCGCGAAGGGCTGTCCGGCGTGGTCAATGCCGGGGGGCTGGTGGAAGCCGTAGCGGCGCGGGAAGTGGATGGGCGCATCATCATCGGCGGGGAGGGGGTGGAAACGGAGGTTTCCGGCACCGTCCGGGCCGAGGGCGGAGCCATCGATGTGCTGGGTGACAAGGTCACGCTGACCGGGGCGATTGTGGATGCGTCGGGGCCGGTCGATGGCGGGACTGTGCGCATCGGCGGGGATTTCCAGGGCGGGGGCGATCTGCACCGGTCGCAGGTAACGCGCATCGATGCCGGCAGCCGGGTGATGGCCGATGGCGCGGCGGGTAATGGCGGGCGCATCATCATCTGGTCCGACGGGCGCACGGTGCATGAAGGGGCCGTCAGCGCGCGCGGCAGGGCCGATGGCGGCTTTGCTGAAGTGTCGGGCAAGGGCAGCCTGCGCTTTGCCGGCACCGCCGATCTGGCCGGCGGGGCGGGCGGCAAGGCCGGTGAATTGCTGCTGGACCCGACGAATATCACCATCGGTGGCACGCCCAACCTGAATGGTGACGGCACAACCGGCGATGATCTGGAGAATGCCGGCGATCTGGACAATGTGGGTGATCAGGGTGCGGTTAACAGTGTGATCACCGCCGGGGCCATCGAGACCCTGTTGAATAGCGGCACCAGCGTTACGCTTGCGGCCAGTGACGATATCAACATCAGCAGTTCCATCGCCAAGACCGGCGGGACGGGCGCCACCCTGACGCTGAATGCCGGGCAGGATATCAGCTTTGCCAGCGGCATCGGGGTCGGATCCAGCAGCGGTACGCTGTCCATGAGCTTCACTGCCGGCCGTTCATTCCAGGCCACGGGCGGCAGTTTCAGCAGCAATGGCGGCAGCATTACCGTCACCGCCACGGGCACGGGCGCCACGACGGGCGTCAATCTGTCGGGTGCCAGTTTCAGCACGGGATCGGGGGCGCTGAGCCTGACCGGCACGGGCAGCGGCTCGGGTGTATCCCTGTCCGGCAACAGCACGCTGACCAGCGGCAACGGTGCCATATCCGTGACCGGTACGGCCCAGGGTGGCAGCAGCGATGCCGTCGGTATCCGTCTGGCCAGTGGCGGCAGCGGGGCCATCACCAGCAATGGCGGCAGTGTGACCCTGAACGGGACGGGTGCTGGTACCAGCGGCACCAATAATTACGGGGTGGTCAGCAGCGGCGGCTTTACGGTTTCGTCTGGGTCGGGTGCCCTGTCCGTCGCAGCCACGGGCGGGCACGACAGTGCCGGCATCATGTTCAGCGGCACTGGCACTTATGGCGGCGGCGCGCAGTCCGGCTCGGTCACTCTTTCCTCGGACGGTATGTCGCTGACGGGCGGCAGTGTCCGATCATCGGGCCGTGTCACCCTGCGCACGCGCGGCAACAGCACCAACCTGATCATCGGCGGCACCGATGATACGGCGGGTCTGGCCCTGTCCACGGCGGAACTGGGCACGGTAACTGCCGGCACCCTGACCCTGGGCCATGGACAGCATACGGGCACTGTCAGCGTGACGGCCAACCCGTCCACGACCGACATCGGCGCGTTTGAACTGATCAGCAGCAGCCTGACAATCGGCAGTTCCATCGCCGGCCTTTTGCAGAGCTTCCTGGATGCCGGCAAGAATGCGCTGGCCGAGGCGGGGACGGGCGACCTTATCGTCAGCACTTCGATCGCCAAGACGGCGGGCGGGGATGCGACCCTGGCCCTGCGTGCCGCCCAGGACCTGACCTTCAATGCCGGGATCGGCGCCAGTGCCAGCACGGGCAAGCTGAATGTCGATGCCACCGCCGGATATGGGGGCAGCAGCGGCACCCTGACGGCAGGCAATGGCAGCTTCACCAGTAATGGTGGCGACATCAGCCTGCGCGGGCGGACCAACTTGGCGCTGAACAGCACGACTGTGTCGGCGGGGGCGGGGACCATCATCCTGGCCGGCGGCGATATCGCCCTGTCCAGCACCAGCATCAGCAGTACAGGCCGCGTGCAACTGCGCCCCTTCGCTACGGGCGGGCAGATGGATGTGGGCGCTACGGGGGCGGGGTCGGGCAAGGCCCATGTGTCCCAGGGCGAGATCAACCAGATCAGCGCCGGGGTGGTCCGCCTGGGTGCCCTGGATGGCGGCAATCTGGTGATCAGCAGCGCCTTGAGCCATGCCAGCGATACCATCGAACTGGCCAGTGCCGGGACCGTGACGCAGAGTGCGGCGATCAATGTCCCCAACCTGTCCCTGCTGGGCACGGGCGGCAGCTACACCCTGACCAACGGGTCGAACAATGTCACGACCCTGGCCGGTAATACCGGGTCGGTGGATTTCCGCAGCACAGATGCGTTCAGCGTCGGGACCGTAGCGGGCACGACGGGGCTGACCTTCACCGGCAATGCCAGCCTTTATGCCGCTGCCAGCCTGATCACACTTGCGCAGGTTGCGACCTATGCCGGGTCGGGGGCGGGTACACTGACTCTGTCCAGCGATATTGATGTGACCGTGTCGGCCAATATCGGCGTGTCGGGGTCGGGCAAGGTCAATATCGTGCTGGCCGCTGATGGCAATGAAGCCGGCTCTGCCGGGCGGGTAGCCATCAGTGGCGCCACCCTGTCCAGCAATGGCGGCAATATCACCATCGGCAGCGGTTCGACGCCGGCCACCCGCGCGGCGGAGGGCAAGGCCGATACCGGCATTGGCGTTAATGTCACCTCCAGCACGCTGAACAGCGGGGCGGGCGGAAGTATCCTGATCAACGGTGACGGCGCGCCATCCGGCACCAATTCTGCGACCGGCATCGGCATCAATGTCAGCGCCAGCAGCCTGATTGCCGCCGGGGCGGGGACCATTACGCTGAACGGTGGTGGCGGGTCGGGCAACACGTTGACCGCCGGCATCGCCATTGGAAATGGCAGCACTATCCGCAGCGCCAGCGGGGCCATCGCCCTGAACGGGGCGCAGGCGGGGTCGGGGACCAATCGCTACGGCATCCTGTTGCGCGATGATCCGGGCACGCGCAGTGCCATCTACAGCACCGGCGGTGGCGCATTGGGCCTGACGGCCACGGGCACCGACGGGTTGATTGCGGCCAATGGTGGGGCGTCGGACAGCAGCCGGGCCTATATTGGTTGGGATGGGACCACGGCCTATGCCGGGACGGTGACCCTGACGGCGGACAAGGTGACCCTGACCAGCGGGACGGGCACAGCGGCCATCAGCATTGGCGGCAGCGGCAATCTCGTAATCCGGCCCAACAGCACGTCCGCCAGCATCGCGGTTGGTGACAGCGCCTTAGGATCCAGCGACCTGGAACTGGGCCAGACGGAGTTGGACAGCTTCCGCGCCGGGTTCAGCAGCGTAACCATTGGCCGGTCGGACGGGACGGGGGCGATCAGCGTTGCCGGGGCCGCATTCAAGGACAATACCAGCCTCATAAGCAATACCGGCGCCATCACTATCAGTGGCGCCCTGTCCACGGGCAGCGGGGCCGATGCCGGGACCCTGTCGGCCAATACCAAGGGTCTGCTGACCGTCAATGCCGCTATCAGCACGCAGAACCAGGACATCACCCTGTCGGCGGACCGGTTGAACCTGACCGGGTCGGTGAATGCCGGGACGGCGACGGCCACCCTGACGACGTCCACTGCGGGGCGGGGGATTGACCTGGGGTCGGCCACGGATGCCGGCGGCGGGCTGGAGATTTCGTCGGCGGAACTGAACCGTGTGACGGCGGGGACCCTCCGCATAGGGTCGTCCAGTGCTGGGGCGATCAATGTCAGCAGCGCCATCGCGCCCACGGGCAGCAGCACATTGCATTTGCGCAGTGGGGGGGCGATTGGTCAGGCGGGGGCGGTTACCGTCACGAACCTGGCCGTGACGGCGGGCGGGGCGGTGTCGCTGTCGGGTGTGAATAATGCCGTCACGAGTTTTGCGGCCACGACGGGCAGCAGTAATGGCGCCATCGCCCTTCGCGACGATTCCGGCTTTGCCATCGGTACCGTGGATGGTGTGGCGGGTGTGACTGCCGGTACAGGCAATCTGACCCTGACCAGCACGGGGACCGTGACGCAGAGTGCGGCCGTTACGGCATCCGGCCTGTCGCTACACGGGGCCGGCGCTGCCTACACGCTGGCGCATGCGTCCAACGCCGTCAGTATGGTGGCGGCCAATACCGGTTCCGTCGATGTCGGTCTGTCGGGGGCAGTCAGTATCGGCATCATCGGGTCAGTGGCGGGGGTGACGGCGACGGGGACGGTCAAGCTGACCGCTGGTGGCAACCTGACCCTGGCATCGGGGGCCAGTGTGGCTGCCAATGGCAGCGGTGATGCCCTGATCCTGGCCGCCAACGGCACCTTTACCAACAGTGCGGGGTCCAGCGCCCTGTCGGTGACGGGCGGGGGCCGGTTCCTGGTCTTCTCCAACAGCCCGCTGACCAGCAGCACGGGCGGTATCTCGGCCCTGCCGCTTTATAACCGCAGCTTCAGTTTTTCCGACCGTACCTATACGGCGGTGTCCAACAGCGGCAGCCGGTTCGTTTATGGCTATGCCCCCACCCTGACAGTGACGCCCGACAGCGTCAGCCGGGTCTATACCGGCTCGACCATCACAGGTTTGAATTACACAGTCACCGGACTGGTCACGGGTGACACCCTATCTAATGCCGTCAGCGGGACCGGTGCCATTACCGGGGCGGGGCGTAATGTGGGGTCCTATACCCTGACCGCCGGGGCAGGGACGCTGGCGTCGGACCTGGGCTATGGGTTCAGTTACGGCACCGGCACCCTGACGGTGACCAAGAAGTCCCTGACCTACAGCATCACCAACAGCAGCAGCACCTATGGCACCACCGCCACGGGAGGTACGGTGACGCTGGGTGGGCTGGTGGATGGGGATGGGGTGACGGGGACGGTCACCACCTATCGCGGTGCCGATGCTGTGACCCTGGCCCCGCGTACCGCCGTGGGCAGCCTGACGCAGAAGGTGACGGCCATTACCGGCAGCGATGTCGGCAATTATGAGCTGGCGGCGTCGGGCCATACGGACGGCACCCTGACCATCGCGGCCAAGGAACTGACCTACAGCGTCGGCGCGGTCAACAGCACCTATGGCACACGGGCCACGCTGGGCACCGCCACCCTGACAGGGGTGGTGAACGGGGATGATGTGACGGCCAGTGTCAACCTGTCGGGGGCGACCCTGTCGGACCGGCTGTCGGCGGGGACATATGATCAGACGGTGACGCTGGGCGGCGGCGATGTCAGCAATTACCAGCTGGCCAATAGTGGCAGCACCGCCGGCAACCTGACGGTGGCCCGCAAATCGGTGAATTTCAGCATCGCCAATGTTGCCAGCACCTATGGCACCCTGGCTGTGCTGGGCACGCCCAGCTTGACGGGCGTTCTGTCGGGGGATGATGTCAGCGGTGCCGTGACGCTGGTGTCCGGCACCCTTTCGGACCGGTTGAAGGTCGGGACCTATGACCTGACCCTGACGGCGTTGGGCGGCGGGTCGGCATCGAACTATGTGCTGGCCTGGTCGGGCAACAGCAATGGCGTGCTGGCCATTGCGGCCAAGGCCCTGACGGCCAGCGTGGCATCGGTCACCGCCACCTATGGCCAGAATGCCGCCACAGGCGCGGTCACCCTGACCGGTCTGCTGGCCGGTGATGATGTAAAGGCCGATGTCAGCGTGGAAGGGGCCGGCGGTGCCGTGACGCCGGGACCGAAACTGGGCGCGGGGACCTATACGCAGCGTATCAACGGCCTGACTGGTGCCGATGCCAGCAATTATGTGATGGCCGGCGGGCAGGGGACGTCAGGCACCCTGACCATCAATCCCGCCGCGTTGACTGTGACGGCGAACAGCCTGACACGGGTCTATGGTACAGATGATCCGACGCTGACCTATACCGTGACCGGTCTCGTTAATGGTGACGGCTTGACAGGTGGTCTGACACGGGCGGCGGGGCGGAATGCCGGCACCTATGCGATCAGCCAGGGCAGCCTGTCAGCGGGTGCGAACTATACCCTGACCTTCAATAGTGGCACTCTGACCATCACGCCCGCCGCCCTGACGGTGACGGCGGCATCGGCAACCAAAGTCTATGGCACTGATGACCCAGCCTTGACGTATAGCGTGACCGGTCTGGTGGCGGGTGACAGTGTGTCGGGTGCCCTGACGCGGGCGGCGGGCCGTGATGTCGGCACCTACGCGATCAGCCAGGGCAGCCTGTCTGCGGGATCTAATTACACGCTGACCTTCAATGGCGGGACGCTGACCATCACGCCGGCGGCATTGACGGTAACAGCGGGGTCGGGGACGAAGATTTATGGCGATGCCGATCCGGTCCTGGGGTTCACGGCCGCGGGGCTGGTGGCGGGCGACAGTTTGACCGGCGCGATCCAACGTGCAGCAGGTGAAAATGCTGGTGCCTACGCGGTTGAGCAGGGCAGCCTGTCGGCTGGGGCGAACTATACGCTGAGTTTCAATGCCGGAACCCTGACCATCTCGCCGGCGGCCCTGTCAGTAAGCGCCACCGCAGCCGGCAAGATCTATATGGATGACGATCCGGCATTGACCTTCACCGTCAATGGCCTGAAGCGGGGGGATAGTGAGGCGTCGGCCCTATCGGGTGCCCTGTCGCGGGGGGCGGGTGAGGATGTCGGCACCTATGCCATTGCCCAGGGTAGCCTGACGGCCAATGCCAATTACCGGCTGAGCTTCACAGGGGCTGATTTCACCATCCGGCCAGCCAACCTGACCCTGGCTGTGGTGGCTGCCAACCTGTCCAAAATCTATGGCGACGAGGACCCGGCCCTGACCTTTACCGCCACGGGCCTGCGCGGCAAGGACAGTTTGGACAAGGTGGTGTCCGGTGTGTTGAGCCGGGCGGTTGGGGAGGATGTCGGCATCTATGCCATCAATCAGGGCAGCCTCTCCAGCATCAGCCCCAATTACACGATCAGCTTCACTCCCGGAACCCTGACCATCAGCCCGGCCAACCTGTCGGTGGCGGCGGCGATGGTGACGCGCACCTATGGCGATGGCGATCCGGCGCTGACCTATGCCGTGTCTGGTCTGAAGCGCGGGGACAGTGCGGGGGCCGTGCTGTCGGGGTCCTTAAGCCGGGCGGCGGGAGAGGATGCCGGCACCTATGCCATCACCCAGGGTAGCCTGGCCCTGACCTCGCGCAATTACACCCTGTCCTTTACCGGCGCGCAGATGGTGATCAACCCGGCCTTGCTGTCGGTCACGGCCAATGCCGTGTCCCGCGTTTATGGCGCGGCCGATCCGGCCCTGTCCTTTGCCGTGTCTGGATTGAAGCGGGATGACAGTGCGGCCGCTGTTCTGACCGGCGGGTTGGTGCGGGCCACAGGCGGCAATGCCGGGCGCTATGCCATCGGCCAGGGCAGCCTGGCCGCCAATGCCAATTACCGGGTCAGCTTTACTGGGGCTGATTTTGTCATTACGCCGGCGCCGCTGTCGGTCTTGGTCGATAATGCCACGCGGCAGGCAGGTGCCACCAACCCGGTCTTCACGGCCCGGTTCCAGGGTTTGGTGAATGGCGATACGTCCACGGTGCTGACGGGACTGCGGTTTCAGACGCTGGCCGATGCGGCGTCGCCCGCCGGAAACTATGCCATCAATGCGGACGGCATCAGTAATGCTAACTACCAAATCACCTATGTTGACGGCCTGCTGACCGTAACCGGTGGCGGTGTTCTACCGCCGGTCGTGGCCGAGACGGCGCCCGTGACGACCATTACCAAGCCCGTCACGGCGCCGGTGGTACCTGTGGTCACGGCCCCCGTGGCGGTGGCAGCCCCCGTTGTGACGCCACCGCCGGCCCCGGTCGCCACCAGCCCGGCACCCGCCAGCGATGGCGGGTCGGCAGCACTGGCCGCGGTGAACCAGAGCGTGCAATCGGCCAGCGGGTCGGCGGCGGATGATGACAGCGCGGCGGAGGAGATGATCCCCGGCCTTCTGTTGCAGCAGCGCCGCCTGCCGGGTGAGACGCCGGACGGCACGCCAGGCCTGGAACAGCAATTCCCCAATTTGGGACGGGTGTGGTGATGGGCCGGTTGCCGCTTGCGATCCTGTCCCTGCTGCTGCTGTCCGCCTGTGCAGGCAAAGGGCCGGTGCCGGACAGCAAGGGGTCCGACGGGCCGATCCCGCTGGGCCGCAACGCTATTGGGGAGGAATGCCGCGCGATCCCCATGGAAGCCGCCGAGGGCAAGGCCTTCGCCCTCTATTGCGGTGAATGGGAGCAGGCCAGCGGGTCCATCGCGGTCACCGACCTGTATGATCCGCTGCCTGAGGGGCCAGAGGCGCGGGCCAGGCAGTTGGCGGTGGAGGCGAACCGGACCGCCTGGGCCGGCAGCCTTGCCCAGAAGGCCATTTGCCAGAGCGCACAGCCGTTGCCGGGCGGGACGGGGCTGCTGACCCAATGCCAGTTGCGTGAGGGTGGCTGGCCCTATGTCGGCGTGACGCAAGTCGACGGGCGGCGGATGGTGCAGGCGGATGGTATTCCCGCCGTTGCCGACCTGCTGATCGCTGCGCCACGGCTTCTGGAGGCGAAACCGGTCACGGGTGGCGCCGATGTCGCGGCCCTGCTGCGCGCCGCATTGGGGGATGATGCACTGCGGTTCGGGCGTGGGGACCTGAACGCGTTTGAGCGGCTGTCGGAGGTGGGGCGCCTATCCAATTCGGTAGAGGATTATGCAGGGGCGGAGGCCGCCTATCGCCGGGCGCTGGATATCCAGGCCAAGGCGCTGGGGGCGGATAGTCCGGGGGCGGGTGACACGCTGATGGCGCTGGCGCTGGAAGTGTCGAACCAGGGGCGGGGACCGGAGGCGGACGCCCTGTTCCGCCGCGCCGATGCGCTGTTGCAGAAGAGTTTCGACAAGGCGGCGCGGGCGCGGCTGGGCAGCTATATGGCGTTCCATGCCGCCAACAGTGGGGATGCGCGGCGCGCGCTGTCGCTGGGACGGGATAGCAGCGCCATCCGCCGCGCCATCGTCGATGATCTGGAAGAACAGGCGGGGGGTGGGGCCAATCGCGCCGTCCTGGGCAGTCTGGCGGCAGCCAGAGGCGACCTGATCCATTCGCTGCTGCTGGAGGCCACGGTTTCACTGCGGTTGCAGCAATATGGGCTGGCCGAGGCGGCGACCATTGAGGCGGCCAATCTGTTCAGCCGAACGCGCGGCCTGCCGCCCTGGTGGCATGCGCGTATCCTTGGGATCCAGGGGTTGGCGCGGGCCGGCAAGGGTGATGCGGCGGGTGGTGCCGCCCTGATGTCGAAGGCCGTGGCGTCGAACAAGCAACTGTTCGGGGCGGGATGGCCCGTGGCGTCCAGCATGCTGGAACTGGGCCGCGTCTACGCCCAGGCCGGCATGGATGCCGAAGCGCTGGCCATTTACCGCGATGCGCTGTCCATGCTGGCGACACTCGATACCGAGCGCGGGCAATTGCCTCTGGACCGTCTGTTCCCGTTCCTGGATGTACTGTACCGACAAGGTCAGTCGGATGAGGGCCAGCGCGCGACCCTGCATGCGGAGATGTTTGCCGCCCTGCAGATGGTGCGCGAGGGCGTGGTGGGCCAGACCATCACGCGGGCCGCCGCGCGTTTCGCCAGCAGCGACCCTGCCGTTGCCGACCTGATCCGCCGGCAGCAGGACGCGGTGCGCAACCGCGACCGGTTGCGGATCGAGGCGGCGGCGGAAACCGCTAAGCCCGATGCGCAGCGCGATAAAGGGCATGAGGCCGACCTGCTGAAACAGCTGGAGGCCGCAACGGCTCAAGCGCGCGGGCTGGAGCAGCAGTTGCAGGCAGCGTTCCCGGACTATGCACGGCTGACCAAGCCGGCACCTGTGACCGCTACGGCCCTGTCGGCGCGACTGGGGGAGGGGCAGGCGCTGGTGCAGTTTGCCTTCGCAGCTAGCGGCTCCTACGGCTTCGTTCTCACCAAAGCTGGTATCCAGGCGTATCCGGTTACGGTGACGCGGGCCAATTTACAGGAGAAGGTGGGGGAGTTGCGGCGGTCCATCACGCCGCGCGCAGGCGTCCTGCCGCCCTTTGACCTTGACCTGTCGCATGATCTCTATGTCCGGCTGTTCGGTGGGGCGGGGGAGGTTCTGGCCGGGGTGAAGCATCTGGTGCTGGTGCCCTCTGCCGCCCTGTCCAGCCTGCCGCCAGCGCTGCTGGTACGCGACAAGCCTGTGGGGCGGGATTATGCCCGCGCGGCGTGGATGGTGCGGGATATGGCCCTGTCGGTGGTGCCGTCGGTTCCGGCCTTCCTGGCGCTGAACGCCGCGCAGGTGCGGCCTGCGGCGGCCAAGCCCTTCATCGGCTTTGCCGCCCCGCCCTTTCAGGGCAAGGAGGCGGGCGGGTTGAAGGCGCTGGGTGAGGAATGCCGCACCGATGCGCCGCTGGACCCCGCCCTGCTGCGTGCCCTGGCCCCGCTGCCGGAAACGGCGGATGAAATCCGCGCCATTGGCGGGCGGTTGGGTGCCGCGCCCGGTGACCTGATCACCGGGCCTGCGGTGACCAAGGCGGCAGTGCGTGGCGCGGGGCTGGATCAGTACCGCATCGTCTATTTCGCCACGCATGGCTTGCTGCCCGGCGAGTTACGTTGCCAGGCGCAGCCGGGGCTGGCCCTGGCCCCGCCCGATGCCATGCCGGCCAGTGCCGCCGATGACGGCCTGCTGACCGCGTCCGATATCGCGCTGTTGCGTCTGAATGCCGAACTGGTGGTGCTGTCGGCCTGCAACACGGCGGGCGGGGATGCGCGGCTGGGCGGTGAGGCGCTGTCGGGTCTGGCAGAGAGTTTCTTCTTTGCGGGTGCGCAATCGCTGCTGGTCAGTCATTGGCAGGTGCCGTCGGCGCCGACGGTGCGGCTGATGACCGGGCTGTTCGCCGGCGGGGGCGATACGGCCCAGGCGCTGGCGCGGGCGCAAAGGCTTCTGGCGTCCGATCCCGCGACGGCGCATCCTTTCAATTGGGCGGCCTTCACCTTGGTCGGTGCCGCCCCGCAATCCGGTCAAGGAGTTTGATCCATGGTTCGTTCTGCCCCGCTTCTGGCGCTTGTCCTGCTGCTGGCTGCCCCGGCCAACGCGGCATCCCTGGTGGTGGTGGAGGCCAAGGGCAGCGATCTGGCGCCCGGCGCCACCATTGATGACGAGGCGTCCCTGACCCTGGCAGATGGCGCGCGCGTTGTCCTGATCGGGGAGGATGGGGCACAGGTGACACTGCGCGGGCCGTTCAAGGGCACGCCGGCCAGCGCCGGGCAGGGGGCGACGCAGCAATTGGCGGGCCTGCTGTCGGCACGCGGGGCCGATACGACCAGCCTGGGTGCCGTGCGCGATGCGGGTGCCTCCGCGCCTCTGCCCGAGGCCTGGGTCGTGGACCCGGCGGTATCGGGTGCCGCGTGCGTGAAACCGGGGCAGGAGGTGGTGCTGTGGCGGGCCGATGCCGCCAAACCCGCCAGCCTGACCCTGATGCCCGCCGACCGCGCCTGGACCGCCAATGCCGAATGGCCGGCGGGGGAGGGGCGGCTGGCCCTGCCGGAACTGCCCATCGCCGATGGTGGGACCTTGCTGTTTGAGCTGGATGGGGCGGCGTCGGCCGTGACGTTCCACATGCTACCGGCCAGTGTGACGGCACCGAAGATGGCGGCGGGGTGGATGGCGGCGAAGCAGTGCGACCGGCAGGCGCGGGCGCTGCTGGCGGGGAACTGATCCCCCATGCCGATCCGCCGCCTTCTGACCTTTGCTGCGATTCTTCTGCTGGCGGGGCTGGCGCCGGTGCTGCTGGTGCGGGCCGCACCTTTTCTGCAGGGGATCGAGAATTGGGTGGCGGATTACCGGGTGGCGACCATGACGCCATCACAGCCGCAGCAACCCGACATCGTCATCGTCGCCATCAATGAGGATACGCTGGCCCGGTTCCCCTATCGCTCCCCCGTTGACCGGGCGTTTCTGGCCGGTGTGCTGCGTACGCTGGAGGCCAAGGGGGCGAAGGCGGTGCTGCTGGACGTGCTGCTGGATCAGCCGACGGAGCCGGAGAAGGATCAGGCGCTGGCGGACGCCATTCGGGCGCTGAAAATCCCCCTGGTGGTCAGCCATGGTGGCGCCGATGAAGGGCTGACCGAGGGGCAGGTGGCCTACCTGAACGCGTTTGTCCCGGTGGAACGGCGCGGCTGGGCCAATCTGGTGAAGGATAATCTGGACGGCACGGTGCGCTGGATCTTCCCCGGCAAGACCGGGGCGGAGGGGCATTGGCAGGCGGGCGTGGTACCGGCCCTGGCCACCCATCTGGGCCTGAACCCGCCGCGTGAATTGACGCCCCTCGCCTGGCGCGGGCGGCCCGATGCGCAGACGGCTGCGTTCCGACAGTTCCCGGCCCATGCCGTGGCATTGCTGCCGCCCGCGTGGTTCAAGGACAAGATCGTGCTGGTGGGGGCCGACCTGTCGGACCGTGACCGGCATATCACGCCCTTCCGTACGGCCTTTGCCGGCAATGCTGGGGTGCTGCCGGGGATCACCATCCATGCCCATGCACTGTCGCAACTGCTGGAGGGGCGGACGGCACCGGCGCAGGGTGTGGGGCTGGCGGTTGCGGCGGGGCTGATCGCGGCGGGCCTGGGTCTGGTGTTGGGTCTGGTGGAGATATCGCTATGGCTGCGGGCGCTGCTGGGCCTGGGGCTGGTGGTGGGCATCTGGCTGCTGGCGGCGCCAGCCTTTGCCAGGGGCAATATCCTGTTGCCGCAGATCGGGCCGTCTTTGTCGGTCATGCTGGGTCTGTGGCTGACCGACATCTGGCGTGGGCGACGGGACCGGGACCAGAAGCGGTTCGTGCAGGCGGCCTTTGCCAAGTATCTGTCGCCAGCCCTGCTGGATGATATCCTGAAGGATCCGTCGAAGCTGTCCATCGATCCCAAGCGGCGCGACATGTCTTATGTCTTCACCGATGTGGCCGGGTTCACGACCATATCGGAGGGGATGGACGCCACCACACTGGCCGATGTCATGAACCGCTATCTGGACGGGATGGTGAAGGTGGTGTTCGCCCATGGCGGCACCGTCGACAAGTTCATCGGCGATGCCGTCTTCGCCCTATTCGGGGCGCCGCGCGACATGGAAGACCATGCGGCCCGCGCCGCGGCCTGCGCCCTGGAACTGGACCGGTTCGCGCAAGGGTTTCTGGCTGCCGAAACGGCCGCGGGCCGCCCCTTTGGCGTGACGCGCATCGGCGTGCATTCAGGTCCCGCGAGCGTGGGCAATTTCGGGTCGGACGCGCGGTTTGAATACACCGCGCTGGGCGATGCCGTGAATACGGCGGCGCGCCTGGAGGGGCTGAACAAATATTTCGGCACGCGGGTGGCGATGAGCGGGGCGACGGCGGGTCGCTGCCCCGACATTCCGCGTCGGCCCATCGGGCGTATCGTCCTGAAGGGCAAAACCGAACCCATCGCGGTGTTCCAGCCCCTGACGGCAGACGAAGCGGCGGGCGGGTTCATGCAGCGCTATCAGATTGCCTACGCCGCCATGGCCGAGGGGCGGGAGCAGGCGCGGGCGCTGTTTCAGGCACTGGCGGCGGAGCGACCGGAGGATGGGCCGGTGGCCCTGCATCTGGAACGACTGGACAAGGGTGCCAGCGACGATCTGGTTGTCATGTCGGACAAGTAATCCCCTTGCCAGGGGGCGCGGCGGGACCGATAACACGCCATCGCATTCAGAAGGGGCTGGTCATGGCCGAGGGCATTCTTAACCGCAAGTTCGTGCCGGCCGGCAAGCAGCTGTTCCTGACGGGCGAACGCGGCGAGCATATGTATCTGGTGCAGTCCGGCCGTATCCGCATCTGGCGCGGGGAGCCGGAGCATCCGGTCGTGCTGGCCGAGGTGGGGCCTAATTGCCTTTTCGGGGAAATGGCCCTGATCGATGAGGGCACGCGGTCGGCCTGCGCCCATGCGGTCGAGGATACGACCTTGATCGTGATTTCCGGCGAAAAGGTGCGCCAGCGCCTGACCGAGGCGGACCCGTTCGTGGCCAGCATCGTGCGCATCCTGGCCCGCAACCTGCGCGCTGCCAATGACCAACTGGAAGGGCTGATGGGCCAGGTTCTGGCAGTCAGCGCTATCAAGGCCCGTGAGATCGCGCCCAACAGCGATACGCAGACGCTGGCGGATGAGGGGTGAGGATCAGCCCCGCCGCCGGGTGGAGCCGCGCACAACCAGTTTGGCCGGGATGATGGTGCGATCCAGCATCTGATCGTTCATCAGGCGCAGCAGGTTTTCTACCAGCAATTCGCCCGCCGCCACCGTGTCCTGACGCACCGTCGTCAAGGGCGGGTTCGTGTAGCTGGCTGCCTGGATATCGTCAAAACCGATCACCGAGACATCGCCCGGCACGGACAGGCCCCGGTCACGCAGGGCGTGCAGGGCGCCGATTGCCACCAGATCGCAAGCAGCGACGACGGCATCGAAGGGCTGGCCGCTATCCAGCAGGCGCATCGCGGCGGCGTGGCCCGCCTCTTCGGAGGTCTGGCTGTCCAGACGCAGGGTGGGGTCGGCGGACAGGCCGGCGGCGGCCAAAGCCTTCAAATAGCCCTGGTGCCGGTCACGATATTCGGGGCAGTTTTCCGAGATATCGCCCAGGAAGGCGATGCGGCGATGGCCCATGGCGATCAGGTGGCTGACGGCCTCGGCCATGCCCTGCACATTGTCGGACCCGATGAAATGGCCCGGCTGTCCGGGCAGGACGGGCCCCCAGGTGATGTACTGGATGCCTGCTTCGTCCAGGGAGGATATTTTGTCCAGATAGGATGTGTAGTCGCCATATCCCAGAAAGATGATGCCGTCCGCCCGCTTGGACGCCGCGTAATCGGCGTGCCAGTCGTTGGAGGATTGCTGAAACGAGATCAGCAGATCGTAGCCACGCTTGGCACAAGCGCGGGTCACACTGCCCAGGATGGACAGGAAGAAGGGATTGATCAGGGACTCCGAAGTGCCGGGGTCTTCATAGAGCAGCAGGGCCAGCGTGTTGGTACGCTGTGACCGCAGGTTGCGGGCATTCACATCGACCTTGTAGTTCAGCGCACGGGCGGCCTGTTCGACCTTGAGGCGCGTATCCTCACTGACCATGCTGTCCCGGCGCAGGGCGCGCGAGACCGTGGATTGTGATACGCCCGCCAGTTCGGCGATATCAAATGACGTCGGCCTTTTCGCCCGCATCGTTATCCCGGCTTCTGCCTGGTTGCTCCCTGGTTGCACCATATAGAGGGGCTGGGCTGTCTGGCAATCAGGCGAATGGGTAGGACAGATGCTTCACGGCACCTTTGTTGCCATTTCGCCAGACATCCCGGCCCCTGGGTTATCCGAAATAATCCCAGTCAACGCCTGCCAGCCGCCCCTCTGCCTGACCATAGGCCAGGAAATGCTTTACAGCATTCACGCCCGCCACCGCGACATCAGGATTGAGGCGCAGATATTCCTGCGCGTTGAAGTAGGGGCTGGCCTGCCGCCCCTCATTCACGCCATAGGTCAGGTAATGGTCCAGCGCCTGAATGGCGCCAGCCCGCACGGCCCCGGCAACATCGGGGTTCCTTTCCAGATAATAGGCGGTATCGAAGTACAGTGAGGCCGCGCGGCCTTCCGACTGACCATATTTCAGGAAATGGGCATAGCCGCTTTCCAGTGCGCCATTGCGCACGGCGGTGTCGATGTCGGGATAGCGGGCCAGATAGAAGCCTTCGTTGAACAAGGAAAGTCCGGTGGCGCCAGACCGCCCTTCGATCTGGCCATAGGCGTCGTAATGCGACTGCCCCGACACGAAAAGCCCCGCCCGCACTGCGGCGGCCACATCCGGATTGGCAGCCAGATATCCCGCTTCATTGAACAGCGATCCGCCGGCCCCGCCCAGGAACAGGGCGCCACGGTTGAAGACGGCGATTTCCACACCGGTCAGGTAATCCTGCCCGTCCGGCCCAGCCATAAGAAAGCCGTCGCCATCCCGCGACAGAGTGAAGGCCGACCTTTCCCCCTTGAACAGGGCAATATCGATGCCGCCACCGCCATTCAGTCGGTCATCACCCGCGCCGCCGACCAAAATGTCGAAGCCCGTCCCGCCGGTCAGCGTGTCGGCACCGCGCCCGCCATTGAGATAGCTATCCAGGCTGCTGGCCTTCAGGCTGTCGCCTGCGTCGCCGCCATAGGCGCGTTCAATCTCGCCTGCCCGGAACAGGGCCTTGCTGGTGGCATCCAGGCTGGCCTGCCCGGCTTCCAGATCGATCTGTACAGCGCGCGTCAGGGCGGCACCGTTCAGCGTGTCCGCGCCACCCTGCCGGTCACTCAGACGGATCTCACCAGCCAACCGGTCATTGATCAGGAACAGATCGTCATTGCCCCGATCCTCCCCGAACACGCGCAGGGTCCAGGATTTGACCTCCCCGACATTGCCATTCTGGCCGCCTGTGACCTTCAGGGTCCAGTCCCCCTGCGCCTGTTGCCCCATTAAGGCGGCGCTGGAGAAGGTGAAGCGCACATCCTGCTGCGAGGAACCATGAGTTGAGATCAGCCCCGATCCGGGACGTTCCAGCAGTCGCGCCGTGGCGCCAGTGGGGCTGATCAACTGGATCGTCAGATCGCCGATCCAGGTATGATTGATGGCCACTTCCACTTCGACATGCTCGATGGCCAGATTGGCGTCGAGCGTCACCGACGAGGTGGTGAAGCGGTCGGTCAGGATTGGCAGGCCGATATCGGGCCTAACGCTGGCGGTCAGGCTCTGTTCGTTGGCCAGTGTGCGCTGACCCTGCCAGGTTTCCGCTAAACGCACTGCGGTGCGGGCATCAACGACGCCAAAGCCCTTCTGCGTGTCATGCCACAGTTCCGTGCCGTTCCAGCCGAGGGCGCCCGGCTTCGCTGGCTCGGACGATCGATTGCCGCCGCTGGCGGCCAGGATCATCTGCACATCACGGTAGCCCAGGTCCGGATTGGCCTCCAGCATCAGCGCCACGACGCCGGAAATGCCGGGAGCCGCGAAGCTGGTGCCGGACTTTGTCGTGCTGTCGCCCGTCTCATACCCGACGCTGCCGGCCCGGTCGCTGGTCAGGATATCGACGCCGGGGGCCGCCACCAGCACCGACGTGCCCGGTGTGGAGAAGCTGGCGATACTGCCCTGGTTGTTCGTGGCGGCGACGGCGATGGTGAAGCGGCTGTTCTGGAAGTTATGCAGATTCCCGTTATCGCCGAATTCCCCACTATTACCGGCGGACTGCACCACCACGGTGCCCAGCCCGTCGCGGCCTTCGGCCACCAGCCGGCGCAGGGCGGCGGCACTGGCCGTCATGGTCGTGCCGAAATCATCCATGAAGGCGCTGTCGGGGGAATGCTGGAAGGCGTTGCCCAGGCCCCAGCTGTTGTTCAGCACATCCACCTTGCCCAGTGCATGGGTGAAGGCACGGGCCACAACCCCGTCCAAGGTGGCGGGTGTGCCGCCCAACCGGCTGTAGATAGAGACAAGGTCGGCATTATAGGCCACGCCGATGCCGCCAACATCGTTGCGTTCCGCCGCGATGACGCCGGCCACGGCGGTGCCGTGATTATCCTGTGCCCGCACCGGAACCCCGCCGGGCAGGCCGGTATCGGCATTGATCGACAGGTCGATGCGCTGATTATCGTCCAGATCAGGGTGGGTGCGGTCGACCCCCTGATCCAGCACACCCACCCGGACACCCCGGCCCGTGTAATCCGTCCAGACGGGGGTGACATTCAGGCCCTTGTCTCCCAGATGCCATTGCTGCGCGAACAGCGGGTCGGTGGGAAGGCTGGTGCTGGCCGCGGCCTTGCTGCCGGACGCGGTGGGGAACAGGCCCAGGGTGGACAGGGTGTAGCTGCCCGTCGCGCCTGTATCACCACCCGCTGCCGATAGGTAGAAGCGACCGCTGGTGGTGGGGGTAAAGGTGATGTGGGACTGGCCGGTACTGGCGGTGCCCGTCACCAGCGTGCCGCCATTGCCATCCAGCAGGGTCAGAGCGGGATTTTCAAGCCGCTGACTGCCATCCCGGCGTGTCAGCAGGTCGAAGACATAGGAACGCCCGGCCAGCAGATCGATGGCGAACCAGTCCTGATCACCCCCCTGATCGATGATGCCCCGCACCGATCCGTTGACGGACAGCGCGCCTGCGCCCGATATCGAGGCCGCAAAATCATCGGCCAGGGCCAGGTCCGCGGAGACCTGATAGAAGCCGATATCCATGATCCAGGTCGATTGGGCGACCAGATAATAGGTGCCGGTGCTTTGCGGTGTGAAGATCAAGTGGGCATTGCCGTCATCGCCGCTGTCATCATCATAGGCAATCTCCCTCCCGCCGGCATCGACCAGCCGCAGCAGCGGATCGGAGATAGGGATTCTGGGCTGCGTATTCTCATCCGCGTTCATGCGAAAGCTGTAGCGGGTGCCGCCCGTCAACTGTACGGCAAACCAGTCCTCGTCCCCGCGCCGTTCCAGGATCGAGCTGAAATTCTGGCCGATGGTCAGGCTGCGGGCGCTGGCGGCACTGTCGCCGACACTGTCAGCGGGGGCTTGCACATCCATGACGCTGACCCGGTACTGGCCCGTGAAGGTGCCACCGCCCTGCACCTTCAGATACATCGGTTGGCTGCTGGTCGCGCGGTAGACGAGGACATTGTCGCCATCCTGCGCCACTGTCCGCGCCAGGATGGCACCGTCAAAGCTGATCAGTTCGGCGATCGGGGCGGTTCCCGTAATGCCACCCGACAGGGCGATGCGGTAATGCGTGCCGTTCAAGCCCGGCAACTGCACTACATCGATATCATCGGCACGGTCGATGATGCCGAAGACACCCTTGCCGATGGAAGGGGCGGTGGCGAAAGTATCACCATAATCATCAGCGGTCGGACGCAGCAGCCGCCTTCCGTCCACATCGCGCAGGTCCAGCCACTGCTCCCGTGTCACCCCGGCAAGGGTGAAACGCAGTTGATCGGGCGTGAAGGGGTAGAGGGTGACGACGCTGTTGCCGGCGCTGTCGGTCGATAATCCGACGTCCTGGCTGCCATAGGAGATACCCAGATCCAGCCGGTCCTGGGCGGGATTGAAATCAAGGATCAGGTCATGGCCTTCACCCGCGCGCAGCCGGAAAATATCGGCCCCGGCACCACCGCGCAGCGTATCATTACCGGGGCCGCCATTGATCGTATCGTCGCCGTCACCGCCGGTGAGAATGTCGTCCGCCTGTGTCCCATTGATTTGCATATCTACGCCCCATATCGCCCCTGACGATATTTATGGCGGTGGGACTGTCGCATGGTCAAGTGGAGCCGCAATGATATTGCGCCTTATAGGTAATAACCTGTCGGGATTGATATAAGCACGACCGTTCGTTATGATCCTCTCTCCAAACCCCGGATGGTGAAAATGAGCGATCCCGTGAGCGCCCCGCAGACCGAGCAGCAAGTCACCCTTGCCACCGCCGATGGCTGGACCTTGGCGGGCCGCCTGTTCCTGCCGGACGTGGAGCCGATACTGGCCATCGTGCTGCATGGGGCGACGGGTGTGCCGCGCGATTATTATGCGAAGTTCGCGGCTTGGCTGGCGGCTGCGCGGCAGGCGGCGGTGCTAATCTATGATTACCGGGATTGCGGGCAGTCGGCGCGGGGGTCGGTGCGCGTGGCGCGGTCGGACATGGGCGACTGGGCCGTGACCGATCAGGCAGCGGCCCTGGACTGGCTGGCCGACCGTTTCGCGGATCTGCCGCTGGAGGTGGTGGGGCATTCGCTGGGCGGTATGGGCTTGCCGTTCCATGAAAGGGCCGATCGGGTGCGGCGCCTGACGACGGTGGCGACCGGCCCCTCACACTGGACCCGGCATCCGATGCATTATATCGGCAAGGCGGCGGCCTTCTGGTTCGTGCTGGGGCCTGTGGCAACGCTGCTGCTGGGCTATCTGCCGGGCCGCATCCTGGGGCAGGGGGAGGATCTGCCGGCGCGCGCCTTCTGGCAATGGCGGCGCTGGTGCACCACGCGCGGCTTTTACCGCCGTGATTGGGGCCGCGCCCTGCCGCAACCGGACCTGACCCGCATGACGGGGGAGGTGCGGCTGATCGCCGTGGCCGATGATCCCATGATCCCGCCACCGGTGGTGCGCGACCATGCGGCCTTCTTCCCCGCCGCCACCATCAGCCATCTGGTGGTGAAGCCTCAGGAGGTGGGCGTGACGGCCATCGGCCATCTGCGCCTGTTCTCCGAACGGTGCAAGGCGGCGTGGCCGTTGGTGGCGGGGGTGTGATTAAACCAGAATCGGCGCGCCGTCAGCCAAGGCGGCCAGACCGTCGGCGGTGACGCGCAGGTGACGCAGGGTGCCGGGGGGGCCGTTCAGGCTGGCGGCTGCCAGGACATGGCCGTCCACATCCCACTGCGACAGGCGCCAGTCGCCGGCGCGCAGCCATTCCTCTTCCGTTGTCAGAACGGGGGCGGCGTCGGCCTTGGGCGGGGTGACGGTGAAGGCGGTCAGTTCCTGTGACAGGCCGCGGCCGGTGGCCTTGATCACCGCTTCCTTCAGGTTCCAGATGCGCATGAAGCGGGTGCGCTTGGCATCCTCATCCTCCTCAGCGGCGATCTGCGCCACTTCCTGGGGTGAGAACCAGCGGTCGGCGATATCCAGTTCCACGGTGCGGTTGGGCACCAGCGGTTCGATATCCACCCCCACCTCACCCTGTGCCGCGACAGCGACGGCCACCATGGAGCGGGTGTGTGAGAGGTTGAAGGAGGCACCGCCACGTACCAGCACCGGCTTGCCATAGGGGCCGGCATTGAAGGCCAGTGAACCGGCGGCGCGGCCCGTCCAGGCACCCAGGAACAGGCGGGTCAGGCCGTGGGCCGCGATGTAAGCGTTACGGTCGGCATCAAACTGGAAACGGGCCGCGCGGTCGCGTTCGGCCCGGTCCAGCGTGTGCGACAACGGCGCCAGATCCCGCGTGCCAAGGCCATCAACGGCCAAGGTCACCACGATCACGTCATGTCGCCAGTCGCCACGCATGGCAAACCCGTCCCGCATACGATGCCCCCGTTTCCAGAAAGCGCGGATGATAGGCGGTTCATGCCCCTTTGGTAAGGACAGAAGCCCCGACACAGGGTTAAGGCCGCCCCGCGATTCCCGAAGGGCCGCGACACTTGCCGTTACGGCAATTATTGATCCGCACCTGCTTCCTGTTACCGAAGCGTTACAATATTCCGCCGGTTTTGCCTTTGTTTGTGCTTTGCGGGATTTAAACGTCCAAGCATTATCAGAGCCTTGTCGGCAGCGGGTCCCTCCGGACAAGGGGCCCGGCCGTGACGCGGGGGGTATGAATGGGGTACTGGCGGGGACGGGTGGCGGTCACGGCGTTGGTGTTATCGACCACGATGGCAACGACCGACATGGCGGCAGCCGATGCCATTGTGCAGACCAAGGGCGACTGGCAGGACAAGTTCCGCCAGTTGGAGGTCGACCTTCCCACCCCCAATACCTATCGCACCGCATCGGGCGCGCCGGGCCACCAATATTGGCAGCAGCGTGCCGATTATCGGATTGAGGTGAAGCTGGATGCCGCCTCCAAGCGCCTGACGGGCAAGCAAAGCGTGCAGTACCACAATAACTCCCCCGATACGCTGCGGTACCTGTGGCTGCAGCTGGACCAGAACATCTACAAGGACAAGTCCATAGCCGAACTGACCCGCACGGCCAGTCCGGCCAAGGATGGCGGCGACCAGATCAGCTATGGCACGCTGGCGCGTGTGCAGGCCCTTAAAGACATCAAGTACGGGATGGAGATCGCCAGCGTTACCGATGATGGGGGGCGCAAGCTGCCCTTCACGGTGGTCGATACCATGATGCGCATCGACCTGCCCCGGCCCTTGGCCCCCGGTGCGTCGGTCGGGTTCAAGGTGGAATGGGCCTACAACATCATCAATCAGGATATTGTCGGCGGGCGCAGCGGGTATGAGCATTTCCGCGACAACAACACGGACCTGTTCTTCATCGCGCAATGGTTCCCGCGCATGGCCGCCTATACCGACTATGCCGGCTGGCAGCACAAGGCCTTCCTGGGCCGGGGCGAATTCACCCTGGAATTCGGCGATTATGATGTCGCCATCACCGTTCCGGCCGACCATCTGGTCAGCGCATCGGGTGAATTGCAGAATCCGGGTGATGTCCTGACGGCCACGCAGCGCGACCGTCTGGCCAAGGCGGCCAAGGCCGACAAGCCGATGTTCATTGTGACGCCGGACGAAGCCCTGGCCAATGAGAAGGAAACGGACAAGGCGACCAAGACCTGGCGCTTCACGGCCAAGAATGTCCGCGATTTCGCCTTTGCCAGTTCCAACAAGTTCATCTGGGACGCGATGGGGGTGACCCAGGACAATCCGGCAGGCAACCCTGTCCTGGCTATGTCCTTCTATCCGAACGAGGCGGAACCGCTCTGGTCGAAATATTCGACCTGGGCCGTGGCGCACACGATCAAGACCTACAGCAAATATTCCTTTGCCTATCCGTACCCCACGGCCCAGTCGGTCAATACCTGGGATGGCGGCGGTATGGAGTATCCGATGATCACCTTCAACGGATACCGCCCCAATATCGACAAGAAGACGGGCAAGCGCACCTATACCGCCAATGCCAAATATGGCCTGATCGGCGTCGTCATTCATGAGGTCGGGCATTTCTATTACCCGATGATCGTGAATTCGGACGAACGGCAATGGAGCTGGATGGATGAGGGTCTGAACACCTTTGTCCAGAATATCGCGCATCTGGAATGGGAGGAGAATTTCGGCGAGCATCGCCGCAACCCCAACTTGCCCGCCGAGATCACTAGCTACATGACCAGCCAGGGTCAGGTGCCGATCATGACACAGTCGGATTCGGTGCTGCAATTCGGTCCCAACGCCTATACCAAGCCGGCGACGGCCCTGACCATCCTGCGTGAGACGGTGATGGGCCGCGAACTGTTCGACCATGCGTTCCGCGAATATTCGCAGCGCTGGAAGTTCAAGCGCCCGACCCCGTCCGACTTCTTCCGCAGCATGGAGGATGCGTCCGGCATCGACCTGGACTGGTTCTGGCGCGGCTGGTTCTATACGACCGACCATGTCGATATCGACTTGTCGGGCGTACGCGAATACCGCATCTCCACCGGCAATCCCGATATCGAGAAGCCGTTGCAGCGCGATGAGTACCGCCGCGACAATGTCGAGCCGCTGGCCCAGGTGCATAACCGCGAGCAGGGTCTGAAAACCCTGCTGGAGCGGGAGCCGGACCTGAAGGATTTCTATAACGAGAATGACAAGTTCACGCCCACCAACAAGGACCGCAACAAGTTTGCGGACATGGTGGAGGGTCTGGACCCGTGGGAGCGTGAGGCGCTGGCGCGGGCCGAGAAGGATGGCGACTGGGTCTATTTCGTGGATTTCGCCAATAAGGGCGGTCTGGTCATGCCGCTGCCGCTGCGCCTGACCTATGCCGACGGGACCACGGAGTTCGTGATGATCCCGGCGGAGATCTGGCGCTACAACAGCCAGACCGTGACCAAGATGCTGATCCGTCCCAAACAGGTGGTGGGGATCGAACTGGATCCGCGCCAGGAAATCGCTGACGCCAATGTCGCCAACAACGCCTATCCGCGCAAGATCGCCTCGTCCCGTCTTGAACTGTACAAGATGAAGAACGAGGAGAAGGACCTGATGGCCGACATGCTGGTCGAGCTGAAGGCCAAGAAGGACGCAGAAGGCAAGGCTGGGCCGGGCAAGGAAGTGCCCCTTGCGCCCGCTGGGGGACAGCAGTGACGAGTGTAAAGAGGGGCCGGCGCCGGTTTCTGGCGCTGGCCGGGGCAAGCCTGCTGCTGGGCGTGGTGCCGCTGGCCCGTGCCCACCGCGCCAAGGCGGCGCTGACGCTGGTCCGATTCAATCGGGCTAAAGGGTTGATGGAGGTGGAGCATACGCTGCACGCCCATGATGCCGAAATGGCCCTGAACCAGATCGCCAAGTTGCCCACACCCGATCTGTCGCAACTGGAGGATCGGGCTAGGCTGTCGCTTTATGTGGAGGCGCGGTTCGCCCTGACACCACCGGGTGGGCCTGCGCTGGTGCTTAAACTGCTGGGAGCGGAACTGGATGGGGAAGAGGTTCGCGTCTACCAGGAAATGGCCATGACGGCGCCGCCGGACAAACTGTCTGTACGCAACATGATCCTGCGCGACGTTTTCCCCGTGCAGATCAACCAGGTCAATTTCGACCTTTATGGCGACCCCGCCCGCATCCGCACCCTGACCTTCCTGGGCGGAGATGGGGAGAAGGACCTCAAGCTGGCCGGTTGAGGTCAATTGTTTTCCGGTGAGGCCTCTGCGGTCTCTATGAGGGTGCGGCGTGTGAAGCTGTCCATGGGCACCCAGAGTTCCGCCCGGGGGGAGGAAACCGTCACATCCTGTGGCAAGGCCAGGATGCATTGAACCTTTGAAAAGGCCAGCATACCGACGCTGGTGGCGAACGCGATTTCGATGCGGTGTGGGTCGCTGCCTTGTGTGTCGGGCAGGGTTCCGTACCGGTCCCGCAGGGCGGCGGCGCACCTTTCCACACGCGAACGCAGCCGGTGCTGGGCCCAGCTTTCCGCCTCGAACTGCGCCAGCAGGGCGGCTGCGGCCCTCTCCGGCCCATGCGCCATAGACAGCAGACCCTGCGCATCTGCCACCGCATCAATCATATCCAGCCCCGTCCCCGCAGTCCGGGCACGTCCGATGTAATCCGGCATCACCAGGGCGGCCAGCCACGCGCCCGCACGGTTCATCTCCAGGATTGTCCAGTTGGCGTCGAAGACCAGTGCCGGAAACGGATCATGGCCGTAGACCAGATGGGTCAGAGCCTGGCGTTCCCCGCCCCTCCCCCGTGGTGCCGATGAATGGGACCCTGTGAAGCCAGCATGCAGCAGCGCTGCATTCCGTTCCGATGGTGATGCTTCCAGCACATCCAGTAGTGCCATCAGCAATTGTCGGCTGGGCCGTGACCGGCCGGTTTCAACAAAATTTAGGTGCCGGGGGGAGACACGCGCCTCCAGCGCCAGGGTCATTTGTGACAGATGCCTGCGCTTGCGCGCGGCCCGCAGCAAAAGACCCAGCGGATTGGCCGGCACCATTTCAGGGGTTGTTTTCATCGCCACCGTTCCAGACGTGGGATCAAGTGTCCTCCCCATGCTTGCTTGCGGCTCCATAATATGGCGGCGTTGACCTCCAAGGTAATCGCGCCGGCTGTTTCCCCGTGTCAGATTGGCCGCAACACGGAGGATCGGGCAATGCACAGAAGAGACATTTTGCGGACCGGACTGGCCAGTACCGCCATGATTGGCCTCATGCAGGTGGGAACGACGGCGCAGGCAGCAGACAAGGCGCCGGTCCCCGCCCCAACCAGCGTTACCGCGCCAGACGGCACACGCCTTTATGCGCGTTGCTGGGGCGATGGTCCCGCCACCCTGGTTTTCCTGGCCGGCTGGGCCCTTCCATCGGAGGCCTGGGCCTATCAGATGCTATCGCTGAGCGGTCAGGGATTCCGCTGCATCGCCTATGACCGGCGTGGCCATGGGCGGTCTGATGATCCGGGCCGGGGTTACGACTATGACACGCTGGCGGCGGACTTGGGGGCTGTGCTCGCCGCATTTGATGTACGCGACGCCACAATCATCGCCCATTCAATGAGTGGGGGGGAGGTGGTGCGCTTTCTGTCGCGCGGCACCGCGGACGCAGCAGCCCGGATCGGGCGTATCCTGTTCCTGGCCACGACCCTGCCCTGCCTGATGGCCAAGCCCGATAATCCAACGGGCGTGCCGGCCGCCATGTTCGACGGTGCGCGCAAGCAGATGCAGGCGGATTTTCCAAACTGGATTGATGTCAATGCCGACCCGTTCGTGGTACCGGCCACCAGTGCGGGCATGCGGACCTGGATCAAGAACATCATGATGGCCACGACGCTGCGCGCGGTTGCCGATTTGAACAAGGCGATGGTGGAGGCGGATTTCCGCCCCGAACTGTCCGCGCTGTCAAAACCTGTGCTGTTTATCCATGGCGACCGCGATGCCTCCGCCCCCTTGCCGATCAGCGCCGGCCCTGCCGCCAAACTGGTGCGGGGCGCACGCCTGACCGTCTATGAAGGAGCGCCGCACGGACTTTTCATCACCCATATCGAACGGTTGAACGCCGATATTGCCACCTTTGCGAGATCTTAGAGTATGGGTCCCCCCCCCCGGTACGTCGATACCGGGGGGCGAAAATTTCTTCGCACTGACACCGGTATCAATTACTGTTTCCGCCAAACAGCCTCATGGCACAGTGGGAAGGGAACGGGATGTGCGGGATGGATTTGACGCGGCGGTCGCTGCTGCTGGCAGGGGCGGCGGGGGTGATGGTGGCGGGGTCGGCGGGTGCCGCCACGGGCAAGGGGCCGGTGGTGAAGACCGTGGCCGGCAAAGTGCGCGGTCGTACCGTCGAGGGCATCCATGTCTTCAAGGGTGTGCGCTATGGCGCTGATACCGCCGCCCGCCGGTTTCAGGCCCCGCTGCCGCCGCAGCCCTGGAAAGGCGTGGTGGAGGCGGTAGAGTATGGCAATGCCAGTCCGCAGGGATCGAAGGAGGAGCGGCAGTCGGAGGATTGCCTGTTCCTGAATGTCTGGACGCCGGGCCTGGGCGATGGGGCAAAGCGGCCTGTCATGGTCTATATCCATGGCGGTGCCTATGCCAACGGTTCAGGATCGGACCCACTTTATGATGGCACGCGGCTGTCCCGGCGTGGCGATGTGGTGGTGATCACCCTCAATCACCGCCTGAACCTGTTCGGGTATCTCTATCTGGCGCGGCTGGGCGGGCTGGATGATCCGCGCTTTGCCGATAGCGGCAATGCAGGCCAACTCGACCTGATCCTGGCCCTGCAATGGGTGCGGGACAATATCGCAGCTTTTGGCGGCGACCCCGGCAATGTCATGCTGTTTGGGCAGTCGGGCGGCGGGGCCAAGATCGCCACCCTGATGGCCATGCCAGCAGCGCGCGGCCTGTTCCACAAGGTTGCCACCATGAGCGGGCAGCAGGTGACGGCAGGTGGCCCGCGCAACGCCACGTCCCGCGCCGTGGCGGTTCTGAAACAGCTGGGCCTCAGTGCCGACAGGGCAGGGGCGGAAGCGCTGCTGACCATGCCAGTCGAGCAGGTAAAGGCCGGGCTGAAAGCGGTGGACCCGGTGGCGGGGTCGGGTGGTGTCTATGCCGGTCCGGTCATGGATGGGCGCAATCTGCCGCGCCATCCCTTCTTCCCCGACGCGCCGGCTATATCCGCCAATATCCCAATGATCATCGGCAATACCCACGACGAGACGCGAAGCCTGATCGGTGGGGGCGATCCGTCGGCCTTTACCCTGACCTGGGACGCGTTGCCGGAAAAGCTGTTCCCCGCCATGCGGGTGGATATAGCGCCGGAGATCGTGATTGCCGAGTATCGCCGTCTGTATCCGCATTACAGCCCGTCGGACCTGTTCTTTGCCGCCACTACGGCGGGCCGGTCCTGGCGCGGGGCGGTGGAGGAACTGGAGGCGCGGGCGAAACAGGCGCCGGGCGTGGCACCCACCTGGGCCTACCAGCTGGATTTCCGCAGCCCGCGCGACGGCGGCAAATGGGGTGCGCATCACACGCTGGATATCCCGCTCGCCTTTGACAATATCGCCCAGCCGGGCAGCGAGACCGGGGCAGGGCCGGCGGCGCAGGACATGGCAGGCCGGTTGGCCGACGCCTTTATCGCGCTGGCTCGCAAGGGCGACCCCAACCATCCGGGTCTGCCAGCCTGGGAGCCTTATGACCTCACGCGGCGGCAGACCATGGTGTTGAACAGTGAATGCCGGATGGCAGATGACCCGCGTGGGGCGGAACGCCGGCTGTTCAGCGCGGTGCCGTTTGTGCAGTTTGGAACGTGATACGACCCTCAAACGCCGGGCGCTCAATGCGCCAACCAAGCGTTGATGAGTGGGCCTCATCAACGCTTGGTATCGGGGTTACCGCCCCGCCCAGATGGCCTTCACCTGTGCCGCCATGCCCATCAGGTCCAGAGGCTTGGTGATGACACCAACGGCACCAAGCGCCAGGAGTTCGGCGCGTTCGGCGTCGGTATCCTTGGCCGTCACGAACAGCACGGGCAGGGAAGCCGTGAAGTCGTCGGCGCGTAGTGCGGCCAGGGTGCCCGGGCCATCAAGTCCCGGCATCACCACATCCAGCAGCACCATCTGGGCCTGACTGACCCGGGCCAGTATCGGGGCCTGCGCGCCATCAGCGCAGAGCGTCACCTCCAGCCCGCCGATGGTGGCCAGGGCCAGTTCGGCCATGGATCGCAGGTCGGGGTCATCATCAACATAAAGGACCCGTGATAGTTCCATTTTTCATTCTCCGACCCAACCTTTAAGGCAGGTTCTGCGCCTCGACAGCGTTCCTGGTACCGGCATAGAATGCAACCGTAAACCACCGCCATCCGCGGAACTGTTGATGACCAATCCGATTCCCCCTGTTTCCGTTGTGACCCGGCAAAGGGAAATTCGTGAACAATATGTGTTGATGCTTCCCGAGCGTCTGGCCGCGCTGGCGCAGGCGGCGGGCGATGCGCGCCGGCTTTCAAGTCTGGCGCATGGCTTGATCGGATCGGCCAGCACCTTTGGCTTCACGGAGCTGGCGGACGCGGCCCGTCAGCTGGATCAGGCTACCCGCGCCCTGGTGGCGGGGGAGGAGGAAGCTGCCACCCGTATCGATGCGGCCCTCGCGCTTGCCCTGCGTCTGGGCGAACAGGTCGCGACCAGCCCAGTTCCTGACGTATCGGAGGAGGAAACCAGCGCGCGTGCCGAGGAAATCACCGTCTATGTTCTGGAAGATGATCCGGTGCAGGCGCGTGAACTGGTGGCCCAGCTTCGCCCCTATGGCTATCACGCCATCGCCTATGCCGATCCTGACAGTTTCGCCGATGCCGTTCGGACTTGCGCGCCTGAGGCGATGCTGGTCGACATCATCTGCGGCCCCGATACCGATGCCGGCAGCGACATTGTTTTCACCCTGTCGGCGGAAGGACCGGTTCCGCCCACCATCTTCCTGTCGGGCCGGGATGATTTTGAGGCACGGCTGTCGGCCGTTCGGGCCGGTGGCGCCGGGTATCTGGTCAAGCCCGTAGACCCGGCGGTCCTGGCCGAACGGCTGGACCAGATCATCGGGCGCGACAGTGCCCGGCCCTATCGCGTGTTGCTCGTCGATGATGACGCCCTGGTCGCCGCCGAATATGCAACGGCGCTGGGCGCGGCTGGCATGGAGGTGGAGGTGCTGGCCGATCCGGTACGGGCCATCGGCCATATCCGCCGTTTTCTGCCCGATCTTCTTCTGCTGGATAACCGCATGCCGGGTTGCTCGGGTCTGGAACTGGCTGCCGTGCTGCGCCAGCAGGAAGGGATGCTGTCGCTGCCCATCCTGTTCCTGACAGCGGATGAGGACTTGACCGACAAGCGGCTGGCGCTGGATCTGGGGGCTGAGGATCTGCTGCGCAAGCCGATTAAGAACGCCAAGTTGGTGGAACAGGTGCGGGCCCGCGTGCGCCGCGCCCGGCAGCTTCAGGCTATGATGGCCCGTGACAGCCTGACCGGTGCCCTGAACCATGCCATGGTGCAAGAACATCTGGCGACCGAGGTGGCCCGTGCCCGGCGGGAAGGGGAACCACTGTCCTTTGCCATGATTGATGTCGACCGGTTCAAGCGGGTCAATGACGAACACGGGCATGCGGCGGGGGACCGGGTGCTGCGGTCGCTGTCACGCCTGCTGCGCCAGCGGCTGCGGCGCAGCGACATTGTGGGCCGGTACGGGGGCGAGGAATTCGCTGTGATCCTGCCCCGTACCAATCCGCAGGAGGCGGCCCTCATCCTGGATAATCTGCGCAAGGCCTTTCATGCGGTGGGTTTCCGGGGCGGCGATGACAAGCTGTTTCATGTCACTTTCAGTGCCGGCGTGGCCGGCCTCACGGACACTGGTGATCTGGCATCCCTGAACCTTTCCGCCGATGCCGCCCTGTATTTCGCGAAGAGGGCTGGGCGTGACCGCGTGCATGTTTCAGGCTCCATCTCCGCCTCTGCATAAACCTTTCCTGGCATTCAGGGTGGCAACCGTCGCCGGAAGTGCTTAAAAGGAAGGGAAGGGCCCGCGACCATGCGGGTGCACTGGGGTAGCCGGGGCAAGGGGCCGGATGAGCACAGAGGCGCCACATCTGCTGATCGTGGAGGACAGCCCCACACAGGCATTGCAGATGGAAATCACGCTGGCCGCCCAAGGCTGGACCGCGGAAGTCTGCGCCACAGCCGAGGATGCGCTTGAAAAGCTGAACGGCGCCCTGCCGGATGCGCTGCTGGTCGATTACCATTTGCCGCGCATGAGCGGGGATGAGTTTATCCGCCGTGTCCGTCTTAATGTCCGCACGCGCCAGCTTCCCATCATCATGCTGACCGATGAGGTGACGGCGGAGGCGGAGTTCCGGGGCATCGAAAGCGGTGCCGACGCCTATGTACCGAAATCCGCCGACAGTGACCTGCTGCCGGCCCGTATCAATGCCCTGCTGAAACGCCGGCCGAGGGCCGATTTCCATGCCTCGGCCCAGGCGCTGCGGCAATGCCGTCTGATGATCGTCGATGACAGCCCCACCTTCCTGGAGTTCCTGCGCGGGATTCTGGAGGAGGAGGGGCATGATGTCGTTCCGCTTCTTTCGGGCAAGGATGCCCTGGAACGGGCGGAAACGGAAAGTTTCGACTGCATTATCGTCGATCTGAACATGCCCGAGATCGACGGGGTGGAGCTGTGCGGTCGCCTGGACGGCGTGCGGCGGCGGCGTGAGGAACTGTTCCAGATCGTTATGCTGACCGCCAGCGACAGCAAGACCGACCTGATGCGCGGGCTGGAGGCCGGGGCCGATGATTACGTTACCAAGGCCAACGATATCGAGATTATCAAGGCGCGCATCCGCGCTCTGCTGCGCCGCAAGCTGCTGCATGAGGAAAATCTGCGCATTTCCATGGAGTTCCGCGCTAAGGAGCGGGAACTGGAACGCGCGCATGAGGACAAAAGGCTGGTGGAGGCGCGGGCGGCCCTGGCCGACGCCCTGGAAAAGACCAACCGCGAGTTGACCCAGGCGCAGGTGGAACTGACCCGCGCCAAGGATCAGGCGGAGGCGGCCAACCGCGCCAAGTCCGAATTCCTGGCCAATATGAGCCATGAGCTGCGCACGCCGATGAATGGGATCATCGGTATGAATACTTTGCTGCTGACCACGGCTCTGACGCCCGAACAGCGGCATTCGGCGGAACTGGTCGGGTCATCGGCCAAGCTGCTACTAAGCCTGCTGAACGACATCCTGGATATTTCCAAGCTGGAGGCCAATCAGGTCACGCTTGAACATATCGAATTCGATGTGGCCAAGCTGTTTGAGGAGACGGCCCTGCTGATGGCGCCCAAGGCCGCCGAGCATGGGATCGAACTGGTCCTGGATATCGATCCATCGGCCCGGCGCACCGCCGTCAGCGACCCCACCCGCATCCGGCAGGTGGTGCTTAACCTGATTGGCAATGCCATCAAGTTCACGGCCAAGGGCGGCGTCACGGTCAGCGTCGCGGTGCATGAAGGGGCAGGCGGAGTCCTGACCCTGGATACGCAGGTCATCGATACCGGCATCGGCATTCCGCCCGATGCCGTCAACCGGCTGTTCGAGAAATTCGTCCAGGCCGACAGTTCCGTCAGCCGGCGCTTTGGTGGCACCGGCCTGGGTCTGGCCATCTGCCGGGAGACGGTAGGTTTGCTGGGCGGGCGCATCGGGGTGGAAAGTACTGTCGGGGCGGGGTCGACCTTCTGGTTCACCATCGCGCTGACGGCAGCGGAAGAGGCGGCGGTGCATCCGGCCCCGCTGCCCGATCTGGCCGGGAAACTGGCCCTGCTGCTGGTGCCGGAAGGGATCGTGCGGGCGCCGCTGGCCCGTGAATTGTCGCGCCTGGGCCTGCGGGTACGGGTGGAGGAAACCGACGACGGGATGGCGGAGATCGCGGCGGGCCTGCTGTCGCCCGACATCGTGCTGCTGGACTTAGGTGTGGTGGCGGAAGCCGGGGCCGGCGTGGCGCAGCGGCTGCGCGGGATGTTGCCGCGGGCGCGGCTGATCATGCTGCGGTCCATGACGGGGGTGGCGGCGGGGCCGGCGGCCATCAATGCCACGCTGGACAAGCCTGTGCTGCGCCAGGACCTGATCGCGGTGCTGCGCGGTGGGCAGCCTGTGACGGTTGCCGAGAAGCCGGTGCCAGCGCCGCCCACCGGCGCCGTTGTGGCGCTGGCCGGTGAAGGGGCGCGCATCCTTCTGGCCGAGGATAATTATGTGAACCAGCAGGTGGCGCTGCATATGCTGACCGGGGCGGGCCACCGTGTCGATATCGCCAACCATGGCGGGGAGGCGGTGGCGGCGCTGGAGGCGCGGGATTACGATCTGGTGCTGATGGATGTACAGATGCCCGTCGTTGACGGGCTGGAGGCCACGCGCCGCATCCGTGCCCTGGGCGGGCCACGCGGCGGCATCCCCATCATCGCCATGACGGCCAATGCCATGACGGGTGTGGAGGCCGAATACCGCGCGGCGGGCATGGATGATTACATCTCCAAGCCCGTGGAATATCAGGAATTCCTGGCCAAGGTGCGGGCCTGGCTTGATCGCCGCCGTGCGGCGGGGGCCGCCGCCGCCCTGGCGGAACCGGCAGTGACGGTGGAGGCCAGCGACCTGGACCTGACGACGGTGCGGCAGTTGCGAGAGATGATGGGTGCTGCGGCGTTTGAACGGCTGCTTGGTCAGTTCCTGGATAATTCCCGCGCCCGTCTGGACCGCATCGGCAAGGCGTTAGAGGCGATGGACAAAGCGGCTCTGGGCCGTGATGTCCATGACATGATCAGCACCTCGGGCGGATTCGGCTGCAAGGCGCTGGTTCGGTTGGGCCGGGATATGGAACAGGCCCTGCGCGAAGGGGATATGGAGACGGTGGCACGGCTTGGCGCGCAACTCCGGTCCGTCGCACCGGCCACGTGGGACAGGCTGGCCGTGGCGATCCGGGCATAAGGATCAAGGGGCCATCGGGCCGGCGCGATCCGCCCGGCGTCCCAGGAAAGTCTGTATCCGGCCATGCCGTTCGGCGTTCAGGCTGTAGCCGGCGACCGCCAGCATCGACAGGCCCAGACCCAGAACGGGGGCGAGGCCGGCCAGCAGGCGGAAGCCCGTCAGGGTGCCTTCGGCCTGTACGCCGCCCGGTACATAGCCGACACCGTCAAGCGCCAGCCCGCCCAGAAAGGCGGAGCCGCCCAAAGCCAGCTTCAAGATCAGCGAGGCCAGGCCATAGACCTTGGCCTCGTCCCGGCGGCGGTGGCGCCAATGGGCGTAGTCCACGGCGTCTGGCAGCATGGACCACATCGCTACCGCATGCGCTGCATGGCCGAAAAAGATCAGGGTCAGCCAGATGATTGTCAGCCAGAGGCTGCCCGGCGGGGTGAAGGCCAGGGCGATGCCGCCCGCGATGACCATGGCGCTGCCCACCTGCCAGGAGATGCCCTTGGACCAGGAGCGCGCCACCCAGACCCAGGCCGGTACGGCTGCGATGCCAGCGGCGGAAAACCATGTCAGGGCCTGGGCCGTCAGGGTGGCGTCGCCGCCCAGATCATATTTCAGCAGGAAGGGCACATTGCGCATCAGCAGGCCCAGCGACAGGTGCAGCGCCACCGTGGCCGCCAGCAGCCGCAGCAGCGGCCCGTTGCGCAGCACGCCGCGGATAAAGCCCCCCAGATCGGCGCGAAGGCCCAGATGCGCCGGTTCCGCCGCCGTCGCGGGCGCCGGCAGTTCACGCACCGACAGGGCGCAGGCGACATGGGCCAGTACGGCCAGGGCGCCGATACAGGCCGCCGCCTGGCTGTAGCTGTCGAACCAGCCGGCCAGCAGCGGCAGCAAGGCCGAGACGGAAGTAGAGCCGGCAAACGCCAACAGCATACGCCAGCCCGTCAGGCTGGCCCGTTCATCGCTGTCGCGCGTCATGGCGGCGGTCAGCGAGGAATAGGGGATGGCCACCACCGCATAGCAGGTGCGTAGCAGCATGTGCGTAGCGGTCGCGAACAGCATCATCCCCGCCGATCCCGCCACCAGGAAGGCGGGCGGTGAAAAGCAGAGCCAGAAGGCGAAGGCCAGCGGCACCGTGCCGAACAGGATGAAGGGCCGATAGCGGCCCAGCCGGGTGCGTGTACGGTCGGAAATAACGCCCATCAGCGGGTCCATGCCCGCATCCCAGACGGATGCAATCAGATAGGACAGGCCGGCATCCACGGCCGACAGGCCCAGCGCATCCATCTGAAAAAACAGAATGAACAGCAGCAGCGACTGCCAATAAAGGTTGAGGCCGAAATCGCCCACGGCATAGCCGATCTTGGCCTTGAGACCCAAAGTCCGCATGGTCGCCCGCTTGAACCCTCCCGGTGCCCGGTTTGCTACCGGACTTGGACGCGGACGTTACGCGGTCGGCAAGGCTTGGTCGAGGGGGCATTTATCCCCGACGCCAGCGGATGGCACCCTTCCCCGGCGCAATCGGCAGCGGCTGTTTCAATCATGAGACGCTTATGTTACCTCCCTCTTAACCAACCAAGCCTCACGAACCGGTATGCCAAGGGGCCTTATCAATGCGTCTCAACCTCTCCATGAAGATCCTGCTGGCCAACTTGGCCATCCTGGCGCTGCTGCTGATTGCGGCGGTCGTCATGGCCGTCGGGGCCAGCCAGCAGCGCGCCCAGGTGGCGGTCGCCAAACAGGCCGCTGAACGGGCCGCCGATCAGGCACTGACGCTGGTCACCATGGTGAAGGATATTCGCGGCGATGTGATGCGCGTGCAGCTGTGGCTGACCGACGTGTCGGCCACGCGTGGGCTAGAAGGGCTGGATGCCGGCTTCGAGGAGGCGGAGAAGGCCCGCAACGACTTGCTGCGCAACATGAGTGCGGCACGCAAACATGCGGCGGGCATGGGATTGACCGAGGTCGAGGCGGCGCTGGGCCGGGTGGAGGGGTTCGTCGCGAACTTCTACACCAAGGGGACGGCCATGGCGAAGGCCTATGTCAATAGCGGGCCGGAGGTGGGCAACATGCTGATGGGCGCCTTTGTCGGCGAAACCGATGGCATGTCCGCCGAACTGGACGCCGTGGCGGAGGATGTGCGCAAGGTGGCCGAGGCCGCCAAGCAGAAGATGCAGACGGAACTTGCCGCTGCCGATGCCATAGCGGCCAAGCTGACATGGCTGATCCTGGCGCTGGCTGGGGTTGGGGTGGCCATTGCGGTTGTGGTGCTGCTGGCGCTGCGTGGCAATGTCGTCATGCCGCTGATCGGGCTGACAGGGGCGTTGACCCGGATCGGTCGCGGGGACCTGAAGGTGGCGGTACCGGCCATGGCCGACCGGCATGACGAGTTGGCCGATATGGCGCACGCCATTGAGGCGTTGCGCGACAGTGCCGCCGATGCCGCCCGCCTGCGCGAAGAGCAGCAGGTCAAGGAGACGGCGGCGGAGCAGCATCGCCGTACCGCCCTGCGCCATATGGCCGAAACGGTGGAGGCGGAGAGTCGGGCCAGCGTGGATGGCATTGCCGTGGAAACCAAGGACATGGACGCCGCCGCCGCCGCCATGGCCGACAGTGCCGCGCAGGTGCGTGACAGTGCCACCGATGTGGCGACGGCGGCCATGCATGCCCTGGCCAATGCCCAGGCGGTGGCGGGTGCCACCGAGGAACTGACCGCGTCAATCAACGAGATCAGCGCCCAGGTGGCGCATGCCACCAGCCTGTCAGGGCAGGCTGTGGAGCGCAGCCGGGCCACGCGCGGCACCATCGACAGCCTGTCGGAAGTGGTGGATCAGATTGGCGGGGTGGCCAACCTGATCCGCGATATCGCCGAACAGACCAACCTTCTGGCACTCAACGCCACCATCGAGGCCGCACGGGCCGGTGATGCTGGCAAGGGATTTGCCGTTGTGGCGTCAGAAGTGAAGAACCTGGCGACGCAGACCACGCGGTCAACGGAAGAGATCACGGCGAAGATACTGCTGATCCAGAATGTCACCGCCGAGGCGGTGATGGCCGTGGAAGGCATTGCCGACGCCATCCGCGCCATGGATGAGGTGTCGGCAGGCATTGCGGAGGCCATGGAGGAGCAGGCCGCCGCCACCAGCGAAATCTCTCGCAATGTCACCGAAACGGCGGAAGCCGCCCAGGAGGTGGCGACCCGCATCGACACCGTGTCACAGGAAGCCGGCAGCACCGGCGAAAAGGCGGCGGCGATGCGTGAAGTGGCCATGCGTATCGTGGGATCGGTCAGCGACCTGCGCCAGACCCTGGTCCGCGTGGTGCGCACCGCCACCGTCGATGTCGACCGCCGGCACGGGGAGCGGCACAATGTTGACCTGGAGGTGTCGGTCGAGGTGGCGGGCGAACGCCGTCAGGGCCGGATGTTGAACATTTCCGCCGGCGGCGCGCTGGTTGATGGCTTGGCGCTGACCGAGGGGGCAGAAGGGCGGCTGTCGGTGCCGGGGATGGACGGCACGCTGCCGTTCCGCGTGAAGACGCGCGATGGCGCGCAGAACGGCATCGCGTTCGTGCTGGATGACGGCGAGAAGCTGCAGCTAGGTGGACGGCTGCTGGATCGGTTTGCGGCGTGAGCTGTTTTGGTTCGCCATAATCAGTCCCGGCGGCGACCGACCGCCGCCGCCGCGCCGCCGGTACGGCGAAGCCGTTATCCAGCCGAGCTATTGGTCAGTCGTGTGTGCCCGCGGCGTTTTCGCCGCGGATGCCGGCCAGCACCCGGTGTGTGACCTCGCTGTCGCAGCCGAAGGGGCCCAGCGGGTCCATCAGCGTACGTGCATCATCGGCACCATGTGTGTGCATGATCGTGATCGATGTGGCGTTCATCACATCGGCCATATCCGGCCCTCCTTTCATGAAGACCTCAATGCTCCCGACCAGGCCGGTCAGTATGGCACCGATAAACAGGCCTTCCGCCTCCATGGCGTGAACCATGTTACGGCAGCGCGGATCACCCGACATTCGTGTATGTGCGTCGATCGTTTCCAACATTCCTCTGCTGTAGAGCATCAGCCCTATCTGATTCTTAAGCCTGTCGGCGTTTCCTAGATAAAGCGCCTCTATTATTTCTCCCCGCTTGAACAAAGACTTATTCAGCTTATACGTGCGGTGATTTGAGAGGATACTGGATGCGAAGAGGAATACAAGAATAACGGGAATGAGTGCAATTATAATCACACGAAAATTTATCCTGGCGGGTTTTGTATTTTGCTCGATCTCATCGTAGTAGGAGTTATCATCGTCGTTAGAAGTACTCATATTTGCCCCCCGGATTGAGATCCTAGCGAGGCATTATATATTAATATGAGATAAATCGAAGGATATTTATCGATAAAATTGCTTTGATCTGCTCCGCGCTTTGCACGTGACGGCTCTGGACGCGGGGGCTGATCGGCGACGCCACAACCTCCCCTCAACTCCCCCTATAGGTTGAATAGCTCCAGGGGCTGAGCAACAGGGGGACGTGGTAATGGCCCTGGGCCTCGGCGATGGCAAAGCGCAAGGGGATTTCGTCGAGGAAGGGCGGGTCGGCAAGTGGGACGCCCAGGCTGCGGAAATAATCGCCGGCCTGGAACAACAGTTCGTAGGTGCCGATGGGGATGGCATGGCCCGACAGCAGGGGGCTGTCGGTGCGGCCATCCTGGTTGGTCCATTCCGTCCTGATCAGGGCGCGCTGCCCGCCTTCCAGATAAAACAGCTCCAGTTTTAACCCGGCGGCGGGGCGGCCTGTGCTTGTGTCCAGGACATGGGTGCTCAGGCGGGCCATGTCGTGCTCACCAGTTCGGGTTGGTCGTAGGCCTTCAGGTCTTCCAGGAAATGGTCCTGATCAGCCAGCCACAGGTCGCGTATGATCCCCTGTACCAGGCGCTGCACCCCGTATTTCATGCCGCTGATCGATGCACCCGACAGGCCCATCGAAAGCGTAGCGCCGAAGGTGAAATTGTGGATGTTGGCCAGATGCGGGGCACAGCCGGGCACGCGCTCGGTAAACTGAAACGCGTCACCCAAATAGGGATAGCGGATCAGCAGGGGGTTGCCCTCTCCCTTCGGCGGCGTGAAACGGTCTGCCCAGGTGGCAATATCCTTGGCAAAGGCCGCCACTTCGGGCCGGAACGCCGCCTCCACAATAAAGCCGGTGCCCACCACCAGGAAATCGAAGATCATCACGCCCTTGGGCGTGCCGACATGGATTTCGTCGCCTTCCATTCGCAGCCATTCCCAGGGGCAGGATGTGTGGAAGGCGAAGTTGGGGTGCATGGCGCAGCGGTGGAACGTGTCCTGGGGCGGCGGCTGGTTCAGGTCGAAGATATGGCGCATGTAGCGCCAGCGGTTGAGGTCCCCCATCGCCGCGAAATGGCCCAAGAAGCCGGAGAACTCCATCCAGCGATAGGGGTTCACGCGCGGCAGGTCGGGCCGGCGCAGGCATAGATCGACCGAGGCGACGCCCGATTCAAGGGCCGTGCCGGCATTGTCGAAGGCGGATGCGCCGGCGCCCAGCACGCCGATGCGTTTGCCCTGCAACTGGGTGAAGTCGATAAATTCCGATGTGTGGGCATAGCGGCTTTCGGGAACCACGCCGCGGATGAAATCCGGCACATGCCAGCGCCCGGCCCCGTCAATGCCGGTGGCCAATACCAGCTTGCGGGTCAGCAGCAGTTTTTCCCCATTCGGCGTGTCAACAGTCAGGCGCAGGATGCCGGTATCATCCTCTGGCTCCACCCGCGTGAGGTCATATTCGTTACGCACAGGGATGTTCAGGGTCTGGCGATACCAGGACAGGTATTCCTGCCAGACCCCCTTGGGCACCTTGCCCAAGCTGGCCCAGGCGTCCGTGCCAAACCGCGCCTCATACCAGGCGCGCGGCGTCAGGCTGGGCACGCCCAAATCGGGGCCGGTCAGGTGCTTGGGTGTGCGCAGGGTGATCATGCGGGCAAAGGTCACCCAGGGCCCTTCCTGGCCGGCCTTGTTGCGGTCGACCACCAGGATATTGCCGACCTTTTCCCGCATCAGGCCGAAGGCGGTCGCCAGCCCCGCCTGTCCGCCACCGACGATCACCACGTCATAAACGTGGCCGTCGGCATGGGTGCGCGCCGGCACCCAGGGCCGGGCGGGATAATCCAGCAGGGTCAGGTCGCGCGCAACCTGGGCAGCAAGTGCTGCCAAACCATCATCACTCATGTCCCAAAAAGCCCCTCCAGGCGGAATTTGGCTATTTTGGCGACTTCTCCCAATGCTGTTTTCATTTCCACGGCGGGATCATTGTCCAGCCGGGTTGCCAGGGCAGCCTTGATGCTGTCCCTGGTATTCTCCTTCACCGCGATGATGAAGGGAAATCCAAAACGGTCGCGATAGGCGCTGTTATGCCGGTCGAACCAGTCGAACTCTTCATCGCTGAGCCTGTCCAAGCCTAAACCCGCCTGTTCTGCGGTGCTGTGCGCCGTCAGGCCGCCGCCGCGCGCCAGCTTGCCAGCCAGATCGGGATGGGCGCGCAGCAGGGCCAGTTGCGCCGGGTGTCCGGCATCGCGCACGGCCCGTATCATGGCATGGTGCAGTGCAACAATGTCGGCGAAGGGCCGCGCCTCAAACGCCGCTTCCGCCACCCAGGGGCTGTCCTCCCATATCCCGCTCAACAGATGCACAAACTCGGCATGGGCCAAGCTGTTCAGCAGGGCGGGCGTAGGGCGGACAGGGACGGGTGCGGTGTCATCGGCCATGTCCCATCGTGCCACGGATTTTTTTGTGCGCAAGCGAAACGATCGGTGACATCATCGCCATGAATGACCCCGGCCACGGATCAGGAGGTTCTGGCGCATGACCATCCCGTACCCCCGCGACCTTATCGGCTATGGTGCGCATCCGCCGCATCCACGCTGGCCGGGTGATGCCCGCATCGCGGTGCAGATCGTGATGAATTATGAGGAGGGTGGGGAGAATTGCCTGCTGCACGGGGATGGGCAATCGGAGGCCTATTTGCAGGAGGTGGTGGGGACGCAGCCGCTGGTGGGACAGCGCAACCTGTCCGTGGAATCCGTGTATGAATATGGCAGCCGGGCCGGGTTCTGGCGGTTGATGCGGCTGTTTGACCGCTATGGGATCAAGATCACCTGCTACGCTGTCGCCATGGCGCTGGCCCGCCATCCTGATGCGGCCCGCGCCATGGTGGAGGCTGGGCATGAGATCGCCTCACATGGCTGGCGCTGGATCGACTATCAGAACGTGCCGGAGGATGTGGAGCGGGAGCATATGCGCCTGGCCATCGACACGATCCGCGACCTGACAGGTGAGCGACCGTTAGGCTGGTACACGGGCCGGTTGGGGCCGAACACACGGCGGCTGGTGGTGGAGGAGGGCGGGTTTCTTTACGACGCCGACGCCTATAATGACGATCTGCCCTACTGGCTGCCACCCGGCACCTATCCGGGTCAGGGAGAGCCGCATCTGGTCATCCCCTATACGCTGGACGTCAATGACATGAAGTTCGGGACGGCGCAGGGCTTTAACCAGGGCGATGATTTCTTCACCTATGCCCGCGATGCCTTTGACGCGCTGTACGCGGAGGGCGAGACGGCGCCTAAGATGATGTCGGTCGGGCTGCACACAAGGCTGATCGGTCGGCCGGGGCGGGTGCGGGGGCTGGAAAAGTTCCTGGATCATGTCATGGCGCATGACAAGGTCTGGGTGGCGCGACGCGTGGATATTGCCCGGCATTGGCGGGCGGTGCATCCGTGGCTCAGGTGAGGGTGCCCTGGCGGCGTTTACTGATTGCCCTGACGGCAGGCAGTGCCATCGGGGTGCCGATGCTCGCCCTGTTCATGCTGGCAGCGCTTGGCTTCATGGATCCAGAGGATGACCTGCTCAGGGTGGTGTGCTTTATGTTGGCATCGACCGTGGGTTACTGCCTGCTGATCAGCGCATCCACCCTGGCTATCGGTCATTTCCTGCGTCGGGCTGCGTCCCGACGATGGACATGGATTGACAATTTTGGTGGTCATATTGCCGTGGGTGCGGCAACTGGGTTTCTGGTCAGTTTACCGCTGATCTGGCTTCTCCCTCACCGGTCGTTCGGAGGGGTGTTGTTCATCGGCTCGGTTTGCGGGGGTCTGACGATCCTGGCCTGGGCAGGAAAGGCGGAGAGGGGGACGCGCGAAGCGTAGGGCGATCCCATATAGCGAATTGAAATCAATAAGTGGCCTCCCCGACGCATGTCGGGGAGGCAGGAAAATAGCTATCGGAGGGACGGTTTCAGGCGGTTCCTCACTCCCCACCCCATCCACCCGGCGATGTCGGGCCCGTTTCGTCCGCGCGGACGCGGAACCAGGCGGCGTACATGGCCGGCAGGGAGTAGAGGGTCAGCGCCGTGGCCACGATCAGGCCGCCCATGATGGAGATGGCCATGGGCCCCCAGAAGCTGGAGCGTGACAGCGGGATCATGGCCAGCACGGCGGCGGCGGCGGTGAGCGCGATGGGGCGGGCGCGGCGGACCGTGGCATCGACGATGGCGTCGAAACGGCCATGGCCGGCGGCGATATCCTGTTCGATCTGATCGACCAGGATCACCGAGTTACGCATGATCATGCCGGCCAGCGCGATCACGCCTAACTGCGCCACGAAGCCAAACGGTTGCTGGAACAGTAGCAGCGCGATGGTCACCCCGATCAGGCCCAGCGGGGCCGTCAGGAAGACCAGGATCACGCGCTGGAAGCTTTGCAACTGTACCATCAGCACCGTCAGCATCAGGACGAGCATGACGGGCACGACCGCCATGATGGAGGCCTGGCCCTTGGCGCTTTCCTCCACCGCACCACCCACCTCAATCCGGTAGCCGGTGGGCAACTTGGCACGCAGGGGGCCCAGGACGGATTCGATCTGTGCCACCACCGTCGGGGCCTGGATATTGCCCTTCAGGTCGGCGCGGACGGTCAGGGTCAGGTCACGCGACCGGGTCCAGAGGATCGCCTCTTCCAACCCATATTCCAGGCGCGCCACCTGTGACAGCGGCACGGGGCCGTTGGGGCCGCGCAGGCGCAGTTCGGCCAGACGGTCAGACGCCACCCGTTCATCCTGACCTGCGCGCAGCACTACATCAATCAGTTCGATGCCTTCGCGGTACTGCGTGGCGGTGTAGCCGGTCATGACCGTCTGCAAGGCCAGGGACAGATCCTGGCTGGTGACGCCCAGGGCGCGTGCCCGGTCCTGATCCACCACCAGCCGTACGGATTTCAGCTTCTCCGTCCAGTCGAGATTGACATCGACCGTGTGCGGATTGGCCCGCATCAGGTCGCGCAGGTCGCTAGCAATGCTGCGCAGCATTTCCGGGTCGCGGCCCATGATGCGGAACTGCACCGGATAGCCCACGGGCGGGCCGTTTTCCAGCCGTGCCACGCGGGTGCGCACGTCGGGGAAGCGGGTTTCCAGATCATGGGGCAGGGTACGGGCCATCTCCACGGTCCGTTCCAGCGACTTGGTCACCACAATAAACTGCGCGAAATTGGGGCGCTTCAGCTCCTGGTTCAGGGGCAGATAGAAGCGTGGGGCGCCATTGCCGACAAAGGCGCTGTAGCTGGCGATGCCCTTATCCTGGGCGAACACGGCTTCCAGCTCCTTCACGCGCGCCTGGGTGACATTGATGGAGGTACCCTCGGGTAGTTCCAGATCGACCACCAGTTCCAGGCGGGCGGAATTGGGGAAGAATTGCTGCTGCACAAGGCCGAAGCCAGCGATGGACAGGACGAACGCCCCGACCGTGGCCGCGATCACCATGTAGCGGTGGCGCACAGTCCAGACCAGACTGGCCCGTAGGCGGCGGTAAAGCGGTTTCTGATAGGCGGCGTTATGATCCTCGCCATGCCCGCCATCCAGGTTCTGCGGCAGCATCTTATAGCCCAGATAGGGCGTGAAGATGACGGCCACCAGCCAGGAAACCAGCAGCGCTGTTGCCACCACCCAGAAGATGGCACCCGTATATTCACCCGCCGCCGAATGGGCAAAGCCCACGGGCACGAAGCCCGCCGCCGTCACCAGCGTGCCCGACAGCATGGGAAAGGCCGTCGAGGTCCAGGCGAAGGCCGCAGCCTTGGCCCGGTCCCAGCCCTGTTCCAGCTTCACCATCATCATTTCCACCGCGATGATGGCGTCGTCAACCAGCAGGCCCAACGCGATGATCAGGGCCCCGATGGAGATCTTGTGCAGGTCGATACCCGCCATCTTCATCACACCAAACGTGACGGCCAGCACCAGCGGCACTGACAGCGCCACCACGATGCCGGTGCGCAGGCCCAGCGACAGGAAGGTGACGACCAGAACGATGCCAAGCGCCTCTGCCAGCGCGCTGGCGAATTCGTCGATGGAGCTGCGGACCACGGTCGGCTGATCGGCGACCAGGGCGATGTCGATGCCTTGCGGCAGGGCAGCCTGGATTGTCTTCATCTCTGCCTTGACGGCGTCGCCCAGCTTCAGGATGTCGCCGCCGGCGGCCATGGCGATGGCCAGACCCGTGACCGGCTGTCCATTATGGCGCATCAGGGTTTCAGCCGGGTCCTGTGCCGTGCGGCGGATATTCGCAATGTCGCCCAGGCGCAGCAGACGGCCGCCGGCCTGGATCGGCACCTGTGCCACCAGTTCCTCGGTCTTCAACGCACCAGTGACGCGCACGCGGATACGGTCGGTGCCGGTATCGATCAGGCCGGTCGGGCTGACGGCATTCTGCGCGGCGAGCGCCTGCCCGATCTGCTGTACCGTCACGCCGAGCGAGGCGAGGCGGCCCGTATCGAACTCTACATAGATCTTTTCATCCTGCACGCCGAGAAGATCGACCTTGCCGATCGAGGGCAGAGTCAGCAGGCGCTGGCGCGCGGCCAGCAGGACCTGACGCATCTCGGTCTGGCTGAACCCGTCGCCCGTGAAGGCATAGATGATGCCGAACGTATCGCCGAATTCATCGTTGAATTGCGGGCCGATGACGCCGGCGGGCAGGGTGTGGGCCATGTCGCCCACCCGCTTGCGCACCTGATACCAGATGTCGGGCAGCGTGTCCGAGCGGGTATAATCATGCAGGTTGATGAAGATCACCGTTTCGCCTGGCCGTGCATAGGACCGGGTGAAGTGATAGTTCGGCACCTGCTGCAGGGTCTGTTCGATGCGGTCGGTGACCTGTTCCTGCATTTCGCGCGCGGTGGAACCCGGCCATTGCGCCGTCACCACCATGGTGCGGATGGCGAATTGCGGGTCTTCGGCGCGGCCCAAGGTCACGAACGAATAGGCGCCAACGGCCAGGGACATGATGATCATGAACAGGACAAGCGCCTGATGCCGGATGGCCCAGGCGGAAAGGTTTAATCCGCTCACGGCAGGCCCCCATCCCAGACGCGCACGGGCAGATTGGCATCCAGCCGGTGGGCACCGGCGGTCACCACCAGTTCACCCTCCTTCACCCCGGCCTTCACAGCCACGCCATCGGGGCGGAAGGCGGCGACCTCCACCGGGCGCAGCAGCACCCGGTCCTTGGACGGCGCCAATACCCAGACGGCGGGCCTGTCCCCCTGATGGAACAGGGCAGAGGAGGGAAGCAGCGCCAGGGCGGCGGCATCAGCCTCGGGGAAGCTGACGCGGGCCGTCATGCCCAGGCGCACGGCGTCGGGCGCATCGGCGGGCAGGGTGACGCGCAAGCGGAAGGTGCGGCTGGCCGGGTCGGCCACGGGCGTGATTTCGCGAATGGTGCCGGCAAGGGCGATATCGCCATCGGCCCAGAGCGCCACACTCGCGGTACCGCCCACCGACAGGCGGGCAAGGTCGCCCTCCGCCACATCAATGGCCACTTCACGGCCCAGGTCGGTGGCTATGCGCAGGACCGTCTGACCATCGCCCACCATTTGGCCGGCATCGGCCAGAACGGCGGTGATCACCCCGCCCTGATCCAGGGTCAGGGACCCATAGGCCCGCTGATTGCGGGCGATGGACAGAGTGGATGATGCCTCCCGCTTCTGTGCGGCGGCGGCATCGGATGCTGCCTTAACCCGGTCGAACTGTGCCTGGGAGACAGTGCCGGAGGCCAGAAGGGGTGTGTAGCGCTTCAGGTCGGCGGCGGTCTGTACCGCCTGCGCCTCTGCCTGGGCCAGCCGTGCCTCGGCGGCCTTCAGCGACAGTTCCAGGTCGGTCGGGTCCAGGCGGGCCAGGGTCTGGCCGGGCTTCACCCGATCACCCACCTCCACCATGCGGGCCGCGATGCGCCCCCCGACGCGGAAGCCGGCCTGAACCTCGGTGCGTGCCACGATGGTGCCCGTGAAGGAACGGGCGGCGTGGGCGTCCTTGAAGGTGACAGGGGCGACACGCACGGGGCGCACCTGCGCCTGTTCCGCTTCCTTCGCCCCGCAACCGGCCAGAACCAATGGCAGGATGACGGTCAATACCGCCCCCTGCCCCCGGATGAACCCGGCGCCCCGAAGCCCCACCATGATGATACCCCCACTCTTGTTTACAAGTCCTCAAACGCCGGCCCCGCATCCGCAGCTTGGGCGCTACGCGGCACGGGCCGCGCGACGGCAGTCGCCGCCGGACTGGTTTTCCCCACGCAGGATAACCAGTCTTAAGCGATACTGACGCTCAGGATAATGTAACGTACATTACAGTTTTCAAGTGACGGCCATCACGCCCCGTTGCAGGACCGGCACCCCGAATGCGATGATCAGACCATGAGCATAGAAAACCAAGCTGATATCGACGCCGCCGACCATACGCCCCGCATGGCCGCGCGCCGTCAGGCCATGATCGACGCCGCTGCCGCCGTGTTTTTCGAGCAGGGATTCGAACGGGCCAGTCTTTCCGCCATTGTGCGCCGGTCCGGCGGTTCACTCTCTACACTTTACCAGCTTTTTGGCAGCAAGGAGGGGTTGTTCGAGGCCATGGTGACGCAGCGCTGTGCGGAGATCATGGAGCCACTGACGGCCCCGCATCTGCCCGACCAGTGCCCGCGCGAAACCCTGACCCGCATCGCACGCGGCCTGATGGGCGTGCTGATGGACCCGGAGGCACAGGGGCTGTGGCGGATGGTGATGGGGGAGGGGATCAAGTTCCCCCGCCTGCCGGAGATCTATTTCCGCTGCGGGCCGGACCCGCTGCAGGCCGCCATGATCAGGTATCTGGGCGATCTGCATGAACGTGGCGTGGTGCGATGCCCGGATGTGGGTGCCGTGGTCAATGCCTTCTGCGGGATGATGCAGAGCGACCTGTTCTATCGCACCGTCACCGGCATGCGCCCCATCCCTGGCACGGCGGAGATAGAACAGCATATTCAGAAGGTGGTGGACCTGTTCATGCGGATCATCGCGGTTGGTTCCGCATCATCCGAGCATGTGCCAGGCCATGCGCCCCACCAGAAAGGCGTTCACCAGCATCAGTAGGGGCGTCACGCGGGCGGCAGTGCTGCGCCAGCGGTGGGCGGCGGCTCCGCCCAGCAGGCCGATGGCCAACAGGGCCGGAACCGTACCCGCCCCGAAGGCCGCCATCATGATTAATCCCGCCAGCGGATCGCCCGTGCCCATGGCCGACGCAAGGCCCGCATAGACCAGACCGCAGGGCAGCAGGCCCAGGGTCAAGCCCAGCAGATAGCCGTTCAAGCCGATGGGACGCGCGAAAAGCGGGCGCAGAGGGGCCGTCAAACGCTGCCCCAGCCCGATGGCCAGCCCACCGCCCGTACCACCCGCCAGCCGGGGGAACAGGCCGACCAGCCCCTGGCGCAGGAACAGCAGGGCCGCCAGTCCCAGGATGAAGGCCAGCAGCCAGGAGACACCCGTCATCCGCGTCACCGCCCCGCCGCCCGCCGCCACCAGGGCACCCAGGCCAGCATAGGTCGTGATACGGCCCAGATGATAGGGTAGCAGCATCGATCCGCGCGCCCGTAACAGGACAGGACCCGGCAGATTAGCGCAGGCCCCGACCTGGGCCAGCACGAACGGCCCGCACATGCCCACGCAATGCGACAGCCCGCCCAGCATCCCTGTCGTGAACATCGCCACCGCCAGCGACCAGACCATGAAATCCATGATTTTCCCCTTGGTACGGGGTGGTTATTGCACGGGGACAGGGGGGCGGTCGTTGACGGGGATCAATTGTTTGGTGGGGACATCACACGCCTGCAAACAGCCCCGCGATGGTGGTCACGGCCCGTTCGGCCTCGGCCCGGTCGGGCGCCGTGTCTTCGATGCCGAAGCCGTAATATTCATCCGCCCCTGTGACCTGGAACACCCAGCCGTCACGGCGTGGCACGAAGGAGGTCTGGTTGAAATAGAGGCCATAGCGGATATCACCATCCGGGATCATGCGGGCCAGCTGTCCGCGCACGGGCACCAATGTGCCGTCACCGAACAGGGCCTTAGCGCCATAGCCGGTGCAGTTGACCAGGGTCTTCTGCGGCAGGGCCGACAGTTCCGCAGCAGCATGGAATTCCCGCACCTCGATCCTGCCGCCCAGCGACAGGAAACCCGACAGAAGATAGTCGGAATATGCTGCGATGTTGAACATCAGGCCCGACATGGTCAGCACCTCCCGGTCCCCGAACGGATGATTACCAGCGGCATAGGTGACACGGGGCGCGCGCAGTTCGGGCGCCATTTCCCGCGTCATGCCATGGGCGAAGGCGGGGCGGTCATCGGGCGGGGTCGAGCCGCCATTGCTGCCGGACAGCAGTATATGCGTGTCGATCCATTCGATGGGCGTGCCGGCCAGGCCCAGCAGCGTCTGGTACCGGTCAAAGCTGGTCCGTGCCATGCCGGCCCATTGCGCCTTGAATTCCGGGGTCACATGCTGTTCCAAAGCAAGCCGGCTTTCCGGCGACCAGACGCCGGTGGCCAGCGAAGAACGGGTGGCCGGCGGCAAATCCCTGGCATAGATGGTGACCCGCGCCCCTGTGCGTTGCAGCTGTAACGCCGTGGTCAGGCCGATCGCGCCGCAGCCGATGACGGCGATATCGCGGGCGCCGGTCTGCATGGCGAGATCGGTGGCGATGGCCGCCGACCCCCAGGATAGCGACCAGCCCGCACCCCCATGGCCGTAATGATGGACCAGCGCCTTGTCCCCAAACGCCACCCGTTCAATCCGTGGCCCCTGTGGCCGGAAGGGGCGGGTGCAGACGGTGATCTGGGTGATGCGGTCGATGCTGGCCCGCAGGGGCGGCAGGGTCAGGACCGGGCCCTTGGGCGCAGGAGTCATCGCGAGCTTGGCCGGCCCCGTGGCGCAGCCGGCCAGCATGCCGGCCATCAAGGTGCTGCTGCCCCCCATCAACAGGGCGCGGCGGTTGAAGGAGCGGGCGGTCATTCATAATCCCCGATATTTGGCATGCGCCGGGAGAACAGGATGGTGATTGGGGCAAATTTCAAGCGGATGTGCCCTGCCAATGAATTGCGATCATCGGCATGATGTCGGCCATCCATTCAGAGAAGCTGGCGGCAGTCATGTGCATGACGCTGGGCCGGTCATCGGCGTGCCTTTCGGCAGGCACTGCCGCCGCCCGTCCGCGCAGGCTGTCGATCAGCCAGCGGACCCGGCGCAGTTCGGCATGGCGGACATGGGCATAAAGGTTCAGCAACCCCTCGGCTTCATCGACCTGCCGGCCGCAGATATGGGCCAGCACCCACCAGGCGAGTTCCACCGGGTCGGCTTCCGGTGTCTGATAGTAGGTGCGGCAGAAATTGAACTGGAACAGGCCATGCTGCGGCAGCAGCACTTCCGCTGCCCGGCCTGTCCGCAGCAGGGCACGGTTCAACATGAAGCGCGCGGGCGCATGTTCCACCCGCATCTCCAACGCCTTCTGCGCCCGGTTGATGCAGGCGGCGTAATCGCCCCTGGCATAATCCTCACCGGCGGCCCGCATGGTCAATGTCAGGGGGTCCGGTTTCCATTGATAGCTGGAGATCAGGCCCTGCCGCCCGTCCCACACCGCCTCATAAGGTCCGAACAGCCCGTTCTGAATCAGGGTTTGTCCCGGCCGCAGCCGGGACTGCGCCACAAACCAGTCATAGAGGAAATCGCTTTTCGAGGCGGCATGGCGGTGATGGACCAGATCATGGCCGGCCCCGGCAATGGTCCGCAGGCGCGCCTCGTCCCGCAGCAGCAGGTCCACCTTGTCGGTCAGGTCATCGCCTTCGCCCATGACACAATTCACCATGTCCTGAAATCCGTAATCCGCCAGATTCTGGATGGGCGGGGTCAGCAGCAGTGTGCCGCAGGCCGGGATTTCCAGATGCTTGCGCACCACGTAATCAAACAGCGTGCCATCAGTGAGGGAGATGCGGGCCCGCCCCATGGTGCGGAAGAAGGTCTCTCCCACAAGACCCTGCGTTACCTCTCGCCCATAGCCGGGATGGGGGCTGGTCTGCACCAGATCAGGAAACCGGGCGGACAGGCCCGTCGCTGCCCGGACGCGCCAGGGCCGGTCCGCCGACATGGCACCCACAAGCCAGATGGGAATGTCGCGCTCTACCCCCGGATCGATGCACATCCCATCGTCAAAGACATGGGGCATGCCAAAGGTCCGGTGCGCCATTTCCGGGGTTTGTTCCACGACGCTGACATGGGCCATCATCACCTCACATCCCCACGCGTCCATATCCCGGAAATGCGGAATGCGGCTGGTGCAGAAACAGTCGCACATGCAGAGCGAGATGCGCGGTATATGCCGGTTTACATGAGGGTTCGATACCTCGATCCGGCGGTGCGGTGCGGAATAGGCGCCACGATAGGCGATCAGGTCCGGGCTGTGCCGGTCACACAAAGCCGACAGATCACAGTCCTCTTCCACCAGAACCACATTGAACCGGCGGCTGAACGCGGTGATGTAGGGTTCTTCCCACAATTGATGCAGCAGGCCGCCGGTGAGCGGGTAGCGGATCAGCAGCAAGGTGGGCTTCGGCCCCGAGCCCCCGGCCTGGACATCGGTTGACAAGGAAGAAACCTCCAGCCACGCAACAGCATAAAAAGATTAGCATATCGTCCTGTTCGGCGGGAACAGCCGTCGATGGACGCGGCCGCTTGCATACGCCCGATGCCGGGGCCAATATCGTCCCATGAGCAATGACATCCGCCCCCTGGCCCCCCGTCTGCGCAAGCCGGCCCGCATTACGGGCAGGCAGCTGGTGTTTCATGATGCCGGTCCGCAGGACGCAGCGTTCATCCTTGGGCTGCGGACCGACCCCAAGAAATCCAGATGCCTGTCCGTGACGGCCAACGACCTGTCCAGACAGATTGCCTGGATGGAGCGGTATGAAGCCGATAGCTCGCAGGTCTATTTCATCATCGCGGATGTGGATGGCCGCAGGGTCGGAACGGTGCGGATGTATGATCAGCAGGGCACCTCCTTCTGCTGGGGCTCCTGGATCATCACGGATGAGGTTCCCAGCAGCTATGCCATTGAATCTGCGCTGATCATCTATCACTACGCGCTGCTACTGGGCTTTCAGAGCGCCCATTTCGATGTGCGCAAGGACAATGTGTCAGTCTGGACATTCCATGAGCGGTTTGGCGCGGTGCGGGCGGGGGAAACGGATCTGGACTTTCTGTTCACCATCTCCCATGACGCCATCCAGCGCTCTTTGAGGCGATATGCGAAGTATTTGCCGGACGGCATCAAGGTGGAATTTCCGCCCGGTGCGGCTGATGCCAGCTGACTACGTATTCAAGCCGGGTGCCCGTTGACGGGCGAAAACACCCCCCGCATGGTCGCGGTCAATAAACATAATCCTTGTGGGGAAACGGGACCATGCAGAAGCCCAGGCTGAGCCTGATCCAGATCTGGAACATGTCCATCGGCTTCCTGGGTATCCAGGTAGCGTTCGGGTTGCAGAACGCCAATGCCAGCCGCATTTTCCAGACGCTGGGCGCCGATATCAACGAGCTTGCCATTCTGTGGGTCGCGGCCCCCCTGACCGGTCTGCTGGTGCAGCCCATTGTCGGGCATATGTCGGACAAGACCTGGGGACGGCTGGGCCGCCGCCGGCCCTATTTCCTGGTCGGGGCCGTCCTGGTCACGCTGTCGCTGCTGATCATGCCATCGTCGCCCGCCCTTTGGTTTGCGGCGTCGATGCTGTGGATTCTGGATGCCAGCATTAATATCACGATGGAGCCGTTCCGGGCTTTTGTCGGCGACCTGCTGCCCGATGAGCAGCGGATGAGCGGGTTCGCCGCGCAGAGCTTCTTCATTGGGGTTGGGGCCGTGGGCGCTTCCGCCCTGCCCTGGATGCTGACCCACTGGTTCGGCATGGACAATACGGCGGCCCCCGGTGTGGTGCCGCTGACGGTGCATATCGCCTTCTATGTTGGTGCCGCCGCGATCTTCATCGCCGTAATGTGGACGGTGCTGACCACCAAGGAATATTCGCCCGAACAGATGGCGGCGTTTGAGGCGGCACGGCTGGCGCAGCGCGGGGTGGATGCCGCGACGCGCCCTGATCGACCCGCCAGCGATTTCCGCCGCTGGGGCCTGATGTCGGTCCTGATCGGCGCCCTGGTCACAGCGGGTGTGGGCGCGCTGGACCTGGAGAAGGAGGTTTACATCCTTGGGGCCGGCCTGATCGCGTTTGGCCTGTGCCTGCTGGTTCATGCCGGGCTGAAGAATACCGGCAACAACCAGAACGGGTTCAGCGAGGTCATGGAGGACCTGTTCGCCATGCCGGCGGTGATGCGCCGGCTGGCCGTCGTGCAGTTCTTCAGCTGGTTCGCGCTGTTCGCCATGTGGATCTACACCACGTCTGCCGTCACCGCCTTTCATTATGGTACCAGCGATACGGCGTCGCAGGCCTATAATGACGGTGCCGACTGGGTCGGTCTGCTGTTCGCCGTCTATAACGGCGTGGCGGCCATTGCGGCCTTCCTGCTGCCCGTGATTGCGCGTTTTATCGGGCGGCGGGGCGCGCATATGCTCAGCCTGTGCCTGGGCGGGGCAGGCCTGATCAGCTTCATGTTCATCAAGGATCCGGCCCTGCTGTGGCTGCCCATGATCGGGGTGGGCTTTGCCTGGTCGTCGATCCTGTCCTCGCCCTATTCCATCCTGTCGGCGGCGGTCCCCGCGGCGAAGATGGGGGTCTATATGGGCATCTTCAACATCTTCATCGTGGTGCCGCAGGTCCTGGCGGCCAGCATCCTGGGGGCGGTGCTGCGCGCCGGGTTCGGGGGCGAGGCCATCTGGGCCCTGGTCCTGGGCGGGGCGTCGATGATCCTGGCGGCGGTGGCAATGTTGGCGGTGAAGGACGAGGTATAAACCCCCGCCATGGTGCGGTGCGGCGAATTCCACGCCCGAATTCAGCCACTTGCCTTTGTTGCCGAACCCGGTCATTCCATCCGTAACGGATAACAACACCGGGTGAGGCAATCCATGTCGATGCATACTCTCTGGCGCCGCCGTCTGGCGGGGGCCGTGGCGTCTGTCGCGCTGTTGACCGGGGCGGCGGGGGCCGAAACGGTCCTGATCCATGCCGGCACCTTGCTGGCGGTTCCAGGGCAGAAGCCGTTGAGCCAGCAGACCCTGGTTGTCACCGACGGCAAGGTCAGCGCGGTCAAGGCCGGCTTTTTGGATGCCGCGTCCGCCGGCGCGCCCGCCAATGCGCGGACCATCGACCTGAAGAATGCCTTTGTCCTGCCCGGCCTGATCGACTGTCACGTGCATATCACCGGCGAACTGGGGCCGCGGTCGCAGTTGGCGGAGGTGGAGGACGACCCGGAGGAGACGGTGCTGGACGGTGTCGTCTATGCCAACCGTACTTTGATGGCCGGCTTTACCACCGTTCGCGACCTGGGATCGCCCGCCCGCACCGGCTTTGCCCTGCGCGATGCCATCAATAAGGGTGAGGTCGAGGGGCCGACCATTCTGGCCGCCGGCATGATGATCTCTATCACCGCCGGCCATGGCGATGTCAACGGCTTCAGCGAGGAGGTGACCCACGCCCTGCGCCCGGAAAGCATCTGCAACGGGGCCGATGATTGCCGCCGCGCCGTGCGCGAGCAGATCCGCAAGGGGGCCGATGTCATCAAGCTGGCCACCACGGGCGGTGTGCTGTCCAATATCGCCGCCGGCACGGGCCAGCAGATGTTCGAGGATGAGGCCAAGGCCATCATCGACACGGCCCATATGATGGGCAAGAAGGTGGCCAGCCACGCGCACGCCGCCGGCGGCATCAATCTGGCCCTGCGCAGTGGGGTGGATAGTGTCGAGCATGGTTCCTATCTGGACCAGGACAGCATCAAGCTGCTGAAAGAAAAGGGCGCCTATCTGGTACCCACGCTTCTGGCCGGATATACAGTCGTCAACATGGCCAAGAACAGCACTACCCTGACCCCGGCCCAGGCCGCCAAGGCCCTGGATGTGGGCGAGCGGATGAAGGCCAGCTTCGGCAACGCGATCAAGAACGGCGTCAAGGTTGCCTTCGGCACCGATAGCGGCGTGTCCGCCCATGGCACCAATGCCTATGAGTTCAAGCTGATGGTCGATGCCGGTATGCCCGCTGCCGAGGCCATCAAGGCCGCCACTGTGAATGCCGCCGACCTTCTGGACCGCAGCAGCCGCATCGGCACCCTGGAAGCCGGCAAGGACGCCGACATCATCGCCGTCGCCAAGAGCCCCATCGAGGATGTGACGGAACTGAGCCGTGTGCAGTTCGTCATGCGCCGGGGCACGGTGCATAAGCAGGACGGGGCGGCGGTGACCTTCGTGCCGAAGATGTGATCTGGGACGAAAATCCGGGGTGGTGTGCGGCGCCGCCCTGGATTCTCGGTGCAGATGCAACGTGGTGAAACATAAAATAGACCCCTGTTGCACGGAAACTGGTTTTTCGGTGTGCTTAGGCCTGGGCGGGTTCAGGATAAATATCCTATACCACGAATGCAGCTGACGGGGCAACGGATCGCGATTGCCGTTGATACCGAGGCGACCTCATGCCACCTTGCGGGCGTATGTCGTTGACACTGCAACCCAATGGGGCCAAGCGGCATGGCGCTGTATCAGGATGATTTAGGTAATCTCTACTGGTGCGACGCCGTGGGATCGGTGGTCCCGGCTCCTGCTGATGCAGAGCGGGTGGCGCCGTGGGACAAGCCATTCCATATTCATGGGCATCGGCTGGATAGTTTGGTCTGGTCAGGGCGGCTGATCGGGTCCGTTTCCCTTCTGGCGGCCTGCGCTGCGTTGCTGCTGTTGATCACAACTGGGCCTGACAATGTCGGCCTCTTCCCGGCGCTGTCTGTTCTGACCGCGCTGATCGGTCAGATGGTCATTGTGCGGCGTACTGGCATTCGGGTGGTGCCGTCGACCGCTCTGCGCTTGCTGCGGCCCCAGCCATGGGGGGCGCTGTTGCTGGAATTGGCGGGCAAGCTGTCCATGGCTGCCCTGTTCATGTGCATGTTGGTGGAATTTCTGAGCGCTGACGAACTGAGCTTTTGGCGTCAGGCAGCCTCCTTCCTGATGGGGGCCGGCGTCCTGATCTATCTTTTGCAGGTGGTGTGGTTTTTGAAGTCTCTGCTACGCCAAACGCCTGTCCGTCAGCCCGACGCACCCCATGCCGATCTACCTTGATCAGGCGGCGCAATGTTGCTGGTCCCCGCGCACCGATCTTGAGCAACAAGAAGGGGTGAATACCCCTACAGTGCTGGCGGTGCGGGCGCCTTTTCTGCCGGCCTGCAACATCATTGGATGGGCTGTGGGGTCCGGCACGATTGCGCTGTCTGCGCTTGGGCTTTTCCAGGTGATGGTCAGTAACAACCCTTTCGGTCTTGTAAGCCTGTTTGCAGGCTGGTTCCTGTTTCTTGCAGCCAGCATCTCGATCTGGCTGTTTGGGATGAGAAGAGTTCAGGTGCAGGGACCGCTACGCCTGATCCGGCCCCAACCTTGGGGCCTTGCCATTCTGCGTCTGGCACAAACGCTGTCGAGCGCCGCAATAATCATTTCGCTTTTGTGGTTGGCGCGTGTGTGGCAGCCAGAGAAGCCCTTGGACTGGTGGTGGGAGTTGATCTTGGCCCTGTTTGCCCTGGAATGCCTGCGCGAATCCATCCAGCTTGTGCGCGTCATACGGCACAGCCGACCTGATGCGGGCCCGCTGGTCAGTTAACGGGGGCTCACCGCGATGCCGCTTTATCAGGATGACCACGGCCATCTTTACTGGCATGACCGCGTTGTACCGCTGCTGGAACCGCCGGTTTTGTCGGCGGAGCGGGTGGCGCAGGGGATCAGGCCGCGCATTGCCCGCATCCGGGAGGATCGGACGGGATGGTTGCGGGGTGGCTGTGTCGGTGCCATGGCGCTGGGGTTGGGCCTGACGATGGCCGCATTGCTGCTGGCGCAGCGGGACTGGCCTTTGGCGTTGGGCCTTTCGGTTGCGGGCTTTCTGTGGTGTGCGGCGCTGCGGCTGTTCTTCGTAACGGAGTTCTGTACGCGGGGTATGCCATTTGAGGGGGCGGTGCGGCTTGCCCCGGTGCAGCCCTGGCCGCCACGCCTGCTACGCCTTGCCCTGATCCTATCGTTCGCTGGGCCGCTTTATGTGCTGACCTGGGTCAAAGGGCTGGATGTGATGGATGGGGACGGGCCATCCATCTTTCTGGCGCTGGTCTGGGTCTGGCTGCTCTGGGGTCGGGTACAGGCCGTGCGGCGGGAGCGAAGGGCGATTGGCGTGGCGTTGGCGACGGGGGAGGGGTGATGCCCCTGTTCGTGGATGAGGACGGGCAAGTCTATTATGCACCGCTATCCTGGTCACCTGCTTGGCCCCGTGCAGCCATCCCAAGGTTCCTGCGCCCACGGAATGATGAAGGATCATCTGCGGGCCATCTGCGTCAGTTGTCACCGGATTGGGCCGGGTGGTTGCCGAAACTGGCGGCAGCATTGGCCTGCTTCCACATTCTGCTATTGAAACTCTCCGTTATTCTTTGGTGGGAAGGACTGGGGGAGGCCCTGATATTAACGGGTGCCGCCGGGCTGGCAGGCAATTTGTTGCTGAACATCCTGCTGTTGTGGGTTGGGGGGCGCTGGATGCGCGCCGGCCAGACCGTCAGCCTGTGGGCCGATCAGCCACGCGAAGCGCTGGTCTTCGACGTGACGGCGGCCCTTTGCTGGGTGCCTATCGCCGGGGCGGTTATGGTGCGCGAACCTGTGTGGGGCTTGTTTGTGCTGGCTGTTGCGACACTCTGTCTGGCGAGCGCTCTTTGGCAAATCTGGCAGTGCCGATAGACATGCGTGCTCGTCAAGAAATCCGCCGCAACCAATCCACCAGCGCCCGCAGCGGCCCCGGCACGTGCCGGCGGCTGCTGTAATAAAGAAACGGGCCGGAGAAGGAGAGCGACCAGTCCCGCAGGGCCGGAACCAGGGTGCCGGCGGCGAAATGGTCAGCCAGCAAATCCTCGAACGTGTAAATCCAGCCCAGCCCGTCCAGGGCGGCGCGCAGCAGCAGGGGGGTGTTGGAACTGACCAGCGGCCCCTCCGGGTGCAGTTTCAGCACCTCCCCCTGCCGCTCAAACTCCCACGCCAAGGGGCCGGCATCGTGAAAACGATGGCGCAGGCAGGGGCGGGACAGCAGGTCGGTCGGATGCTGCGGCAGCCCATGCTGCGCAATATGGGCGGGTGAGGCGGCCAGCACATATCGCTGAACCCGTGGGCCGATGGGGATGGCCACCATGTCCTGGGCCAACGCCTCCTCATACCGCACGCCGGCATCGAAGCCGGCGGCGAAGATATCGACCAGGGCGTTGTTATCCTCCACATCCAGCCTTATGCCGGGATGGGAAGTCAGGAACGGGGCCAGCAAGTCGGGCAGGATGGCGCGGGCCACGATGGAGGGCACATTAAGGCGCAGGGTGCCGAAGGTGCTGTTGCGGTAATCGTTCAGCCCATCCAGCGCCTGGGTCACGGCATCCATGGCGGGTGACAGGCTGTCGATCAGGCGCTGGCCTGCCTCTGTCGGGGTTACGCTGCGCGTTGTGCGATGCAGCAAACGAATGCCGATGGCTTCCTCCAGGTCGCGCACGGCCTGGGACAGGGTGGAGGCCGAGACGCCCCGGTCGCGGGCGGCACGGCGGAAGTTGCGGTGACGGGCCACCGACAGGAAGGCGTCGAGATCGGCCAAGGAGTGGGGCTTCATTGTACGAATTTCCGAACAGGTCATGTTGATTAAGGTAGATTATCGCACAGTCCGGGCGGTGGCACGATGGGAACAGTTGAAACCCATCACGGAGAGCCATCATGCTGACGCACCGCACTATCTGGGCCCACGGGCCTGCCACCCCCCCGCTTGCCCTGGGTTGTATGGGCATGTCCGATATGTATGGCCCCGCCGACCGGGCCGAAAGCATTGCCACCATTCATGCTGCCCTGGATGCCGGGATCAATGTCCTGGATACGGGCGATTTCTATGGCATGGGCCATAATGAGATGCTGATCGCGGAAGCCCTGAAGGAGCGGCGGCGCGAGGATGTGGTGCTGTCGGTGAAGTTCGGGGCTGTGCGCGGGCCGGACGGGGCCTTTCTGGGCTATGATGGGCGTCCGCAATCGGTGCGCAATTTTGTGGCCTATAGCCTGAAACGGCTGGGCACCGACTATATCGACATTTACCGCCCCTCCCGGCTGGACAGCACGGTGCCGATTGAGGAGACGGTGGGGGCCATCGCCGATCTGGTCCGGCAAGGCTATGTCCGCCATATCGGCCTGTCGGAAGTGGGGGCGGACACGATCCGCCGCGCGGCGGCGGTGCACCCGATCAGCGACCTGCAGATCGAATATTCCCTGATCAGCCGGGGGATTGAGGCCGCGATCCTGCCCACCTGCCGCGAACTGGGCATCGGCATCACGGCCTATGGCGTGCTGTCACGCGGGTTGATCAGCGGACACTGGTCGAAGGAGACCAGCAATGCCGGCTTTCGCGCCATGAGCCCGCGGTTCCAGGGGCCGAACCTGGATCATAATCTGGCTCTGGTCGAGGCGCTGCGCGGTGTGGCAGCGCGTATCGGGGCCAGCGTGGCGCAGGTGGCCATCGCCTGGGTCGCCTCACGCGGGGCGGATATCGTGCCAGTGATCGGGGCGCGGCGGCGGGATCGGCTGAGTGAGAGTTTGGGGGCGGCAGGGCTGGTGCTGTCGGGCGCAGAACTGTCGGCCATTGAGGCGGCGGTACCCGCAGGGGCAGCAGCGGGGGAACGCTATCCGGCGGCGTTGCTGGCCCATATGGATAGTGAGAAGTGACGGTGCGGCTCTACGTCCCGCGCTTGTCCACGAACCCCGGCGGACGCAGCTTGATCAAATGATCCGGGTCGGCGGGGCTGCCATCGGGGTTGAGGCCGAGATAGTAGCTTTTCTGCCACTTCTCGGCCTGGGCCGCCGATCCCGGCTGTGCCAGGTCGGCGTTGAAGCGCAGGCGGCCCGTGGACCATTCCTGGAAGCGCTGTTCCAGTTCCGGGTCGTCCTTCAGGGAGCGGATTTCAGGCTCCACACTTTCCAGCAGCCGGCGCTGGATCGGGAAAATCGCGCAGAACGGCTCGCCTGCGTCGAACCGGGCGACGCGGCCAAGGGCGGTGAATTTCCAATTCATGGTGAAACTGTAGGGTGCCCAGTCCGTCTCGATAATGCCGGTCAGGGGCGCGATGCCGTCCTTGGGCGCATTCACCGGGCCTTGGGCATAGAGGCTCCATCCCGGTTCGGTGCGAAACACCGCCTCAATATGGAAGGTCAGGACGCCGGAGCCGAAATGGCTGATGGCCGGCGCTACGGTGCCGGGATCGGGCGTAATCACGATGGCATCCTTGGATGCGCCGCCATCCCAATGGGCCGTGAAGCCGGTGCGGCACAGGATTTCCCAGCCATGGGCGTTCGCAATGTTCAGGGGGAGGCAGCGATAGGCATAGGCCTGGGGCGTGCCATCCATCCAGTCGCGGGTCGCGGGGGCCGCGCGTAGCAGCGGTGGCTCCCCATGCATGGCGTAGCAGGTGAGCTTCATGGCTCAGGACCGCATGGGGTTTAGGGCAGCCCCAATATCGATGCCGGGCTGGTCGGAGATCTGCATTAGCAGCTCATCCACCTCCCGTTCCGCCGTGTCGGCGAACTTGTCGAACAGGGCTTCCAGCACAAGCTGCTGGTAATGTTCGCGCGGACAGTCGCCGCTGGCGAACTCCGTCTCCAGCGCCACCTGCTGCGCTGTGCGGAAGGGGCCGGTCAGGGTGCCAGGAATGTTCGCCGCCTCCATCAGGCAATGCAGGCCCAGGATACCGTCATCCCAGGCCAGGATGCCGGCGGCCTGTGGCGTGATGTTGGCGCGGGCCGCCATGCCGGCCACGAAAAACTCCAGGTCACCGGCGCACAGTGCGCGAAACAGGACCTGCGGCGTCAGCCTGCCCTGGCGATAGAGGTGCTTTGCCACCATTTCCGCATCTTCGCGCGACAGCAGAAGGGGCTGCAGCACGCGCAGGGTGGCGGCCTCGCGCCCGCCCTCGGCCAGACGCTTGGCCAGGGCCGGTTCGATATTGTGATCGCGGATCAACTGCTGACGCACATCCTCCGACACCAGCGCGATCATGCGCTCCACAATGGCGATGGTCACTTCCGGTCGGGCGGCGATGCTGTCCGCCACGATACGGAACTGTCCAAAGCGCTCGGCAGCACGGGTCAGCGTCGCCTCCCGCACGGCGGCACCGCGATTGCGCAGCAGATGGACCACGGTGACGACATTGCCGGTCTCGACGAGGGCGGCGGACACCGCCTCTGACACGGTGCGGCGTCCGGCGATGGCCAGCTGCTTTTGCGGATCGCGTTCGGCCACAATCTCCAGCAGCAGATTTTCGGGCAGGCCATCCACATATTTCAGAATGGGAACCGCCACCTGCGCCACGTCGCGGGCCAGCTTTTCCGCCATGCCGGCGGTCAGGATGGGGCTGTTATGGATCTGCCAGGCGACGGCGGCTCGCACTTCGGCTTCAGCATCCGATGCAAAGGCGCGCAGGATATCCAGCGCGAGACGCTTTTCAGCGTCGGTCAGGTCGCCTTCCTCCATCTCCATGACCAGCTTGGTCATGGTATCGATGCGGGGCTTCGCACCAGGCTGACGCAACAGCCGATCCACATCGCTGCTGTTCAGGCGCGAACGCAGGATGGGACGCAGGGGCGCGTCGGGGTCCCCGGAATTCGGGGGGGGCATCATCGGATCAGTCCTGGCCACGGCTGTCGTAGCGCACGACATCTCCCCATAGCCGCTCCAGCCGGCGCAGCATGCGATAGGTGGTTTCCAGGTCGGTGGCATCGGTGTTGGTGCGCAGCAATTGTGCCGCCTGCCGGCTTTCCAATTTGCCGATCTCCGCACACAGCCATTCACCCTTTTCCGACAGACGCAGGCGGGCCGCGCGGCGGTCGCGGGCCGAAGCGCCGCGATCCACATAGCCCTGTTCGACCAGATGTTTCAGATTATAGGACGCGTTGGAGCCCAGATAATAGCCGCGTTCCATCAGGTCGCGGACCGTCAGCTCATCGCTGCCGATATTCAGCAGCATCAGAACCTGCATCGGGCTGATGTCATCCACGCCGATGCGGCCCAGTTCAACCCGGACCACATCATGCAGGCGGCGCTGCATATGATCGATGACGCGCGCAATGTCGGCGTAAAGTGCGACCTCGCTGACCGGGGCTTCGGCCCGGTCGCCCGCCACATGCTCAATCGGCGCGTCGCCCATGCGGGCCAGCTTGATCATCGTCCCAAAGCCCCGACCTTCGTCACCCGCCATCATGACCGCCTCTTGGCTTGTCGGGCCCACAATAACCCATCCCGACCGGTCCATAGATTATCGCGTATGGCGGCTACCGCAAGTGCGTAGGTCGTATTCCTGCCCTTGCGTGCGACATAGACCTTTTGGAAGTTTGTCCCTCAGGCGCCGGGCGCCGCCATCCGGCGGCTTGGCTCACGCGGCACGGGCCGCGCGGCGGCAGCCGCCGCCGGTCTATAGGTCAAAATTTTTACCTATGGCGCTATTTAGCGAAGATCATCGCCTCGTCACGGAAGGCCTTGAATTCCAGGGCATTGCCGGACGGGTCCAGCAGGAACATGGTGGCCTGTTCGCCCACCTGGCCCTTGAAACGGATGCCGGGTTCGATGATGAAGCGCTGACCGGCGGCACGGAACCGATCGGCCAGGGCGTGCCAGGCGTCCCAATCCAGGATCAGGCCGAAGTGGCGCACGGGCACGTCATGCCCATCCACAGGGTTGGTATCGGCCGATCCGCATTCATCAGGGGCGAGGTGGGCCACGATCTGATGACCATACAGATCGAAATCCACCCATTCCGGCGATGACCGCCCCTCCGGACAGCCCAGCAGATCGCCGTAGAAACCACGGGCGGCGGCCAGATCGTGGACGGGGAAGGCGAGGTGGAAGCGGGGATGGGACATAAGCGGGGTTTGCTCCAGGGGTTATTTGGCGGCGATGGCGATGGTGACCGTATCCTCATAATCGCCGGCCTGACGCTGTGTCGCGGCGGGAACGGAGACGGACAGAACCGTCTGCCGCGCCGTGCCCGACACGGGACGGCCTGCCGTCAGGCTGCCATCGGCGGTGCTGGTACTATCGCCATAATGCAGGGTGTAGGCGATGCTGGAGGTGCCGGAGGACAAGGCGCCGCCATTCTTGGAGGACAGGCTGACCGTGTAGCCATTGGCGGCGTTACATCGTTCTTCCACCGTTGCCACGGGTACGATGGCCGCGCTGCTCAGGTTCAAGGACACGTTTTCGGTCGACAGGCTGACGGCACAGGTGGCGGGTACAGATGCCCGCAGCGTGATGGTGCCCTGGGCGCTGTTCTGGGCCGGGGTGGGCCCGGCGGACAGCAGAAGCAAGAGAATCAGGGGACCATATCCCCGTCCTGTGAAACGCCAGGCCATGGCGATCCTTTCCGCCCATTCTGGGCACCCACGGCGGTTTGTCCGCGCCGTGACGGTCAATCATGGCCTGATCTTAATTGGCGGTGATGGTCAGAAGCAAGCTGTCCGAATAGGTACCTGCCAGGGCTTGTGCGGCGCCATCGTCTGTACCTGCAGCCCATAGCGGCCAGATCCGCCCAGATCGACGGTCGCACCGCGGGCCACGGACACGGCACGGCCCGAGACATAAAGCTGATAGCCGATGCTGACCCCGCCGCGCCCACCAGCCGCCCGCCATTGCTGGACGACAGCGACAGCGAATAGTCGCCATTGCCGGAAATATCGAGATCGAAGCGACCGCCGCCGCCGCGTGTCAGGTCGCCCAGGTCCAGCGTGCCCACAGACCCATTCAGCGGGCGGGTGACGCCATCGACAATGACGCTGGCGCTGACCACCGACCGAACCTTGGTGCGCACCTGCGCCGTGCGTGATGCGATGGGGCCGTAGGGGGTTCCGTCAATCAACTGATAGACATTGACGGTCACACGGTCCGAATAGGTGCCCTTCTGCACCAACTGGCCACCGGGGATGTTGGAGAGAACTGGACCGTGGCATCGTCATTCTTGCTGTCCATCGACAGGGCGAACATGTTGGATTCACTGCCCCGCACATCGCCCCCCGCTGGCTGAGGCGGCTATCCTTGTAGAGATCGTAGACCAGCCGATCCTTAGAGCTTTCCAGCACGCGGCTGCCATTGCCGCCATCATCGATGCGACCAGGATGGCGCAGGCCGGGCCGTCATCATGTTCCAGCTCAATCTGGTGATAACCGGTAGCGCCGCCCGAATAGGGGTCATACTCGTCCGTCGGCTCGATCCGGTCGATGCTGTTGATATCGA